>MVRA01000219.1 GCA_002067315.1 Methanocella sp. PtaU1.Bin125 | reverse complement strand
CCCTGATGATTTCCCGGAACTGGATGACGCCCTCGGGGTCCAGGCCGTTCGTGGGCTCGTCCAGGAACACGTACTCCGGGTCGTTGAGGAGCGCCTGGGCCAGCCCCAGCCGCTGTTTCATGCCCCGGGAGTAGGCGCCCACCGGCTTCTCCACCTTGCCCAGCCCGACCCGGTCCAGCAGGCCGGTAATCCGGGCGTTGGCGTCGGCGTCCTTCATGCCGTAGAACCGCGAGAAATACTTCAGGTTCTGCCTCCCCGTGAGGTTGCCATAGAATCCCACACCGTCAGGCAGGTAGCCTGTGATGCGCTTGGCCTGGAGCGGGTTACGGGTGACATTGATGTCATCGATGAAGCAGCTGCCCGCCGTCGGCTCGATCAGACCCACCATCATGCCGATAGTGGTCGTTTTACCGGCGCCGTTGGGGCCGATGAACCCGAAGACCTCGCCCTTCTCGATGGTGAGGTTCACCGCGTCTACCGCCCGTACGCCATCATAGACCTTGGTCAGGTCCTTTATCGTTATCATACCGGTCACTTTAAATCTGGCCGGTTGCTATAAAAAGATTGTTTAAGGCGCGAATCGATTCGTAGCTATGGGCATGCGCGCGTACGGCCATGGCGTACCTGTCAGGCGATTACGGGCCGCCGGGCTGCACGATCGCACTGCTATTTTATTCCATAATTATGAAATCAACCTTTTAATAGTATTTTCTGGTAAACAGAGACATTCTATTTTGTAATTCCGTTTAAATAATTCGATATGTCTCACAAAATATTTTTAATCTATTCTATCGAAACAGCCTATTGCTAAGCTTAGGCAACATCGCGGATTGCCTTGTCTCATCGCGCATGCAGGTCGAAAACATGGCAGAAAACGCAGGTACCACCGCTTCCACATACGTAGGAAGGACTAACGTCGACTTCATCTATCCGGTGAACCAGGATGCGCAGCCCGAGGAAAAAATGTGGCTGAAGGGCGGCCTGCTGACTATCACGAACACGCACATCCGGCTGACCTCGGGGACGATGAACTACGACTTTCCGCTCAAGGGGCTGGAGGACGTGGAGGAACGTCCCGCCGGCGCCCGTCACGTGCTGTACCTGACCCGCTACAACAACGGCAAGTTCCTCTCCTGCGCGATGTCCGCCGCGCCGAAGACGCTGGAGAGCCTGCGGCGATACTTCGTCCAGTTCATCACGGACTCGTTCAAGACGGGCATCTACTACATCTCGCCCGCCAGCCGCGGCGGCGTGCTGGTGACGAACCCGAAGTGGGAGCGGGGGCTGCTCCTGGCCACCCAGAAATCGATCTGGTTCATGGCGAAGGAGAAGCAGCTGCGGATCGGGCTCAACAACATCACCAAGATCAACCGGGAAGTCCGCAAGCTGAGCGGCGAAGAGCGCCGCGTGCTGGCCATCGATCACCTCGACAACGGCGAGATGAGCGGCAGCCTGGTGCTGTGCCCCGACAGCACGATGGACATGATGGAAAAGTACCTGTCCGATCTGGTCGAGCGGTACAACAGCCTGGGCGAGGAAGCCCGCCTGACCGAGACCGAGAGCCAGGTGGCCACGCTCATCTACAGCGGCGTGGACTCGAACACTATCCAGTCGATGCTGGGCATTGAAAATAATACCATCGAAGCGTTTTACGACAAGCTTCTGGGCCTGGGGATGGCCAAGGTCATCCGGATACGCCGGGAGCTGGAGCTGACCCCCAAGGGGGTAAAATACGTTACGGACGTGATGAGCAACGTCAACACCAACGTTGAGAAGAAATGAGGAGAGCTAAAAAATGGCTAAGATATTAATCGTGGACGACGCCGCCTTTATGCGCACCCTGCTGAAGAACATCCTGTTCCCGAAGGGCTACGAGATCGCGGGCGAAGCCGAGAACGGCGCGGTCGCCGTCCAGAAGTACAAGGACCTGAAGCCCGACCTGGTCACCATGGACATCGTGATGCCCAACAAGAACGGCATCGACGCGCTCAAGGAGATCCGGGCCATGGACCCGAACGCAAAGGTTATCATGTGCACTGCCGTCGGGCAGGAAAGCATGGTCAGGAGCGCGATCATGAGCGGCGCCAAAGGCTACATCGTCAAGCCGTTCCAGGCGCCCAAGGTGCTGGAGGAAGTCCAGAAAGTGCTCGGTTCGTGAGGCCTCCTCTTGATCAGGGTACTCGTGGTCGACGACTCGATCCTGATGCGGAGCATCGTCTCGGACATGCTTAACGTGCCGGGCGAGATCTCCGTGGTCGGCGTCGCCAAAAACGGGCTGGAAGCTATCACCATGGCCCGGGAGCTGGCTCCCGACGTGATTACCATGGACGTGGAGATGCCCAAGATGGACGGCATCACCGCGCTGCGCACCATCATCAAGGAGCGGCCGGTGCCGGTGATCATGCTGTCCGCCGTCACGAAGGAGGGCGCGTGGCAGACGATCATGGCGCTCTCGGCGGGCGCGGTGGACTTCGTGCCCAAGCCCTCGGGCTCGATCTCCCTCGACATCGGCAACGTCAAAGAGGCACTCATCGAGAAGATCCGGGTGGCCTGCAAGGCGAACCACACCAGGCTGCTGGACCAGCCGCCGATCCCGGACCGCGAGAAAGTGCCCCTGAAGGCCTCCCTGGTCCGGTCGAAGAAGGTCGTCGTCATCGGGTCGTCCACCGGGGGGCCGGGCGCGCTGGAGCGCGTCGTCTCGAAGCTGCCCCGGGAGCTCGCCGCCGGCGTGCTGATCGTCCAGCACATGCCGCCCGGCTTTACGCGGTCCCTGGCCGAACGCCTGAACCGGATCTCGGCGATCGACGTGAAAGAGGCGGAGGACGGGGACGTCATCCTGGACGGCCGGGCGCTC
>MVRA01000218.1 GCA_002067315.1 Methanocella sp. PtaU1.Bin125 | reverse complement strand
CGACCTGGCCGACCGGGAGCTTAAGCGCATTCTCAATCTGTACGAGACGGGCCAGCTCGTCGATGCGCTCACCGCCGTGCAGTTGTTTATGAACACGAACCCGGGCGAGGGGTTCCTCAAGCAGGCGCGCGAGCTGGACAGGATGATCCGCGACGGCCTGCGCCTGAGGCAATCCGATCCGAACCAGCAGGCCGTGGGTCTTCTGGATCAGGCCCAGCGAGCCTATTACGCGGGCCGATACGAGGAGGCGAACGGGATTCTCGACACGATCTTCCAGCACCACAAGGGGACGGTGACCTACCAGAAGGCGCGCAATTTCTACACGATGGTGCGCGACCGGCTGGCGCTTGCGCAGCTCGAAAAAGGGCAGACGCCCGGGCCGTCCCGATTCGACGACACGCCGACGACCGGCACGCCGGCTACGATGCAGGAAGTCGACCGGATGATGCGCGGGCTCGGCGTGGGCCGGGACGGCGCGACGACTCAGACCCGGCCGCGCGATGCACAAAGTTCACGCAAATAAACCCGTGTATCTATAGCCCGTGGCAGAAGTTTTCCGGCAACCATGGCGAAGGATCGCCGGCGGGGGCGCCGACGACGCCACAGCGCCATGGGCTGTTCCATACGGAATGATTTTTCGCGATGTGGGGCCGGCGCCCTCGCCGGCCATGGGGGGTAACATTTCTGTCAACGACTCCCATTTCGTGGCTTTCGTGTGTTTCGTGGCCCGAGTGGACTGAAATGGTTTGCGTGTCTTTCGTGTATTTCGTGGTTCGGGTTGTGTTAGATTTCCGGGCGGGTTGTTGGGCTCATGGAGATTTAAATGGAAACCAATGAAGGCATCTGCCGGGTAATGATCGTGGAGGACGACCGCGATTATGCGGCGCGCCTGACGAAGAACCTGTCGGCGAGCGGATTCGACGTGACGGCGACGGCGGACGCCGAGGCGGCGCTCGGCAAGCTGGCCGAGGACCGCTTCGACGTGGTGCTGACCGACATCCGGCTGCCGGGCGCGAGCGGGCTGGACCTGCTCGACCGGGTGGCGCGGCAGGCCGAGGCGGGCGAGATCGAGGCGCCGCCGATCGTCGTGCTCACGTCGATCAACTCGGTCGACACGGCCGTCGAGGCGATGCGCAAGGGCGCGGCCGATTACCTGACCAAGGAGGCGACGCGCGACGAGATCGTGTTGCGCCTGAAGAACATTTTGGACCGCGCCGAGCTGGCCAGCGAAAATAAAATGCTGCGCCGGACGCTGGGCCGTTACGAGGAATTCGAGGAAATCGTCGGCGCGAGCGCGTGGGTCAAGCAGCTCAAGGAGCAGGTGCGGCAGATCGCGGCCAGCGATGTCGCGGTCTTGATCCAGGGGCCGACCGGCGTGGGAAAAGAGCTGGTCGCGCGGGCGCTGCACAAGGCGTCGCATCGAGCGCGAGGCGCGTTCGTCGAGGTCAACTGCGCGGCGCTGCCGGACGAAAACATGTTCCTGAGCGAGCTGTTCGGCCACGAGCGCGGCGCCTTCACCGGCGCGCTCAATCGCAAGCGCGGGCAGTTCGAGCTGGCCGACGGCGGGACGCTCTTTCTCGATGAAATCGGCGAGCTGGGCGCCCAGGCGCAGGCGCGTCTGCTCAAAGCGGTCGAGACGCTGCAATTCAATCGGCTCGGCAGCGAGCGGCCGATCAAGGTGAACTGCCGGCTGCTGTTCGCGACGAACAAGGTCCTGGGCGAGGAAGTCAAGGCCGGCCGGTTCCGCGAGGATTTGTTTTACCGCATCAATATTTACCCGATCGAGGTGCCGCCGCTGCGCGCGCGGCCCGAGGACGTGCCGCCGTTGGCGCGGTTTTTCGCCGCGCGGTTCGCGGACAAGCACCGGCTCGCGCCGACCGAGTTCGCTCCCGAGTCGCTCGACATCATGCGGGCGAACCCGTGGCCGGGCAACGTGCGCGAGTTGCGCAACGTCGTCGAGCGGCTGGCGATCCGCTTCGCCGGTCGCACGGTCGACGAGACGGCGCTGCGCGAGGTAGGCCTGATTGCGTCGGCCGGCTCCGGCGGCGGCGCGGCGATCCTGCCCGAGGGCGGCATCGACCTGGAAGAAGTGGAGCGCTCGTTGGTTGTGCAGGCGTTGGAAAGAACAAACTGGAATCAGCGCCAAGCGGCCGCACTGCTCGGCATTTCCGTCGATCGGATGAACGCCCGCGTGAAAAAATTCAACCTCACGCATCCCTCATGGAGGGTGCATCGATAAGGGGCGGATTTTATAACCAGTGCCCCAAGTTTTCCGGCAATCGTTGCGGAGGATCGCCAGCGCCACAACGCAAGTGGCTATGCGATCGGGCATGGTTTTTCGCGATGTGGGGCCGGCGCCCTCGCCGGCCATGGTTGGATCTTTTCTGTCAATGGCTCTAACGCAGAGTCACAGAGGACAGAAAATCGATAATTCTGAAAATCAAAGAAGTTTTTCTGCTCAAATTCAAATCCCTGATTCTCCGCGTCTCTGCGCCTCTGCGTTGAATGACCCAAGGATTCGTTCCAGCAGCGCCCGTGCGGAGCTTCGTGCGCGGTCGCCGATTTCGAGCGACGGGCCGACGCACGCCGGGCAGCCTTCCTTGCAGGCGCAGTGCGTGGCGCGCTCCAGCGCCGCTCTGAAAATCTGCCGGTCCAACCCGAACGCTCTTCGTGCAAGACCCACGCCGCCCGCAAACCGATCGTATAAATAAATCGCCGGCAGGCCGTCGAACGTCGAGCGGACCATCGCGACCGGGACGAGGTCGCGCGGCTCGTCGCGCACGGCCTGGTAGTGACGCTACCGCTAAGCATGTGCCGGAAGATCCCGGATTAGCCCGGTTCATACGAGGTTAGTTCCAGCTGATAACGATCGGATGGTAATCGATATTGGTAACTTAACGGCGTAATATTTATTACTTCAGGTGTACCTACTGCTAGCTGATGTCCTATGGGTGCTGGCAAGGATAAGTATTATTTCTCGACCAGGGACCTGGTCACGATCGCTATCATCGGCGCGCTGGGCGGCATCTTCTCGGTCTATATGGGCTACATCATCGCCGACGCCTACAATGCGATCCGGGTGTGGTTCCCGGTGGCCGAATCGCTGAGCGGAATACACGTTATCTGGATCGTGCTGGTGCTGGGCATCACCAACAAGAAGGGCACCGGGACCCTGGTCGGCCTGATGAAGGGCATCGTCGAATTTTTCATGGGCAGCCGGCTCGGGCTGTTCGTAGTCTTATTATCGCTGATCGAGGGCCTGTTCGCGGAGATCGGCTTCTGGCCACTGCGCAAGTACCGGAGGGTCTCCTACCTGCTGGCGGGCGGCCTGGGCACCGCGTCCAACGTGGTCACTTTCCAGGTATTCGCTCCCTTCAACAACCCGTTCCTTTTCGGGCTCGCGACCGTGATGGCTTTTATTTCCGGCGTCGTGTTTGCCGGTATCTTCAGCCTGGGTATCGTGGATAGCCTCGAAGAGGCAGGCATTTTACGCCGGGAGCCACATAAGAAGGAAGGCCTGCGGCTCACCGCCACAAAGGTGGCCGCCGTACTGGTCGCGCTGTCGATCGTCCTGATCGCGGGGGCCGTCACATTCCTGCCGCCACAGGGCTCCACGCCGGCTTCCACAGACGGCGCGACATTGGCCACTCCGTTACCGGAAAAGACCGAAAGCCTGTCTCTCCGGGTGACCGGCAGCGTGGCCGCGGAAAAAGAGTATTTCATCTATGATTACAAAGATCACTTCGTCAGCATAAACGCCCCTGAGATCCAGAACCCGCACGGTACCGCCAGCTACGAGGGGCTGCCGCTGAAGTACGTCCTGCAGGACGCGGGCGTGAAACCGGGAGCCACCAGCGTCGACATCGTCGGCTCGGACGGCTATTACAATACGTTGACGATGGCCGAGGCGACGGGCGACGGCGTGCTGCTGGTGGATGTCCGCGGGCGGATCAAGCTCATCGCGAAAGACCTGAGCCAGGAATACTGGGTGGACATGATCGCGACCGTGAAGGTCTATTGAGGGATAATGATGGACACGCCATGGGAATGTGAGATGAAGGCGACGTTTGCCGCCCTTGAGGACCGGCACCGGCTGGACGGCCGCATCCGGCGGTTCGTCGACGAGGCCGTGCGTTTCCACGGCTTCCCGGCACCCGGCGTCATACTGGGCGCATACATGATCGACCTGGCGCTCGAGAAGCTCGAAGCCGAGCCCGGGGAACGGTTTTTCGCAGTGGCGGAGACGAAAAAGTGCCTGTCCGACTCGATCGGCATTCTGACCGGCTGTACCCCCGGCAGCAGTAAATTTTTACTATTCAACACCGGCCGGCTGTCGCTTGCGATCGGCCGCGACGACGGGTCAGGTATCGCGAAATGTGTCCGCGCATTTGTGGTCCCCGGGAGGACGGAGGGCTATCCCGCCCTGCGCGCATGGTATTTCAACGATACGGCGTTCGGGGCCAAGAATAAGCTCCCGCAGCTCCTGGAAGAAATCCTGGGCGCAGGCCGGTCGATACTGTCGTGGGAACGCGTCGAGGTGCCGATACCGTCCAAGGACGATCAATGGAAACCCGTGATATGTCCGGGCTGCGGCGAAATGGTGCCCGATTACCTGCTCGAGGACGGGCTATGCAAGGCTTGCGGTAAAGGGTCGTGCTACACTAAACACGATTCATAATAATCGAGTACATGTGCCATGTCGTTCCGGTGCAGTAAGAAGATATGCAGTGAACAATTTACGACCGCAGAGGGTCGGCGGATGACCGGTGCCCGGGTCAGGTATCAGATGATGAAAATATTCCGACTTAAATAACGTCTCTGCGTTCTCTGCGCCAGTCTCTGCGTTCTCTGCGAGCATCTTGCGATACGGGAGCCCATCCATGGCTGAATCCCCGGGCGTATCCCCTGATAATTATCTTGTGTATGCCTTTTCCAGGCATGCGCAGACTGGATACTCGCAGAGTTCGCAGAGACTGGCGCAGAGACCGCAGATGCATACACAATTATACATTTCAGGTACTGACAAACAATACGAGAGTCATTATTGCAAATAAGACATAGTCATTGGTGTAATTTTTATATGCTTGCGTAGCATTAACACGAGGTTCACAAGGTACACGAGGTACACTACTTCTTGAAAGTGTCTGCAATTAACCGAAATTTGGTGTACCTCGTGTACCTTGTGAACCTTGTGTTATAGCCACGATGTCCAGATCATTACGCGAATGACTAACACAACGCAATTTTCATGAAGCGCAGTTTCTTATTGGTTTTACGCTATACGATATCTAAAAAGGGAAACTGCGCTCTCTGCGGCCTTTAACCGCGCCCGGCGTTCCGCTACGCATGTTAGAACGGATTGTGACCCATTGCCAGCATGGCCTATAATTAAATAACTGGAAAAAGGAGAATATAGGAGGATATTCTTCCTCCTTTTATTCTAGCTCGATAGTTACCAGGTTACCGACCCAGGCGCCCTTGGACTCGTTGGGGATGACGGACTTGAGCGAGCCGTCGGCGTTTATCGCGATAATTGCGTCAGGCTGTGCCCTGATCTTGGACAGCGCTATCGAGTTACTGTAGCCGTCCGAGCCGGTCATCTTCACCGTCGCGGCGTCGCCGGTCGGGGCCGCGTCGTCCAGCAGCTTGTTATAGGAGACGCCGGTGTAGGTCTGGGAGACATTGTCCTTGCCCAGGACGGTGATCGTCTTTTGCTCGTAGCCGCTGAGCGTGCTCGTCGTCAGGTCAAGCTGGTGGGCGACCTTGCCCTTGATGGTTAGCGTTGAAGTCCCGGTAGGCGCCGCGGTCGGAGCCGGCGTGGCCGTCGGGGCCGGTGTTGGCGTCGCCGTCGGCGAAGGCGTCGGCGTCGGTGTCGTGCATCCGGCCAGGGCGACAGCGATTATGGCTGTCGCCATCAGTATTAAAACTACAATCCTTTTATGTAACATAAATTGACCTCCCTTGATAAGGCTGAGGAAGCAATATGCTTATGTTACATATTAAATTTAATGCAACTAATTATAGTTACATAATCATCTGGTACCAATAACGCATGGCTGTCACATCGCCCGAAAAAGAAAAATGGATATGTCGTAGATGGGACGGTGGAAAATCACTCCACCTTCAGCCGCCCCACTTCCGCCTTCAGCTCGTCGGCGATCTTCGCCAGATCGCTGGCCATGCCGAAGACCTGCTCGGACGTCGCCGTGGTCTCCTCAGACGAGGCGCTCACTTCCTCGGCGCCGGCGGCGCTCTGCTCTATCACGGCCGCCATCTCCTCGATGTCCTTGACGACCCGCCTGGTGTCTGTCGCCTGCTTCTCGGTCATGGACGCGATTTCCTGCGCCTTCGCCGCCGTCGTATCGATCAGGCGGCTGATATCCTCCAGGCTGCGGAGCGATTGGGCGACGATCCGGTTGCTCTCGTCGACCTCTTTCGTGCCCGAGTTCATGCTCGCGACGGCCCGGTCGGTCTGCTCCCGGACGTCGCCGATCAGGGTATTGATCTGGTCGGCGGCTTTCGCCGACTCTTCGGCCAGCTTCCTGACCTCTTCCGCGACGACCGCGAACCCGCGGCCCGCGTCCCCGGCTCTCGCCGCCTCGATGGCCGCGTTCAGGGCCAGGAGGTTGGTCTGGCTGGCGATCGAGGTGATCATCTCGACGATCTGGCCGATCTGCTTGCTCTTCTCGCCCAGGTCGGCGACGATCTTCGCGGTGTCGTTGACCGCGTTGTGGAGATCGCCCATCTTCTTGATGGCGACTTTGGCGCTCTCCGAGCCCTTCCTCGCCTCGGCGTTCGCCCGGACTGCGTCCTCGCTGGCTTTTTTGGCCTCGCCGGTGACCCGGGCGATGCTGTCGCTCATCTCGTGCATGAGCTTGTTCACGTTCTCCACGTTACGGGCCTGGGTCTGGCTTCCCGAGGCGATCTGGGTGATGCTTTCGCTGATCTGCTTGCTCGAGGTCATCACCTGCTCGATGGAAGCCGAGACGTTTCCGCTCGCGCCTGAGACGCGTTCCGCGATCTTATTCGCGGAAGCCATGATATCCTGCAGCTGTTTCTTCGCTTCCTTTTCCCGTGTAACGTCGCGGTAGATGCCACTGATCTGGACGATATTGCCGTTCGCGTCCCTCACCATGGAGATGTTCGTCACGACGGGCAACGACCTGCCCTGCCGCGTGGTCAGCGTAGTCGCGACGTTGAAGACGTTCTGCTTTTTCGCGATAATGTTGTTGGCCTTTTCACGCGAGGTGCCGAGGATCTCGTAAGCCTGCCGGCCGATAGCCTCGTCTTTCGAATAGCCGAGCGTCTTGAGTGCGGCGTCGTTGATGTAGGCTATTTTGCCGTCCATGTCGATGACCAGGTGAATGTCGGTGATCGAAGCCAGGACTCCCTCGCTGAACGCGACCTTCCCCTTCGCCTCGGCCTCTGCCTTCCGGGCGGCAATTTCGGCCTCCTTCGCCTGCGTTATGTCCTGCAGCAGCTCCACGGCGCCGATCACTTTACCGTTCGCGTCCCTTACCGGGGCGATGCTGCTGCGGGCGACGATCCTGCAACCCGTTTTCCCGATCACGAGCTGGCTCTCGAACCCGCTCCGTATTTCGCCGGACCGGAGGCACCGGGTGAGGTAGGTGTCGCCCGACCGTGTCTCGGCGATGTTGAACTGCTCCTCGAGCTTTTTACCTTTCAGCTCCTCGACGGTGGAACCGAACAGCCGGGCGCCCGGCTCGTTCACGTACGTGATCCGGCCCTCGACGTCCACGACGTACAGCGGGTCGATGATGCCCTTCAGGATGGACTCGTTGTAAGTGATCCGGTCCTTGATGTTGCCGACCATCGTTACGATCGATTTGTTAATCTGCCCCAGCTCGCCGGTTTTGGCGCCGATGTCCATGTCCGTGTTGAGGTCGCCCGCCGCGAGGTGGCTGGTGACCTTGACCAGCCGGCCGATGGGCGTGATAATGCCCCTGACGACCATGAAGCCGAGGGCGCCCATAAACGCCGAAACAACCAGGCCGATGCCAATGGTCGTCAGCGAAGCGCCGTCCAGCCACGAGACGATGATCACCGGTACGAAAGCGACAAAAAAGATAAGCATTACCGATTTAAGGGTAATGTTCTGCAGATCGACTTTATTCCCCATTCTCCCACCAATTTCCATAGTTAAGAACTGTTGCAAACAGGCTTTTTTTCTATTTTGTAAGTTAATATACGGATATTTTTAAATTAAAAGGCTATAAAGATTTTGTTTCACTATTATAAGCTTAAACCTGTAAGTTTGCTATATGTTCCAGGGTGCGATGCCCTGCAGAAAATTTGATCACGGGGCATTCGCGCAGGGCGTATATACAGGCTTGTGGGCCGGGTAGTAGACCATAAAGGGTGTATATATGTTCATCTAATAACTTACTCTAAGAGTGATAGGGGATGCAGCCGGAAAAGATACTGGGACCGGAATGGACGAGGCAGGCGCACGGCAGGGTGCCGTTCGTCTACATGTCGCCGGACGGCTCGCACATCGCGGCCGCCTCGGAAGACCACGACGTTTATTTAATGGAGTATGGCGGCAGGCTGTTATGGGCCAGCACGACCGGGGACGACGTCGTCTTCGCGAAGTGCTCCGACGACGGCGAGTTCGTCGGCTCCTACTCGAAAGACAACGTAGTATCCTTCTTCAGCCGCCGGGGCGATCAGCTATGGACCGCCCGCATCAGCCGGAAGATCCGCTGCATGGACGTCTCGCCGGACGGGTCCTTCGTGGTCGTGGGAGCGGACGACTGCGTGCTGCGCGCCTTCGACCGGAGCGGTAACATCGCCTGGAGCAAGGCCTACCACAAGCCGGTCACCAGCGTCTGCATCTCGGGCAGCGGCGCCCTCGTCGTCGCCGGCACCGCCGACAGCCGGGCCTACATGTTCGGCAAAGACGGCAACCTGCGCTGGGAGTACATCATGGGCTCCCCTGTCGTGCACGTCTACACCTCGTTCGACGGCGAGTTCAGCTACGTCCTGGAGACGCGGAACAACACGCTGCACCTGCTGAGCGACCGGGGCGGCGAGCTGGCCGAGAACTCGTACTCGCAGCGGATAACGGACATCTCGATCACCGAGGACGGCCGCTACGTGGCCATCGGCTTCGCCAACTCGTTCGTCTACTACACGGACAAGAACTTCCAGCAGCTCTGGCGGCAGACCGTCCCCGGCCCCGTGGAGCGCATCAAGGTCTCGGGCGACGGCACCCTGATCTTCGTCTCGACCGCGAGCCGCAGCGTCTACGTCCTGAACCGGAACGGCCAGGCGCTGCTGATGTACCCCTTCGACGGCGTCGTCACCGGCCTCGACGCGACCGTCACCGGCGAGCACTTCGTCGCCAGCGCGGGAGACACGGTTTTCATGTTCTCCATCGGCCGGTACCTGCAGTATATCTCCCGCGAGCAGGTGAAGACCCTGAAAATGATCGCGGAAGACGAGGCCAAAGCGAAGGGCAAAGGCGAAGGCCGCAACGCCGGCCGCCCCGAAACCGGGCTGACGAACTCCTGCCACCGGTGCGGCGAGCCGATCCTGTCCGGCCGCGTTTATTGTAATTACTGCGACATGATGGTCCGCCGCGGTAAGTGAAAGAGTCCGCTTGCCGGGCCGCTCGCGCGCGCACGCGTTACGATTATCGGGGGCCGTGTATCGTACAATAGGAACAGTTAAATGCCGCAGAGACCGCAGTATCTTTTTTTCGCTTTGCTCTATCTATAAGAAAAATTGCGTTCAAAGATATTTTTCTTTGTTAAGGCTATTCGACTCCTGTCACGCTCTTGGCTCCATGGCGCTCTTGGCGAGCGTGACAGGAGTCGGGTTGCATGAACAAGGAAAATTTTCATTAGCATTAACATGAAAATACCTGTTTATCATTATCCGAGTTCTTTGCGCCCTGCAGCGTGCTATACACGCTCCTCAGCGGTCTTAAACTGTTCCGGATGTTCCTTCACGCATCCCTGAAGATAGATAAAAAACTATTAGAACAGCCTGCTCTGCTTCCCTTTCTCATTCTTCTCTTTTAACACGCTGTCGAGGTCGTCCATGGGCACGACGAGTCCTTCGGCGCGGTAGAAGATCGAGTTGATGAACCATTTACGCATGAACGAGTAGAGCTTGTCCCCTTTCAGCCCCTCGATGCCGCATTCGCGGAGGACAGCCTCGTTCAGCGGAGGCAGGCGCTTGAGATACTGGCTGTCCTTTACCATAACGAAGCCATCGTCGCGTTCCCGGAAGATGCCCACGTAGGACGGCAGCCACTTCGGCTCTTTCTGGCGCTCGCCGAGCACGAGCCAGACGTAGTCGCCAAGCATCGCGTAGTGGGGGAGCTGCTCTAAAAAGCGGTTTACGTCGTCGTGGTCGCTTTTGAATTCTAAAAGGTGGAGGCCCTGTTTTAGCCGTGTACCCTGCGCGAAGCACTGCTCGGTCGACAGGCGCTTGATCAGGTATTCGCACCGCCGCTCCGCCGCGTCGCAGCTCGTCTTCTTCTTCATCGACCGGCGGTCCGCGAGCATGTCGTTGAAGTCGCGCTCGGGTATCAGCGCCCCCGTCTTCCTGTCCCGGAATCCGGTCAGCAGGCACTGGTCGTCGTACTCCGGCTCGTAGTTCGACAGGAACGTCTTTTTCCGGTCCGCGCAGGTGCCGTCGAGGAGGTACCTGTTACATGCACGGACCGCGCTCACCGGCAACGCCTCGCAGAGGCCCTCGAAGGCGCAGTCCTCCGGGACGTACACCGCGAGGTCGAACATCCCGAACCGGGCCTCTTCCAGCACGTAAGGTGTCTCCTTCAGGAGCAGCTCCTTCATCCGGCGCTTGAGGACGTCTTCGACGGTCATTTAAGAATAACATGCCTGCGGGAAGCTCATATACTTTGTTTATTACCGGCGTGAAAATATCCTGCCGCCAGGGGCCGGGGGCGCCAGATAAAAACGGAAAGAGTCGGCTTATTTACCGGCCTTGCTTTTAACGTACTCGTCGATGGCTTTCGCCGCTTCCTTCGCCTGCCCCATGGCGCTGATCACGGTAGCCGACCCGGAGACCGCGTCGCCCCCGGCGAACACGCCCTCTTTCGAGGTCATGAACGTGTACCCGTCCACCTCTAAGGCGCCGTGCCTGTTCAGCTTCAGGCCCTGCGTGGTCTTCGCGAGCAGCGGGTTCGGCGAGTTGCCGATGGCGATGATCACGGTGTCGACGTCGAGGACCGTCTCGCTGCCTTTGACCGGCACCGGCCGGGCGCGGCCCGACTCGTCCGGCTCCGAGAGTTCCATCGTCACGCACTCGATGCCCCTGACCCAGCCCTGATCGTCCCCTATCACGCGAACCGGATTCATTAGCAACTTGAACTCGATGCCTTCCTCGCGCGCGTGCTCGATCTCCTCGCGCCGGGCGGGCATTTCCTCTTCGCCCCGGCGGTAGATGAGGTAGACACGGGCGCCGAGCCGCCTTGCGGTCCGGGCCGCGTCCATGGCGACGTTGCCGCCGCCGACGACGGCGACCGTCTTGCCGCGCTTGATGGGGGTGTCGTATTCGGGGAATTTGTAGGCCTTCATCAGGTTGACCCGGGTCAGGTACTCGTTGGCCGAGTAGACGCCGTTCAGGTTCTCGCCGGGGATGCCCAGAAAGTTCGGGAGGCCCGCGCCGCTGCCGATGAAGACGGCGTCGTACTGCTCCAGCAGCTCGTCGATCGTGACCGTCTTGCCGACGATCTGGTTCAGGCGGATCTCCACGCCGAGGCTCCTGACGTAAGCGACCTCTTTGGCGACGATGTCCTTGGGCAGACGGAACTCCGGGATGCCGTAGGCCAGCACGCCGCCGGCCGTGTGGAGCGCCTCGTAGATGACGACTTTGTAGCCCATCTTCGCCAGCTCGCCGGCGGCGGTAAGGCCTGCCGGTCCGGAGCCGATCACGGCGACTTTATGGCCGTTGGGCGGCTGCGGTTCGACGCGCTCGTCCTGCTGCATGTCCGCGGCGTAGCGCTCCAGCCGCCCGATTGACAGGGGCCGCCATTTCATGCCCAGGATGCAGAGCTTCTCGCACTGGGACTCCTGGGGGCAGACCCGGCCGCAGATCGCGGGCAGGCTGTTCCGCTCCTTGATGGTCCGCGCCGCTTCCTGCGTCCTGCCCCCGGCGATCTCGGTGACGAACTTCGGGATGTCGATGCCGACGGGGCAGCCTTCGATGCACATGGGCGTCTTGCATTTCAGGCAGCGTTGAGCCTCGCGCTTCGCCTCGTCGTCGGTGTAGGTGTGGCTGACCTCGTCAAAATTCTTAATACGCTCTTCCGGCGGCTGCTCGCGGGGCATTACGCGCTGGCGGCGGTCGATGACCTTCTCTTCCTTAGCGACGCTGGCGGCTTTCTTGCGCTTGAGCCAGTCGTCTACTTTCTCGCCAGGCACAGCGGCTCACCGTCCTTCATGTGCTCGTAGGCTTCCCGGGCCGCGCCTTCCTCGAGCGAATATATCCTCCCCCGGGCCAGCAGCTCGTCGAAGTTGACGTCGTGGGCGTCGAACTCGGGGCCGTCCACGCAGGAAAACTTCGTCTGGCCGGCGACGGAGACGCGGCAGGAGCCGCACATGCCCGTCCCGTCGACCATGACGGTGTTCAGGCTGACGATCGTTTTGACGCCGAACGGCCGGGTCGTATTGGCCACGTTCTTCATCATGATCAGCGGCCCGATGGCGATGACGCGGTCGATCCTGGCGCCGGACTTCAGCAGGTCCTGCAGCGGCATCGTGACGAAGCCCTTGATGCCCTTCGAGCCGTCGTCGGTCGCGATATGCACCTCGTCGCTGACCGCGCCGAGCTTGTCCTCCCAGAACAGGTAGTCGGCACTGCGTGCCCCGATGATCGTGATGACCCTGTTGCCCAGGGCTTTCATCTCCCGGGCGATCGGGTAGATCGGGGCGATGCCGATGCCGCCCCCGATGCACACGACCGTCCCGCCCTCCACCGGCTCGGTAGGGTTGCCCAGCGGCCCGGCCACGTCGAGCAGGCTGTCGCTCTCGCACATAGAACAGATCAGGCCCGTGGACCGACCGACCGGCTGGATGACCATGGTGATGGTGCCCCGCTCGCGGTCGTAGTCGGCGATGGTGAGCGGTATGCGCTCGCCGTGCTCGGCCGCGCGCACGATGACGAACTGCCCGGCCCGCGCCTTTCGGGCCACGTCGGGGGCCTCGACGACAAGCTGCGTGGTGAACGATGCGATCCGGGACTTAGAGACGATCCTGTGCAATTGTGTATCCATCCTTCGGGGATTGTAATAAAACGGCTGAATCACCGTGAAACGGCGTTATTTCATCCTGACTGCCAGATAACGCGTCATCCCATAAAGTTTTTCTCTATTCATGGCATGCGCAAGCAGGCTATACTATTATCTATTAATTAATATAGATTTGTATCGGGATATACGTCTTCAGCGCATCAGCGCATAGCTAATATAGTTTAAAGGCCAGAAGGGATATCATTAAAACGATCAGGGGCGGGGTGCTCGGTATGGATAACACGGTCGCTAAGGCCGTCCAGTCGACAAAGCAGCCGAACGTTTGCGTCTGGCTCAAGCCGGACGGCCAGGTCGACAGGCAGGTGGATCGGTCGCTGGAGGAGCACATCGCCTGCATTCAGTCGGCCAGCGTCGCATGGATCGACTACACGATAAACGACATGGACAAGGACCTGGAAAAGGTCGCCGCCATGGCCGGCTTTACCCAGCTGCCCATACAGAAGCTGCTGTCGGGCTTTCTGTCTTCTTATGAGGACGCGGACACTGAGCTGGGCATCATGATGCCCGCGATCATCGTCACCGGCTTCGAGATTAAGGTGAGGCCTGTCATCATCCTGATTAAAAACAACTTCCTGATGACGATCCACGAAGGCGACGTGAACCGGATCATGAAGTTCGCCCGGTACGCCCCGACGTTCTTAAAGAAAGCCAAGGCGGACAACCGGGCCGACCGTCTCACCCTCATCCTCGAGCGCATCCTCGATGAGAATAACGACCGGAACTTCGAGTACCTGCGGGAGATCGAGAAGCACGGGGACGACATCAGCAAGCGGCTGATCGACGAGGATCTGGATAAGAAGATCGTCGCCCGCGAGATCTACGAGATGAAGCACGTCCTGATCATCTACCTGAACGCCCTGTGGGCGAGCAAGGACGTGATCGACTCGCTGCGGTACGGCGACGCCGACCTGATCACCGACGACGAGAAGCTGCTCGGCCGGATCGGCATCCTGTCCGACAACATCGACCGGCACATCGAGCTCTCGGAGCAGATGTCCAACGTGCTCGCTTCGGGCCTCGAGGTGATGCAGAGCATCTATAACAACCGGCTGCAGACGATGAACAACCGGTTCGCCATCGTCACCGCTTACCTGACCGTGTTCGGCACCGCGTTCCTGTGGCCCAACACGATCGCCACGGTAGTCAGCAGCGTCCCCTGGGACATGTCTGAAGCCTGGTGGTACATCCCGTTCCTCATCATTTCTACGATCATCGCCACGGGGATTTCCTTCCTGTGGGTGTGGCGGATGTGGTATTATACCCAGGACGACACGCTCAAAAAGAAGCGGTAATACCCGCCTTTTTTACGCCTAAACAAAAAGTATATAGGTGTGACTATAATACTATCACCGCACAAGGAGTTGATGATCTTATGGCTATAGACTGGGGATTCACCATCCGGAAAATACTGGTCTACGGTACGCTGCTCGTGTTGTACGCGCTGGCGATGACCGTGCTGTTTGCGCTCTTCCCGGACTACTGGTTCATGATCCTGTTGTTCTCGGGAGGCTTCGTATTCCTGCAGTACTTCCTGTCGGACAGGCTCGTCCTGTGGTCGACGGGCGCCCGGGTAGTCAGCGTGAACGAGGCGCCGCGCCTGCACATGATCATCGAGAACCTCGCACTCAAGATGGGGCTGCCCAAGCCGAAAGTCGCCATCGTCGGGAACGATATGCCAAACGCGTTCGCCACCGGCCGGAACTACCGGAACTCGGTCGTCGCGGTCACGTCAGGCCTGCTGAACCGCCTGAACGAGCAGGAGCTGCAGGCGGTGCTGGCCCACGAGATGTCCCACGTCAAGAACCGGGATATGTTCGTGATCACCTTCGTGAGCTTCCTGGTGTCGGTCATCAGCTACATGATATACTTCGCGTTCTCCATGATACTCCGCGACGACCGGAACAGCTTCGGCGCGTCCATGGCCGCCTGGTTCGTGTCCATCCTGTTCTCGAACACCATCGGCCTGATCCTCATTAACACGGTCTCGCGGTACCGGGAGTACGGCGCCGACCGCGGCGCCGCCCTGACGACCCGCAACCCGGACGCGCTGATCAGCGCGCTGAAGAAGATCGCCGCAAGGCCGGTCTCGGGCGAGAGCGCCCGCGCGCTGGAATCGGCGAAGGCGCTGTGCATATCGCCGACTGCCGCAGGCATCCTCGAGCTGTTCTCTACGCACCCGTCCATGGAGAAGCGCATCGCGAACCTCGAGAAGGTCAGAGCCGAAATCCGCGGCTACTGAAGCCGTATAATAAAAGCTAACTCCCCGGCACAGGAACCCATATGTGCCGGGAAACCCTTTTTATTCCCTGCAGACGTCGAATATCGTGCTATCCGACGGCTTATGCTTCCTGTCAGCCAGAAACCGGGCCGGGTTCTCTTTCACGGCCGGGATACAGTTGCCGCACACCTTGAACTTTTCGCCCGAAAACTCGATGGTCTCGCACCTGTCCGAATGGTCTCTCCCGCAAGCATCGCAAACCGGCATCTCAATCAACCCTGATATCTCTTTTTCCCGCCGCGTTAAACGTTTTAGGGCGTTTATTCACATAAAAAATCAAAGCCTGGCATCGATATGTCAGGCTCTCGTATGTCTCCTGTCTCCCGGCCGCTAAATGTTCTCTCCTATTTTCTCTCCGGGCCGCAGACGTCGAACGTGGTGCTCTCGGGCTCGGTCCCCTTCTTTCCCGCCAGGAAATCCGCCGGGTTCTCTTTGACCGGCGGTATGCACTCGCCGCAGACGTTAAACCGCTGTCCGGCGAAATCGATCAGCTCGCACCTGTCCGAATGGTCTCTCCCGCATGCGTCGCAGACTGGCATTTCAACTCAACCCCGATACGAATATTAAATACCGGCATTTAACGTTTTATATCGTTTTTCTCCGTATGGAAGGGTCATGGACATGGATAGCACAATCACCCGGCTTTCCGCATTTCTTGTATGTTTTTTCAATATTCATCAGAAAAAACATAAATATACCCTGGTTATAAATATATAAGCGACCGGTTCCTCATCGAGCATGCCGGTCGGGGGTATAGTCATTCAAAGCGATTTGGTAAGCATGGCCGGCTACGATACCGCAAACCGGCAGATAGAGCTGTGCTGCGAGGACTGCAAGTCTGTGGTCACAGATCTCCGGCTGATCAGCAGCCGCATTTGCCCGGAATGTGGCGGCGGTCTGGTCGGCATCAGGTATTACAGGAACCCTCTGACGAACAAGATACTGTACGCAGAGCGGGTCGACCTGTAAGGCCTGTCCGGAGTCCGGCATCGTTAAATACCATCGGCGGTTATCCTGATCGGGTAATGACATGAGCGGGTTGAAAGCACGCGTCAGGTGTAAAGACTGTGACCGGGAGCGGACGATCGAGGTGGTCTCCCATATCATACCGATCGTAGGCGATTTTTACTGCATTAGCGACGGCAAGGAATCGGAAGCGAACCGGTGTGCCTGCGGCGGGGAAGCGTTCCACGTCGTCAGCATCAGCAACAGGCGGCTATGACGGCAGCCGCCGGATGAAACGCTGTCCGGGGCATCGCGTATCCTGAAGTGCTAAGCTGAGGCAGCACTCGCTTCCCGTATGGCCTGAAGGATGGGCCCGCCATACTTCTCGATGCGCTTATCCCCGAAACCCCGGACCCTCTTAAGCTCGTCCTTCGTTGCCGGCCGCAGTTTGACCAGCGCGTGTAGCATCCGGTTGTCGAAGACGGCCGGGAGGTACGAGCTACCGTTGCTCTGCGCCAGGTCGATACGTAGCTTCTTCAGCCGTGTCTCGAGGCTTTTTTCCTCTTCGCTTAGCTCGTCCGGCCTATCGGCAGTCTTCGCGCTCGCAGGCTTATCCGTCCGGGGCCTTCTTAGCTCTCGCGGCAACTCTTTGAACAGGCTTTCAAAGGCGCATATTTTCTGGAACGTGACGGTCAGCCGGTCATTGCCTGCCGCCGCCTCTACCGTAAACGTCCTGTTACTCCCCCGGGACCGGATCTCGTCAGCCCGGGCCAGGTAACCGAGAGGCTTTACCCCGTGCAGGCCGTGGATGACAATGCTGTTATCAGGCTTGAGCAACAGCACGGCCTCGCCCTCGGACTTTTTGACGGTCCGACCGTTGAACTCCACCGTCGCGGGCCCCGATACGACGTAGGCGTTGCCCCAGTCCCGCATCGATATGCCCTTGTGATCTTCCTCGTCGGCGCCTTTCGCTTTCCGCTCCTCCTCGATCTTCCGGAAGGCTTCGTCCAGCCACGGGTCTTCCTTCGGGGCGTCGTCCGCCATAGCGTTCAGGCCGGCTTCCAGCTGTTCCATGCTGATCTCGACGCCGGCTTTATCGAGGATCTCTTTTAACATTTGTACGAACTCGTCTGTCATAGGCTGTCTCCGCTGCCCAGAGTGAATCTTTCAGGCATCATACTTACTTGCATATATATGTATATAAGTTCTTGCATGGTGTTTGATGAAAGTAATATCTGTAACTGTCATATGCCCGATAATCACGTGCGATCGCCCGGCTGGCTGTCGTCAGCGCTCGTGCGCCTGCGAGCCCGTCGAAAGGCGTGATAAACCGGCATATTCTATTTTGTCGCATCCCTCATACGCTATGATGTACTCCCGTAAGGGCGTATGGTGACCGGCAATGGCAATCTCGGACATGCAGCGACGCCGCATGCTGCCCGTCGGCATGCTGATGATCGAGCACCGGCTGATCGAGCGGATGCTCGGGCTGATGCGCGCAGAGCTGGACCGCATCGGCAAATATGGCCGCGTCGACGCCGACTTCGTCGACGACGCCGTGGACTTCATGCGGACGTTTTCCGACGTCTGCCATCATGGCAAGGAGGAGCGAATACTGTTCTCCGCTCTATCCGCGAAGCCGCTGGAGCCCGGCATCCGAAAAACGATGGAAGACTTGATCAAGGAACACAAGTTCGCGCGCGAGACCGTCGAGGATATCGAGCGGGCGAAAGAGCGCTACCTGATCGGGGAGCGTAACGCCCCGGCGGACATCATATCGGCCCTGAATACCATTATCGAGTTCTACCCGCGGCATATCGCTAAAGAAGACAAAGGCTTCTTCGTCCCGTCGATGGGCTACTTTACGAAGGAGGAAAAAGAGCAGATGCTCGAAGAGTTCATCGACTTCGACAGCCGGCTGATCGGGGAGCGGTATAAGGCGATTGTCGACGGGTACGAGGCGCGGTTCATGCCACGGGCCCGCAGGTGATCAGTACTGTGACACGATGGCATTGGCCCGGAGATATCATGTAAGCGGAATCTTCATTTCCCAGGGGGCTTTTGAAAAAGCCCCCGGGAGCCCCGAAAACTTTTATGCTGGGATCCGGATTCGAACCGGAGAACCTCTGCAGGAGCAGATCTTGAGTCTGCCGCCGTTGACCTGACTTGGCTATCCCAGCGTCCTGTGAATGTATCTATTCCCGGTATCTTATATAAAAAGCTAACCGGCGGCCTTCACGGCATAGGGCTGAGACGTTTCTCGTAGAACCGGCTAAGCTGCGTCGAGCACTCTGTGTAGGGCGGAAACGGCGGTATCGTCCGGTAGCCCATCCGCTCGTACAGGCCCATAGCCTCGGGCTGGTAGACGCCGGTTTCCAGGCGGAGCAAGGTGGTGCCCTGTCGCAGCGCGTATGCTTCCAGGTGGTCGAGCATCCGCTTGCCCAGGCCGATCCCGCGGAACCGGGGCCGCACGTACATGCGTTTAAGCTCGCCGAAGCCCTCGTAGAGCTTCAGGCCCCCGCAGCCGGCCGGGACGCCGTCGACGCGGGTGACGAAGAACGCGACCTGTTCTCTCGCGAGCTCTTCGGGCATCAGGCCGAACTGGTTCCATTTCGGGTAGAGGGGGTCGAGATAGGCCGCGAGCTCGGTGATCAGCGCCCTGGCATCGGCGGTTACCGGGCTTTCCTGTCTGATCGTGACCTGTATCGTCTTCACCGCAGTAATATGCCCGCTGGATTCTATAAAAATGAAACGGTTGCCCGGCGATCAGGTTTTTATAGGTTAACGCCTATCTCTATAAAGAAAAATTGACATTACTCAATTTTACTTGCGGTGGCAAAATGGTACGTCAGTTAAGCGGCATTCTGCGTCCTGTCGGCGGCACGGAGCGACGGGCATTCCGGTGGATGCTCATCTTGCTCGCGCTGTTAGCACTGGCTGTCGTGGTGGCGGTTTTCGCCATTTCTACGGGCCCGTCGAACGTCGGCCCGGATAAAGTTGTCCTCATCCTGCTCTCCAAAGTGCCCGTGCTCGGCGATCAGATCGCGAAGACCTGGAGCCCGGGCGACGAGAGTATCGTCCTGGTGATCCGGCTGCCCCGGGTGCTGCTGGGCCTGCTGGTCGGCGCGTCGCTGGGGCTGGCTGGAGTGACCGCGCAGGGTATCTTTAAGAACCCGATGGCCGACCCCTATATCCTGGGCATCTCGTCTGGCGCGGCCATGGGGGCGTCGCTGGTCATCCTCGTCGGCGTGAGCGCAGGCCTGCTCGCGTACGGGATCGTCGGCGGGGCTTTCGCCGGGGCCCTGCTCGGGGCGTTCATCGTGTTTAACATCGCCCGGACCCATAACAAGTTCCCGGTCGAGACGCTGCTGCTCTCGGGCATAGCCGTGTCCGCGTTTTTTTCCGCGGTCACCTACTTCCTGATGTACGTATCGGGGCACAAGCTGAACCAGATCGTCTTCTGGGTGATGGGGGCGCTGTGGAACGCGTCCTGGGAGGACGTGCTTATCCTCGCGCCGTTCCTGCTGGTCGGCGCCGGAGTCATCTACGCGTTCGCGCGCGACCTGAACCTCATGCTCCTCGGCGAAGAGTCGGCGGCGCACCTGGGCACGGACGTCGCGAAGGTCAAGACCGTCCTGCTCGTCGCGTCGTCGCTGCTGGCGGCGGCCGCGGTCTCGGTGAGTGGCATCATCGGGTTCGTGGGCCTGATCATCCCCCATATGATGCGCCTTATCCTGGGGCCGGACCATCGGGTTCTCATCCCCGCGTCGCTCCTGGCCGGCGCGATGTTCCTCACGCTGGCCGATACCTTCGCCCGCATGGTCATGCAGCCGACCGAGATGCCGGTGGGCATCGTCACGGCCGTCATCGGCGCACCGTTCTTCATTTATCTGCTGGCCCGTAAAAAGCGGAAGGTGACCGGATGACGTTGATTGACGGGCGGGCACCCGACAATCGGGCGCCGATTGAAGGGCGTCAGCTTGACAATCGGGCGCCGATTGAAGGGCGTCAGCTTGATAATCGGGCGCCGATTGAAGGGCGTCAGCTTGATAATCGGGCGCTTGACGTGCAGGCCCTGTCCTGCAGCTACGGGGACGTGAAGGTGCTGGAGAACGTGTTCCTCCGGTCGGGCAGCGGCGAGTGCATCGGCATCGTCGGCCCGAACGGCTCGGGCAAGTCCACGCTGCTGAAAGCGCTCAGCAAGACGATTAAGCCGTCCTCCGGCTCGATCGTGCTCCTGGACCGGGACCTGAAGTCGTTCTCGCAGGGCGAGCTGGCGCGGAACATGGCGGTCGTCGCGCAGGACACGCCTTCGGACTTCAGCTTCACCTGCCTCGACATCGTGCTCATGGGCCGGAGCCCCCACCTGAAGCGGTTCGCGATCGAGGGCAAAAGGGACTACGAGATCGCGCAGGCGTCCATGGAGCTGACCAGCACCTGGGGCTTCCGGGACCGCATGTTCAACGAGCTGAGCGGCGGCGAGCGGCAGCGGGTGGTCATCGCCCGGGCCCTGACCCAGGAGCCGTCGATCCTGCTGCTCGACGAGCCCGTGTCGCACCTGGACATCAACCACCAGATCGAGATCCTGGAGCTGGTCGGCCGGCTGAAAAAGGACCGGGGGCTGCTCGTCGTCCTCGTGATCCACGATCTCAACCTCGCGGCCCGCTACTGCGACCGGCTCATCCTGCTGAACGGCAAGGCCATTCAGGCCGCGGGCTCTCCGGCAGACGTGCTGACCCGCGAGAATATCCGTAAGGCCTTCCACACAGACGTGATCGTCCGGCGCCACCCGATGACCGGCTCGATCTATATCACGCTGATGAATCCCGTGTCGCTGGAGGCTCACAAGTGCGAGGGCAGGAAAGTCCATCTCGTCTCCGGCGCAGGCACCGGGGCCCGGCTGATGTACGCGCTGGTTTCGCGGGGCTACGCGGTCACGGCCGGCGTGCTGAACGTACTGGACTCGGACTACGAGACGGCGGGCGAGCTGAAGATCAAGACGATCAGCGAAGCGCCGTTCTCGCCCATCACGCCGGAGGCCTCGGCCCAGAACCTCGAATCCATGAAAGCGGCAGATATCGTGATGATCAGCGACGTGCCCTTCGGCTGGGGCAACCTGCAGAACCTCGAAGCGGTGACGTCGCTGGCCGGCAGCAAGCCTGTCATCCTCGTCGAGAGCGCGGAAAAACGCGACTTCACCGACGGCAGGGCCACGGAAATGCTCGATAAGCTCAAAGCGGAGGGCGCCATCGCCGCCGGCAGCGTCGACGAGGCCGTCGCCCGGCTCGCGTCGTTGTAAAAACTCGGGGATGTGCCCGCGCGCGAGCCACAGCCCGGGGCCGGTACTGACCCGGTGCGTCCGCTGGTTTTTTCTCGTCGCCCGTCCTATAGTCCCGCGGTATCCAGGATGATCAGGATCGGCATCGCGGGCATCCCGCACAGCGCCAAAGGCAAGGGCACGGAGGCGGGCATCATCAAGCTGCGTGAGCTGGGGCTCGACGCCATGGAAGTGCAGTTCGGCCGTAACGTGTACATGACCGAAGAGGCGGCCAGGGCCGGCGCGGCCGTGGCAAAGAAAGAAGATGTCAGCCTGTCGGTGCACGCGCCTTATTACGTGAACCTGGCCAGCAAGAGCGAGCAGACCCGGCAAAAGAGCAAGGACTGGATCATGAAGTCGGCCCGGGTAGCGGCCGCTTTGGGCGCCACGATGGTCACGATACACGCGGCGAGAGAAGAACAGCCCGACGTGGTCCGGGAGAGCTTCCGCGAGCTCGTGAAGGCGCTGAAAAAGGAGAAGATCACCGTGCCCCTGGGGATCGAGACCATGGGGGACCTGGGCGAGTTCGGCAGCCTGGACGACGTGCTGGACGTCGTCCGCAAGGTGCCGGGCACGGATGTGGTCGTCGACTTCGCCCATCTCTACGCGAGGACGGATGGCGGCCTGAAGACGCGTGAGGACTTCGAGGCGATCTTCGATAAGATCATGGCCGTGAAAACGGGCCCGCTTCACATTCACTTCTCGGGCATCGAGTACAAGAACTCCCGGGAGGTCCGGCATGTGCCCTTTGGCTCTGGCGGGCCGGACATCGGACTGTTCGCCCGTACATTGACCGCCTGCAGACGCGACGCGACCGTCATCTGCGAGTCGCCGCTGCTGGAGGAAGACGCGCTGAAGCTCAAGGGCGTCTTCCGGTCTCTACAGTGACAAGTATAAATACAAACAAGCTTTTTATACAACCGTTTCCCGGGGGATGACTGATTGCTGGACGCGACCTTACTCATAGTGCTGCTGGTCATGCTTTTGCTCGGAAAGCTGCTGGGAGACCTGGTGGGCCGGCTCGGCTTTTCGCCGCTGATCGGCCAGATGACGGCCGGCATCCTCCTGGGCCCGATGGTGCTGGACTTCGTCCGGCTGAACGACAGCATGCAGATGCTCACGGACATCGGCATCCTGTTCATGATGTTCCTGATGGGCCTGTCGATAGACCTCGAAAAGGTCATGGGCGAGACGGTCTATAAGGCGACGCTGATCTCGCTATGCGGCGGCACGCTGGCCTTCGCGACGACGGCCGTTATCACGGCGATGCTCGGGTTTTCTGTCAACTCGGCCCTGCTGGTCGGCGTCTCTTTCATCTCCACATCGACCGCGATCGGCTTCATGGTCCTGAGCGGCTTCGGCGACCGGCACAGCAAGGTCTTCAAGACGGTCATGGCGGCGGGCGTGATCGACGACATCTACGCGATACTCGGGCTCGCGCTGTTCACGTCCTTCCTCTTCACGACGATCGACGTGCGCATGGCCTTCGTGCTCCTGCTGGGCGTCCTGGGCTTCATCATCTTCGTGGTGAGCTTCGGCCGTACCATCACGGACCGGCTGATCGCGTTCGCGCGAAAGTCCCGGGACGAGCAGCCGATCATCGCGTTTTCGCTCATCCTGATGTTCTTCGTCGCGTGGCTCGGCCAGAGCGTGAACCTGGCCTCGGTCTCCGGCGCGTTCCTGGCCGGCACGATCCTGGCCCGGTCACAGTTATCCTATAAAGTGATCACCCCGAAGATCGAGGCGATCAGCGAGGGGTTCTTTATTCCCCTCTTCTTCGTCTACACGGGCGTCCGTATCAACGCGTTCGAGATATTCTCCTCGGCGCCCGTCGACCTGGTGCTGGTCAGCATTCCCATCGACGTGGTCCTCTTCCTCGGGGTATTGATGGCAGTGATGGCCAGCAAATACCTGGCCACATGGGTCACGACCACTATCATCGGCGAGTACAAGCCGAAGGAAATCCACAAGATGGCCCTGACCATGATGCCGATGGGCGAGTACACGCTGGTCATCGGGCAGATCGGGCTCACCATGATGTACGACGGCGCGCCGATCATCGACACCAAGCTCTATTCTGTACTGGCGCTAGTCGTCCTGACCCTGTCGATCATCGTGCCCATCATGCTGCGGAAAGCGTACGAGAACTAAACATTGTGTCTTGTGTGCCCTCTGCGCCTTCCGTGTCCGATCTCTAAAAAATATTAGGTTGGGAACCGTTTTTACAGGGTTTTTATTTCTTGCGGCTTGTGCTGCGACTGGTACTGCGCGGTTCGGACGCCGCCTTGCCGCGCTCGATCAGCTCTCGGACCTTCTGCCCGCCTTTCCGGCCGATCTGCTCGTAGAAGCCCTCGCCGTAGCGCTGCTTGGTCGTGGTACCTCCCTTCTTGCCGCCGATCTTGCCGCCCTTCTTGCCGATCTCCTCGTAGAAACCTTCGCCGTAGCGCTGTTTCGTCGTGGAGCCACCTTTGTGTCCGGCCTCTCGTACAGTCATTTCTGCCTTTTTCTCAGCCATATCTAAAAACACCCCACTCTATGCCATATAATCCCTAAAATTTTATTCTTTTTTAATTTTGCCCGGTTAAAACGCGTTTAAAATTGCCCGCGGGCAGATTTATTGCATCTGTACCGTAAAAACAGCCGCCAGGTAACCTGTACAAGCCCCAAAACAGATAATATGTCGTCCCGGAGCATATGACGCTAAAATTTCCCGTCGCATGACCGGCAACGGTCGTCTTATGGCTCCCGGGGCGAAAGGGCTGTTATTTTCGCTGCCGCGAGCTCTTGCCGCGCTCGATCAGCTCTTTTACTTTCTGCCCTCCCCTGTGGCCGATGTCCTCGTAAAAGCTGCCGCCGTAGCGCTCTTTGGTCGTCTCGCCGCCGCGTTTGCCGCCCTTCTTGCCGATCTCCTCGTAAAAGCCCTCCCCGTACCGTTCCCGGGTGGTCTCGCCACCCTTGTGGCCCGCCTCCCTGACGGTCATGTCACCTCTGTCCTTACCTGCCATCTCTACACCTCAACACCCAGATAAAAACCGGTTGTGCGCAGACGATTTACCCATACGCGTTCAACGCTCAGACCAGTATCAAATGATGTTAGATGACTTATGGAATTGAACATTACCTGCGAAAAAGACGAAAATGCCCCGAAACGGTAAAGAATCGTTACCCTGAACCGGCATCATCGACAGCCGTAGCTGGCATAGCCTATCTACATGGCGATTGCGGGCTTAAAATATAGCTTTACCTGACTTCGATCAGGTCCCGGGAGAACCCGTAGCTGATCAGCAGGTTCTTGACTGCTTCTTTATGGTCGCCCTGCAGTTCGATGCGGCCCTCCTTGATGGTGCCGCCGCACGCGAACTTGGTCTTCAGCTTCTGGGCGAGCTCTTTGATGTTCATCGTTTTCGAATCGATGCCATCGATCACGGTGGTCAGCTTCTTGAACCGCCGCGTGTTAGTCGTTATGATGATTTTTTGTGTCTCTTTTGCAAGGTCTTCACAGATACAGATATCGGACGGTAGTCCACATTTATTGCAAATTTCCATATTGTGCTCTCGAATGGTATCTATGAATTATGTCCTTATAAATATTTTTAGTCCCGGCGCTCGGGCACATCGACGAACCTGAAGCCGCATTTGCGGCTGATCTCGTCGTCATAGTCCTCTTCCGGGTAGCGCTTACATATTTCGGGTTTCGAGTCCTGGATGGCACAGGAGAACTTCCCGTCGCCGTTGTCCACCAGGTACTTACACGGCGTCTTGATCAGCAGCTCGACCTCGCGGCGCTTGAAATTCTTAATGTCCGCCCGCACGTTCTCGTGGCAATTGATCCACTGCAGGTAGTCGGTGAACTCGAAGTCGGTCACGTCGCCGATGCGCACGTCGATGATGAAGTCCCGGCAGCAGTTGCCGCATTGCCGGCAGCTTCCCGCTCGCTTTTTTCCGCTCATTGGAACCCGTCCCTGTCCCTTCTCTCTTTCGTGTAGATGCGCCGGACCAGGCCCAGCCAGCGCCGCCCGTCCTCAATTTTCGCTTTCCTGGCCTCGTCCTGCACCGACGACCGGGGCTCGTGGGCCCTGCCCAGCGTGTCCAGCGCCCGGCCCAGCCCGATGGCGGTCCTGTAGAGATTTTCAGCCTCGTTTGCGGATATATCCGCCGAAGAGATCTCCCTGACGATGGCGCTGCGCTTCCGTCGCACGAGCGCCGCCACGCGGTCGACCTGGGCCTGCTCGTCGTCCGTAAGGCCGCCTTTCTTCTTCATAATCTCGAAAACAAAGGCCCGCAGGCGTATGTCCTCGCCGTCGATCGTAACGTGTTCGGGAATGCTTGCCCCGGCGAACGCGAACTCTTTTTCCAGCCTGATCAGGTAGTCCTCTCGCGCCCGCTTCGACAGTCTGGCATCCTCCGGCATCAGATCACGCTATACTTTAGCCATGCTGAAGTATTATAATCTTTTAGCCCGGGGACCTGATTTTTTTAACGCCCGGCCGGCCGTGCCGCTTCGGGTCCCCCGCCCCCAGAATGCCGTCGCGGCCGCACATAGGGCAGTCCGGGCTGCGCTCGAATAAAAATCGCTCGATTTGCGGTCGGGTGGCGTCGTATAGCAGGTAGTTCGGCGCGTTCTCGCGGTCCCGGCAGGCGATCATGTCCACGAACTCCTGGGCGGCCATCGAGGCGATGATCGTGTTCAGCGTGATCACCGCGGGCGCCGGGGTATCTGCTGTGCCCCGGACGTATCCTGCCGCCTCGCGCACCGCGTGCTCTTCGCCGGAGACCAGGCTTGCGGCCGCCTCCGTGCGATCGATGGCGCCCGCACATTCCAGGCATCCCGTGACCGACGGGACCACGATGCGTACCTGTCCGCCCATATCACGGACCTTCCCGTTCTCCACAAAAATCTCCGTGCCGGTGTCGATGTATGGGATAAAATACTTGAGCGCCACCTCGTTCATCGACAGCCGGGCGCCGTCGTTGTCGACGCAGCCGAACAGCACGTCGCATGCCCGGAGCGCCTCCTTCGCGTCCTGGACGCGGTCGTTGACGGTTTCGACCTCGACATCCCGGGCGGTCTTCCTGAGATAGCCGGCGGCGGCCCGGGTTTTCTTCTTGCCCGCGTCCGTGGCGCAGGCGTAAGGCAGCCGGCTGAGGTTCGACGGCTCGATGTCGTCCGGGTCGCAGAGGACGAACTTTTTCACGCCTATCAGGGCCAGCATTTGCAGGAGTGCGGCGCCGGTGCCCCCGAGGCCGACGATGCCTGCGATGGTCGCTTCTATCCTGCGCTGGCACCGGGCGCCCCAGATTCGCACCTGCCGGTCCACCGCCTCGGGCGAAGGCCCGTCGCATAGCGTCTCCGCGGCCGGCAGTATCTGCCTCAAGCCCTGGCGCCCCATCAGCGAAATAGCTGCCGCCCGCGGCAATTGCAGGCTGTCGCTTTCGCCGTTATACTCCATGACCGAGAAGCCCTCGGCGCCGATCACCATCATGCAGAAACGGGTGTGGCAGGACCGCAGGAACCGGCCGTTGTCCAGGCCGTGGTCGATATCGACCGACGAAAAGACCGGGTCGGCTGACCCCGGGTGCGTGTGGATCTCGAGCACGATGCCCTGGCGCCGGGCCGCTGCCGCGAGGACCGATTCCATGAAGTCCCCGGACGGCGTAACGCTCACGCTCGACTGGCTGATGAGATCGCCCTTCCCGGGAATGTCGATGCTCCGGGCCATGTATGTAACGGACCGTTTATCTGCCCCGGCTTTCTGGCCGCAGATCGCGACCGCGTATCCTTCGCGACCGCGTTTCTCGTCGTCATCGAACGACGCGGTCATATTCCGGAAGCTCTCCTCCGGGAAAACGACGTGCAGCGTCCGGTCGGTCCGCACCTGCTTTTTTGCCGCCATCACCCGGAACTTGCGGCCGTCCTCACGCATTGACGCCGTCCTCCAGTCGTTCCCCGAGGGGGTCGGCCAGCATCAGGTCCAGGGTGACGAGAAACGTGGTGAGGTCGTCCCTTTGCGGGTCCCAGGCCATGTGCCCGGTACAGAACCAGGCCCACTCGCGGCCGAAGAGCCTCCGGGTCAGCGCCTCGTAATAGTTCGGCAGGCGCCGGCCCCCGTAGGTCAGCCCCCGCTCCATGTAGACGCCGAAAATGCTCGCCGGCGGTATGTACGGGAACCCGGCGGTGTTGAATAGGATATCAATCTGTGGCCGGTTATACCCCTCCGGCAGCCCGTACCCGTAGATGAGCACCCAGCTCAGGCGGTCGTCGGTCTCGAGATCGAAAAAATGGGAGAGGCGTTCCAGCTCGTCCAGCAGCCGCGCGTCGTCCATGGAACCTTTCGTGAACGACCGCCCCACGGCGAACGCCTCGCCTTCCCTGACCTGCAGGCTTCCGCTGACCACCCTGTTCATGCCGTCCGACGTTCGCGCGAGCACGTGCCCGCGGTCCAGCCCGGCAATCGTCCGGATCTCCGCCGTGCTCGTCTGTCCCGGGACCATTACTTTACGGCCCCCGACGGTGATCGTGACCAGCTCCTGTTGTGCTTCCATACGGATATTCACCTCCGGTAATTTAACTCAGTTTCCGGTAAATACGGCTGATATACCAGTATCAACATTTATAAAAATCAGTTGATATAACTATCCCGCGTCTATCGGATTCCGTGTACGTGACAGGCCATTGTACAACGCACGGCTATTTCTGTAGTTCGTTGTGGGGAAAAAAAGAAAAAAGGAGAGGTGATTCGGACTATCGCATGGCCTTCTTCGCCGGTATGTAGAGCACCTGCGCGATGAAGAAGTTCACGATGGCGCAGCCGATCACGATCGGGAGCAGCCCGAGGATGAACACGTCGACCGGAGGGGCTCCTTTGGCCAGCGAGGGCGCGGCCTTGTTCAGGAACTCGGGCAGCGCCACGATCACGAACGCGGCGACGGCGGCGAACGTGAAGCCGCTGGCGAGCGTGGCGACCAGGGCGGTGACGCCGGCCTTATACTTCCGCAGCACGTTCGGGATCAGGGCCCCCTTGATGACGAGTAATGCTACGATAGCGCCGACTGGCTCGCTGTTCAGGTTCGCCGGCGGGAACACGGAGTGGCTGATCAGCGCACAGATGATGCCGGCGACCAGGCCGATGCCGATCGCTTCGGTCAGGGTCGGCAGGATGAGCGCGATGGCCAGCGCATAGAAAGCGATGACGAGGTTGCTCGTGATGGCGCCGGGGATGACCAGCGATACCAGCCGGACGATGGCGCCGATGCCGAGCAGCACGCCTACGATCACGATGTCTTTAGACTTCATCGATATCACAACCATTGATAATTGTACAAAGATGTACAGACTTGTATCTGTTTGTACATATGTATCTAACTATTTAAGCCTGTCGTCTCCATGCGCTGGCCGGGCGTACGAGCAGTAGACATCGGCGATAACGTCAGGACAAATTACTTCATGCTACGCGCATAGTTCAGCGCTTTTTCGACCAGCGTCTCGATCGCCGAAACGCGGACGTAGTTGTGGTGGTTCCGCCGCAGTCCGGGGGCTGCTTCCACAATTGTCGTCCGAATCCGGTCGATGTGGTCCAGCAGCATCGCAACGTCGATCTCCGGGTCGGCTATTTCCTGGTCGCTCATTATGTCATGGTATATCCCGAAGTATTTCAATCTATTACGGGTTATAAACAAACGGCAACATAAACGCCGGCGCAGGTTGAACTGATCAGACCGGTAAGTCGCATGACGATAACCATAGCCTTCCTGCTATTGGCTGGCAATCATTAATGGTCAGATTGCCCGTTCGAGGAAGGGCTTATCCACACACTCTTATAGTTATACGTCCTATTAGTTGTGTCTGGCAAATTTATTAGCTCCTTTTTCAGGATTATTGAAATTCGAGATATTAAATAGGCAGCAAACTTGTACAAGTCTATATCCGCTTGTAAAAGATAGCCGTATACGAGGAGATTATTATGGGAAATATCAGGCAGACGTATATCAAGAGTACCGCTGACGCCTTATTAAGGCAGCACCCGAACGAGTTCAGCACCGATTTCGAAGCGAATAAAGACAAGGTCTCGAGACTGGCAAAAATACAGACCAAAAACGTCCGTAACCACATCGCAGGGTACGTCACGGCAAGAATGACGTCCCGCGGCAACAGGCGACATTAAATAAATGCGCGGAAGGGGCGGTTAATCCTCCTCATCGCCGGTATAATCGGCGAAGAAGCAGGTAATCATGGAAGAACCAGTAAAACAGCGTGAATATATCGTACGGATACGCGGGAACAAGCTAAACCGGGACCCGTTCGTCGAAGTGTTTAAGATCCGGGCGGAAAACCGGCGAGATGCAGCGAAACGGGTCGAAGCGATTATGAACGACACCTCTCCCCGGGGAAGACTCTACAAGTACGGGCACTGCGAAGAGCGGTTTATCTCGGAAATCGAGCCGGTCAATTAAGACTTTTTGCCATAATCCGGCACGCACACTCTTATACTCGTACAAACCATACCTCCATAATGGCTCCGGACGAGTATGCCTACGAGGTTTGTTTTACCGTATCTCCCGACAGCAGGACCGGTCAGATCGCCTATGTCAGGCCCGATCACATCTTCTATGGCAGCAGCGCAGAAGACGTGGTCTTTAAAGTAATGGCGGAGGGCGAGGAGGAGGCGGAAGAAAAGGCGCGCAGCCTGCTGGCCGATCCCGGCGGCGAGTCCGTGAAGAAATACGGGCCGGGTCTCGAAGTCAAGACCAAATACATCCATAGATTAATCTATTTCTGAAACAGCGGCCACTGACATTAGCCGTTCATGTCGATAGGGTGCCGGATCAGCTGCCGGCGACGAATGGCCCGTGTCGATGATGCATAGCTCGTCAAGGGGTTCTGTCAAGTTGGCGGGTGGTAGCCTACCCATCGTAAGCTTGTCAAAAGTCGGGTGGTGAAATCTATCTTATGAACAATTTTGATTTTTAAAATTATGGAAGAACGTATATACTTGTGTTTGAATACCTAAATAACCAAGGCATTGCGGGATGGGTGCATATTGTGGTTGATTACGAGGTAGTGAAGTCGCGTATCAAAGAACTTGTGGATAAATACAATAACGTCAGATCAAGTGGCAGACTTCGAAATTATAACGAAGAGAACACTAAAAAGGATTTTATCACCCCCCTCTTCCGCATCTTAGGGTGGGATGTTGAGAACGTGATGTGCCCCGACGAGGTCACCAATGAGGATAAAATATCCCGGGGCAGGGTAGATTATTCCTTTAGGATCAATAGTGTACCCAAATTTTTTCTCGAAGCTAAAGCGTTGAATAAAGGCCTTAACGAAAAGGAAGACGCGGCCCAGGCAATCAACTACTCTTGGCATAAGGGAGTCGTATGGGCGGTTTTAACAGATTTCAATACGCTGATCGTTTACAATGCGGAGGTGAACGAGAAGGACCCACAATACGCGAGATTTATTGAATTAACCTATGACAAGTACATTGAAAACTTCGATCAACTCTGGCTACTATCAAAACCCGGATTTCTCGAAGGACTATTGAATAAACAAGCTGAAAAATGGAATAAAAAACAAAAAAAGACAAAGGTTAATGAACAGTTGCTTAATGAGTTGATGGTTTACCGCGAGAAGCTGTCAAAAAACATCAAGGCGCGTAATCTAGATAAGCTACTGGACGACGAGGACATCGACGAGGCTGTGCAGCGAATCATCGATCGTCTCATATTTATCCGCACCACGGAGGATAGGGAGATCGAACCTCAGTGGCTACGGGGGATAATCAGGCAGTTTAGGGATAAACCCGATAAAAAACTGATAAAGGCTATCAACACCATTTTCAGGGCATACGACCAGACTTATAATAGCAAGCTATTCACATACAACCCGGATAACCTGGAGCAGCGGCACCTTTGCGAGAACCTAGAGATTGATAACGATGTGATCCTAGAGGTCGTCGAAGGGTTATATGATAGCAAAGATGGGGTTACACACTTCGATTTTTCAGCCATTGACGCCGATGTGCTGGGCAACATATACGAGCAGTACCTTAGCAGCATATTGAAAACAACGGATAAACGGGCGAAGGTAGAGACCCAAGAAGCGCATAGGCACGACCAGGGTATATACTATACGCCGACCTTCATCGTTGACTACATTGTTAAGAATACGGTTGGAGCAACGTTTAATAAAAAACCAGCAGAACTGGAAAAGCTAGCGGTCTTAGACATGGCCTGCGGTTCCGGCTCTTTCCTTTTAAAAGCTTTTGATTACATTAACAATTATTTTGACACATACGACGAAGCGACAAAGCACATGCTGTCCAACAAGGAAGACGATGAGAGGAGAGCTACCCGTAAGAACAATATCCTTAAGAACAACCTCTACGGGGTTGATCTGGACCCTAAGGCGGTTGAGATCGCCCAGCTTAACTTGCTGCTAAAGGCGACGGAGACAAAGCACCGTTTGCCCGACTTACGCAATAACATCAAGTGCGGGAACGCGCTATTATCTGTGCCGTTACAAGAGATGGGGGTGTCGGACAATCCTGAAGCTGGCAGGCCATTTAACTGGGCAACGGAGTTTTCGGAAATCATGGGTGCTGGAGGGTTTGATGTCATTATTGGGAATCCCCCGTATGTTCGGCAGGAGGAATTAAAGGAGATCAAACCATACCTTGAGAAAAACTACGAGTCATACCACGGACAAGCCGATCTTTGTGTATACTTCTTTGAGAGAGAATTAAAAATGCTAAAGGAGGGCGGCTATTTCGGCATGATCGTATCATCAAAATGGCTAAAAGCAGGCTTTGGTGTCAACCTTAGAAAATTCCTCAACAAGTATTGGATCGAAGAATTAATCGACTTTGGCGACCTCCAACTATTCAAGGGAGCCACGACATACCCCTGCATCATTATCATACGCAACATCAAGAAACAGAACCCAGAGGTTCGCGTATGTAACATCACCACATTGAACTTTGAAAACCTGACGAACTACATTAACCAAAACCAATTTACCTTTGATCAAAAGAACCTTAAAGATGAGAACTGGAATTTTGTAAATCCAAATATTGTGAAAATCGTATCTAAGGTCCAAGAGCAGACCATTACATTGAAAGAATATGTTAACAACCAGTTCTACAATGGCATTAAAACCGGTCTCATTGATGTCTTTAAGATATCTAAAGAAAAGCGAGACGAGCTTATAGAAAAAGATCCTAATAGCGCAGAGATACTCGTTCCGATGATAACCGGAAATGAGTTAAAACGATATGCAATCGACTATCAAGGAGACTATCTGATTTTAACCAAGATTGGTATTGACATCTCGAAGTATCCAGCCGTATATGAGTACCTTTTAGGTTTTAAAGAACAGTTGTCTAAAAGGGGAGATCAAGGTGAAATGTGGTATGAGCTTAGAACATGCTCTTACTATGATTTATTCACAAAGCCAAAAATAATGTATGCCGAAATGCAGGTTTCACCAAAATTTGCGCTTGATAGAGAGGGTTACTTCACGCACAATGTCATATTTTTCCTTCCAGTAGACGATCCACATCTACTATCGATACTTAATTCGCGTATAGGGTGGTTCTTTATACAATACTATGGAACCCCAATTCAAAACGGGTATAAGGCTTCATGGAAATATCTCAGTAAGGTGCCAATACCAAAAACGAAAGACCCGGAATTATCATCACTGGCTGAAAAGATGATGGAGCTAAATAAAAAACTGATTACTATCAAAGATAAAGCCACAGATGAACGTACCCAATTGATAAATCAGATAAAAGAGACAGACGTTAACATTGATAACCGAGTATACCAGCTCTATGGGATTGACCAGGAACAGAGACAAGTAATAGAAGAATGTATAAAATAGAAGGTTACCGCTCATTTTTATTACATTGGGAGTGCGGAGGGTCGCGAATACCCTGGCCTTTAGGCCAGGGATGAAGCGAACCCTCGTTGGCTTTTCTACGCTTTTCTAGAAACGGCTCGACGTGTTCCTTTTAAAAGAGTAATGCGTAATATGCCTGGCCGTTGGTCTTTGGGTAAAGGTTTCCAACGGCCAGGATGTACCAAGATGGAATTGAATAGTTATAGCCATGGCTATGGACAAATAACTTACCACATTGTCCTTGTGCCAAAGTACCGGCATAAGATCTTTTACGGGCCGGTAATGAAACGTGATTGTGAACAGGTGATCCGGGGTATTTGCGATAGGAAAGGCTACCGGGTGATCAGTATTCATGTGGCTGATGACCATTTGCATTTGTTCTTAGAGTTCCACCCAACGGATTCGCTGTCAGGTGTGATCAAGCAGTTGAAAGGCGAATCCGCCGTACTATTGTTCCGTTTGCACCCGGAACTGCGGAAACGGTTGTGGAAGGGCAACTTGTGGACTGCTGGCAAATTCTACCGGAGTGTTGGCAACGTGACTGCCGATACGATTAGGCATTACATTAACGAGTCACAACATAAACCGGTAGTAGCAGAGGGGCCCGATCAGTCAAGTCTACGACACTTCCTCAGATAAGGCTCTGTTGTAGCGTTCCTGAGAGTGCGGCCCCCTTGCATACCCCGGGTTTTAACCCGGGGTGGGGCCGCACGTTACTTTGATTTTTCAGAATGCCTGATATCCCGGCAGGAGATCATCTATCGATCGGCATCTCATCCGGTGCCGGAGGATACGT
>MVRA01000217.1 GCA_002067315.1 Methanocella sp. PtaU1.Bin125 | reverse complement strand
GGCCTCTTCGAAGCCTTACATCGGAGCTCCTCAGGCATTGGAGGTGCTCAGTAATCTGAAATGCTCAGGCGTCGAATATGCGAACGAAGGTTCACGCGTCAAAGACGCGAACCTTGCGCATCACGTCGCCGGCCTTGATCTTGTTCACGACTTCCATGCCCTTCTCGACCTTGCCGAACACGGTGTGCTTGCCGTCGAGGTGGGGCTGGGGGGAGTGCGTGATGAAGAACTGGCTGCCGCCGGTGTCCTTGCCCGCGTGGGCCATGGAGAGCGCCCCGGTGCCGTGCTTGTGGGGGTTACCCGCAGTCTCGCACTTGATCGTGTAGCCCGGGCCGCCCGTGCCGTCGCCCTTCGGGCATCCGCCCTGGATGACGAAGTTCGGGATGACGCGGTGGAATTTCAGCCCGTTGTAGAAGCCCGAGTTGGCGAGCTTCTCGAAGTTCTTGACGGTGTTGGGCGCTTCCTTATCGAAGAGCACCAGCTCGATGTTGCCCTTGTCGGTCTCGATCACTGCCTTCTTCACATGATCACCGTGCTGAGATTCCACTCATAGTATAAATACATCGCATCCTGCGAGCATGCTGCGAGCATGTTGTGTCATGCTGCGAGCATGTTGTGTCATGCTGCGAGCATGTTGTGTCATGCTGCGAGCATGCTCCGTCATGCTGCCGTATGCTGCTGCATCCCGGCACGGAATCCTTTTAAATCAGCGGGGGCATATGAAATATGGATGCTCGCTAGTGAAAAAAAATCATTGTCCCTGCTGGCGGCGGCGCTCACCGCCATGGCTTTCCTTATATTGCTGGCCTCCCTGCCGGCGATGGCGCAGGGCTACGGCAGCGAGTCCGACCTGACCTTTCCTCACGGCATTTTCCGCAACGGCACGCTGGACGTCACCCTGTCCGACGGTGCCGAATTCTCCTTCAGCAACCCGTCGGCAGACCGGGAGCTGACCTTCCGGGTGACCAACACGGCGGGCTCGAGCATGCAGGTCTATCTCGCCCTCGACAGGGACGACCAGTGGAACGTCATCGACACCCTGGGCACTCTCATGCCGGGAGAGTCGAGAGATTTCACATATAAGGCGGGCTTCACCTATACGGGAAAGACGAACGAGACCGACACCTTCAGCGTCATCGGCAAGACCCAGACACATTATACCGGCAAGATCTTCCGCATCCAGGAGGACTGGGCGCCATACGAGCGTTCGCTCAAGACGACACTGTCCGTGTTCGGCGTGCCGTCGGCCGTCGTGCTGCTGATCATCCTCGTCATCGTCATGGCCGGCACGCTGGCGGCGGCCCTCAGCACCCGTCACCCGGAGAAGGGCGAATATACCCTTACGACGCTGTTCTTCCCGATCATGAAGGCGAGGCCGCTGACCGAAAAGATCGCGGCCGTCATCATCACGCCGTTCTTCTGGATGGTGGAGTTCTTCCTGGGCGCGCTACTGGTCCTGCTCATCCTGCTGATCACGCTGGCGGACATCCGCACGGACATCGGCATCCTGATCTTCTTCATCGGCGGCGTCGCCGCGCTGTTCATGCCGATCATCTTCCTGGTGGTCGGCTGGCTGGCCGACTATTACGACCGGGAGCCCTTCCGGTTCATCATGGCCATGTTCATGTGGGGCGTCATGGCCACCTTCATCGCGTTCCTGGTGAACACCACGCTGTCCGCCCTCCTCGAGCTGACGCTGGGCCCGGGTATCGCCCTGCTCATCACCGCGGTCATCATCGCCCCGATCGTCGAGGAGACGGCGAAGGGCCTCGGCCTCCTGATATTGTCGGGCCACCACGAGTTCGACTCCATGTTCGACGGCATCCTGTTCGGATTCGCCGCCGGCATGGGGTTCGCGGCGATCGAGAACTGGCTGTACTTCGCCTCCAACGCCGGCCCGGTCTCCATGGGCGGCGTGGTGCCGTGGGTGTACATCATCCTCTACCGCTCGTTCCTCGGATCGCTGTCCCACGGCTGCTTTACGGCGGCCACCGGCGCCGCGATCGGCTACTTCAAGTCGCGTGACAAACTGAAGCATTACACGCTTTTCGCCTTCTTCCTGGGCCTGCCCGTCGCCATGGTCCTGCACGCGCTGTTCAACTTCTCGGCAATCCTTGACGCGGTCATGCAGACCGTGTTCGGCACTCCCGTCCCCGTGTTCGATCCCCTGCTGGCCCTCGGGACGACCGCAATATACATAATCATTGGCATCATTTTGCAGCTTAGGATTAAAGACCGGCTCATGAGGCGCGGGCCGAAGCCGGAAGGATAGGTGACTCTAATGCCAACCAGTAAGAAACAGATGGAGAAGCTCAAGAAAGTGAAGCAGGCGAAAGCAGCAGACCTGGCGAAGGCCGCGGCAGGCGGCAGCGAGTCTGCCAAGAAGAAGCTGAAGAAGCTCGAGAAGAAACTGAAGTGATCACGGGCCCTGATCCGGCTTTTCTATACTTTTTATCCGGCGCACTGCGCAAACATAAATACCATTAGTGTACACCTTTTAAAACGGGAGCGTCACATGTCATCGGTAATGGACGAACAGTCGATGAAGGCCATTAAAGGCACCACGCCGGGCGGCGTCCTGAAGGACGTCCGGACGATGAAAAAGGCTGCCGGAAAGGGCCCCGCCGTTGTGACCGTGCCTCCCGAGCAGAAACGGCCGATACCGGGGGACCAGCTCATCACCCCCGAGGAGCGTCAGCGTCTCGAGCTGCGGCTGCACCGGCTTCTGGTCTGGGTGGGCATCATGACGCCGTTCGAGTTCGACCTCGAGGGCAGGAAAGTGCCGCTCCACGAGATCGTCTGGGACCTGCTCGGCAAGGACTGCCTGACCGAGGAAGAGAAGGAGTACGTCCGCAAGCTCATCCGGAAGCTCTCGGCCCACGAGAGGGCCGACGAGGAAATCCTGCACAACAGCCAGCTGACCCGGGCCGAAGCGAAGGCGATCTTCCGCGAGGCCGCCGGCCTCCTGCGGGCGATCATGAGCCTGAAGAGCCTGGTGGGCGAAAAGGAGTACTGCAACGTCCGGAGCACCGCCAGCCGCCGCCGGGTGGAGGACGCCCGGTACTGGCTGAACTTTTTAAAGCAAATTACTTAAAGGAAAACTGCGATATTCATTCGCTTGTCACCCATGAAAACCCCTGCATTTCTTCTGGCACTGAAAGAGAAGCACCCGTTTTTATACGACCTCGCGTCCGACGTCGTCTTCTCGCTGGTCGTCGTGGCCGTGATCGGGACCGCGCTGTTCGCGTACTCCGGCACGTGGCCGCCCATCGTCAGCGTCATCGGGGACAGCATGTATCCCAACATGCACGACGGCGACCTGGTGCTCCTGCAGGGCCTGACCCGGGGCGAGGTGCAGACCTACGCGGCGTCGAACGGGACAGACTATATCAGGTATGCCGAGCCGGGCGACGTGATCATTTACCGCCCGATGGGCGACACCGGCATCAAGCCCGTCATCCACCGCGCCATGTACTGGGTGAACGAGTCGGAGCCCATGTGGCCCGGCGGCCCGCCGGCGCCCGCCGCCGGCTACATCACGCTGGGCGACAACAACGGCGGCCGGCTCGACCAGCAGACCAACATCTGCCCCTGGCAGCCCGTACGCAAAGAGTGGATCATCGGCATCGCCCGCCATAACGTGCCGTACCTGGGCTACATACGGTCACTCATGCCGTTCTGAGCGCATTTAAAAAGGGCAGGTACGTCGGACGCCAGCCCGGCGGTGCCTTCGCGCGCGTGAACGTACCTTGCGCGCACTCGTCGATTATGACGGCGCAGGCGGCGCGGGCTTCTTTATAATCTCGTCCGGATGGGCGTGGACATCGCCGGTGACGAAGGTCATCAGCGTGCCGTCGCGGGCCTTCATGACGAACGCGCCGTCCTCGGTGATGTCGAAGGACGTGCCCTCGTACAGGTTGTCCTGGTCTTTTACAATGACACGGCTGCCCAGCGGGTAGATCAAGCCCTTGTACTCGTCCAGGATGACGCTGTACTGCCCCTCGTTGAAGGCGCCGTACAGCCGCTCGAACTCGACGAGTAACGCGTCGATGAACTCTTTGCGGGAGACCGTCTTGCCCAGCTCTTCCTTGATGGACGTCGCCGTCTTCTGGATGCGGGACGGGAAGGAGAGCATCTCCACGTTCACGTTGATGCCGAAGCCCAGCGCGATGTACTTGATCGAGTTGATGTCCATGGCCATGTCGGTCAGGATACCGGACACCTTGCGGCCGCCGACGAGCACGTCGTTCGGCCAGTTGATCTTCGCGTCCAGGCCGTACAGGTCCCGGATCGTCTTGCACACGGCCGCCGCGGCGGCCAGCGTAATCTTCGTCGCGTTGCGGGGCGCGGTCTTCGGGCGGAGGATCAGCGAGAAGCAGACGCCGCCGAAGGGCGATATCCACTCCCGGCCGATGCGGCCCCGGATGCCGCCGCTCTGCGTCTCGGCCAGGACCATCGTCCCCTCCTCGGCGCCGGTCGCGGCCATCTCCTTGGCAATCTTGTTGGTGGAAGCCACTTCCTCGAAGTAATGAATCTTATGGCCGAACGTCTTCGTCTTCAGCCCTTTCTTGATCTCTTTTGGTACGAGTTTGTCCTCGTTCAGGATACGCTTGGGGATGAAGTTGGTGCTGTAGTCGCCCTTGCGGAAGTAGGCGTTGAACAGGATCATCTTATGGAACGGGATGGTCGTCTTGACGCCCTCGATGTAGTACTCGTCCAGCGCCCGGCGCATCCGGTTGATGGCGCCGTTCCGGTTGTTGTCCCAGACGATCAGCTTGGCGACCATGCTGTCATAATATGGCGGGATCTCATAGCCCGCGTAGGAGATGCCGTCCACCCGGACGCCCGGCCCGCCCGGCGGGCTGTAGGTGGTGATCTTGCCCGGCGAGGGGAAAAAGTTCTCCTGCGGGTCCTCGGCGTTGATGCGGCACTCGATGGCGCAGCCGTTGATCTTGATGTCGCTCTGCCGGAACGGCAGCTCCTCGCCGGCCGCGATGCGGATCTGCTCTTTGACGATGTCTATGCCGGTGACCAGCTCCGTCACCGGGTGCTCGACCTGGACCCGGGTGTTCACTTCCATGAAGTAGAAGTTGCCGTACTTGTCCAGCAGGAACTCGAAGGTGCCGGCGTTCTCGTACTTGACCGCTTTCGCGCCCTGCACGGCCGCGTTCCCCATAGTCTCGCGGAGCACCTGCGTCATCCGCGGAGACGGCGCCTCTTCGAGGAGCTTCTGGTGGCGCCGCTGGATGGAGCAGTCCCGCTCGCCCAGGTGGACGACGTTGCCGCTCTTATCCGCTAAAATCTGGAACTCGATGTGCCGTGGCTCTTCGAGGTATTTCTCTAAATAAACGTCAGGGTTGGCGAAGAACGACTCCGCCTCGCGCTTCGCGCTCTGCAGGGCGTCGGGGACGTCGGCGTCGGAAAAGACGAGCCGCATGCCCCTGCCGCCGCCTCCGCCCGAGGCCTTGATGATGCACGGGTAGCCGTACCGGTTGGCCAGCTCGATGGCCTCGTGCTCGGTCTTGATCGTGGAGGGCGAGCCGGGGATGAGCGGCAGCCCGGCCTTCTTCATGGTGTTCCTTGCCACCATCTTGTCGCCGAGCTTCTTGATCACGGACGCCGGCGGGCCGATGAACTCGATGCCGGACTTGCGGACCGCTTCGACGAACGGCGCGTTCTCCGACAGGAACCCGTAGCCGGGGTGGATCGCGTCCACGCCAGCGTCGGTCGCCACCTCGAGGAGCGCGTCCACGTTCAGGTAGCTGCTCTTGGCCGGGGGCGGGCCGATGCTGTACGCCTCATCGGCATACTTGACGTGTAACGACTTCGCGTCGGCCTCCGAGTAGACGGCGACGGTCTGGATGCCCATCTCCTTACAGGCCCTAATGACCCGCAGCGCGATCTCGCCGCGGTTGGCGATCATGACCTTGTTGAACATGTTACTCGATCACCGCAAGCACCGCGTTCGCGTCGACGTTCTTGCCCTTCTGCATGAAGACCGACTTCACCGTGCCCGAGCTGTGGGCCACGATGTCGTTCTCCATCTTCATGGCCTCCAGCACCGCGACGACGTCGCCCTTCTTCACCGAGTCGCCCACCTTCACGTTGACCTTCAGGATGGTGCCCTGCATGGGACTCGTAACCGCGCCGTTGCCCGATACCGTTTCCGTGTCGGGGACGGGCTCGGAGGGGCCTGCCTGCGCGGCACCGCCCTGCGCCATGATGATCGGCGCCCCGCCCACCGGCGAGGGCGGCACAAGAAAGCGCAGCGCCACTCTTGCGAGGCCCACTGCGAGGTACGCCACCCCCACCCAGACGAGCTGGCGATCGAGAGCCAGAGCGCGATCGAGCGTGCTGTCCGAACCTTCGTTCGACATCGCTGCCTCCCCGGAACCACTTGCCATCTCGCTCATCCAGTTCGAGCGCAGCGAGCCTGGCTGCAGGTCGCCGCGATTCTATCAGCGGCAGGAGGTACGACGTCTCGAGACGAGAGGCTGTGAGCGGCCTTGGGCTGGCCTCGAGGCCTTACCCGCGCCATTCGGCCTGGTCGGCGGTGGTACGGAAGTCGGCCTCGATGCGCTCGGGTAGCTCCTCGTTGTCGGTCAGTTGGCGGTGCCTGGGGGTCGGCTTGCCAACCCAGACGAGGCTTGCCATCGGGCACTTTTCCAGCACCCTGCTGACGTCGAGCTCGGCGTCGTACACGCTGTAGTCGATGCTCGGCAGGTTCTGGTCGAACTTGAAGACCTCGCCCATGAGGCGGGTGCACGAACGACAGCCGATGCACCCGACCTTGCAGACGTTCGAGACGTCCTTGCCAAAGTCCTTGTTGGAGCACTTCACGACCAGCACCTGGTCAGCCTTGAACGGAATCATGGTGATGATGTTGCGCGGGCAGACACGGGCACACGCCGAGCAGCCGATGCACTTGAGGTAGT
>MVRA01000216.1 GCA_002067315.1 Methanocella sp. PtaU1.Bin125 | reverse complement strand
CCTTTAACCGTGCTGCCGTTCCTTCACGCATAGCATGACGATAGTCCGATTTTCATTATCTTGTACCTGACCAGGGTTCCGGTAATCGATCGACTCTCTGCGGCCTTTAACCATTTCTCTCGTTATCTCACCGGACGCAGGGGCTACTTCCGCAGCGCCCTGCGGCGCCGGACGGCGGCCTGCAGGCAGACCGCAGCGTCCTTGAGGCCGGGCTCGAGGCGCAGCGCCTCCCGGTACTCGGCGATGGCATCGTCCAGACGGCCGAAGCCGTCGAGCGAAGCACCGAGCCTGAAACGGGCTTCCGCGTCCTCCGGGCAGGCGTTGACCGCGGCGTAGTATTCCTTCAGCGCGCCGGCGGCGTTGCCCCTATTCTCGAGCATGGCGCCCAGCCGCAGGTGATACATCAGCCGGCCGGCGTCCAGCCGGATAGCCCGCCGGTACTCTTTTTCAGCCGCCACGAAATCGCCCTGCTCTTCGCGTACCCTCCCCAGCAGATAGTGGGCCTCGGGCTGGCCGGGATCGGTCGTCAGCGAGGCGACGAGCTGTCCCGCGGCCTCATCCAGCTGCCCGCGCTCGAAGTGAAGGGCGGCGATGGAATACCGTAACTCAGCATCTCGGGGGCCGGCGACGGCTGCTGCCCGCCGGGGCGGCATGACCCGGCTCATCAGGCCGTTGATCGAGTCGAGTACGCCAGAAATCACGGTCATCTATTGTATATTAAAACTATTTTATATTAAACGTTTCCGGAACACAGGGCGGCTGGACAGGCCATTAACGCGCAAGTAGGACGTGCCTGTTTATTAGCGCGCGCCGGCGATGGCATCGTAAATGGAATGGATCCTGCGGGCGGCTTCGGCGTGGCCGGGGTTGATCTTCAGCGTCGCGTTCAGCTCTTTCAACGCGTCGAACAGCCTGCCCTGCCGGTAATAGGTCAGGCCGAGCTGGTAATGGGCGCACTCGTCGGAGGGCTGCAGGCGGATCGTCTCGCGGAACGCCAGGACCGCCTCGTCCAGCGCGCCCTTGCGCTGCATGACCATGCCCATGTTCATGTAGGCGTCCGGGTAATCGGGGCTCAGCTTGATTACCCTGGAATACACCCAGATGGCCTCGTCGAGCATGCCTTTGACTGACAGGTCGTTGCCGATGCAGAAGTACGCTTCGACATAGCCCGGCATGATCTTGATCGCCTCGAGGTACTCTTTGATGGCGTCGTTGGGCCGGTCCAGCCGATCGAAAACCGTGCCCAGCGCAAACCGTGACTCGGCGTCGTTGGGCTGTAGTCTGACAACCTCCCTGTATTGCGCGAGAGCCTCGTCGTACTGTCCGGTAGTCTTATAGATGGCGCCCAGCTCCCTGAACGCGTCCACGAAGTCCGGCATCAGCTCGACTGCCTTTTTGAGGTCGGCAATCGCGTTGCCTATCCGGCCTGTCGCCATGTGGTCCAGGGCGGAGCGGTAAAAGAACTCGGCGCTGCCCTGCTCGCATTCGTCCTCCGCCCTGCGGATGACGGACTGGTCGGTGACGTGGATAGGGGTGTTGAAAACTTCGCTAATCAGCTCGCCCGGCCTGATCTTCGTCGGACGGGGGTCGTTCCTGACAGTGACGCCTGAGGCTGGCACGGGCTCCTGCTGTTTGAACGATAGCTGCTGTGTGACTATATCGGTACCCCCATAGCTGACTACCAGATAATCATTTATTCTACTTCTATAGTAATAATCTTTTCTATTGTCGCTTGGGGTCCAAACAATTGGTAAAACTTTTATCAATATGTTATTATACTATCGCTGTCAGAATCGTATTTTCATTTTTGCAAGAAATAAAAATAATACGACCTCCTTTCATTATTTAAATGATAAAATACACGCTATTCGCGTAATTACCCATTTTAAATTAGCGTTTTATTAGGGAAGTATTATCTTTTATCGACAATGTACAGGTTATTGTGAGCGTGATGTGGATGTGGGATAACTCTTCTATCGACTGTGAACGCCGCGACGGGTTTTCTACCGGGCACTTCGGAGGAAACGTATCCGGCCTGGACGCCAGCGAGTGCGTCGACGACTACGACACTGACACCGTGCTTGAAATGTACCACTACACTAACGGGACATACATGGAGCTCAACGGCTTCCTGGACGAAGCCATCCGGGAATACCGGGACGCGATCAGCTTCAATCCGCACGAGGGGTATTATCATTATAACCTCGGTGTGGCGCTCCTGAATAACGGCCAGTATAACGAGGCGTTCAAGGAGCTGTCGGAAGCGCTGAACCTGAACCCGGACGACCTGGAGGCACGATGCGCGCTGGCAGACGTGCACAGCGAGCTGGGCCGGAGCCTGGCGCTGGAAGGCCGCACTGAGGAAGCCATCGCCGAGTTCCGCGAGGCCATCGCCATCGATCCCTGCTATCCCGAGTATCATGTGAACCTGGGCAAGGCGCTTTTAGAGATGGGCCAGTCCCCGGCGTGCCCCCGGGGCGGGGCAGGACGGACCGTGCTGGCGGAAGCCGTGGCAGAGCTGCGGAAAGCCCTGGACCTGGACCCGGACTGCGTGGACGCCCGCCTGAGCCTTGGCGTCGCGCTGGCCGAGAAGGGCCCGGCCCGGGCGGTGGACGAGGGCATCGTCATGCTGAGCGCGATCCTGCAGGCCGACCCGCTGAACGAAGAGGCACGGCATTCTCTCGATTATGCCCGGGGCAGGAAAAGTACCGTCTTACGGCACTGTTAACGCGACAGGCCCGGCACCGGCCGGCGCCTGCGTCACTTTTCTTTCCTGATCCGCCGGCAGTTTTTAATATATAACTCTTTCCTATATAGTTGAATATTTTGCTTCCTCTTTTGTAATTATCGAAAATATACAAAACAAATATATAGTCACAGGAGAATTAATATTTAGTCAAATACGCCTGAATATTCAGGGTATCACTCCTATGACCACCTGGATATGATTCCTGCAAAGGCTAACTCCAATACGGTTTGACTCCATCCGCGCAAGCACCAGTAAAAAAGGGGCAATACACCAACGGGCATGCGGCGAGCCTTTAATCGCCGCCCTCCCATTTTATGGATACTCGCTTTCCGGTACTGCCGTTCGTACGCCCGCGCGCGTGCCGCCGGGCGAAAACGGCAGCCGGTTCGGCTGATCTGTCATATCCGGGCTGCCCGGCGACCCGTCGTCATTCGTTCGCCCGGGCACAAACTAATTAAGCTCCCGCGTCGACATTCCTCTTATGTCGATCGAAAAGCCAAAGTACACGGAGCATGCCCAGGCGCCGGGCGCGAGTGGCATCAAAGAGCTGGACATGCTGAAGGTCAAGATAGTCGAGATGGCCGACGGGGCCGCGGTTAAGTTCCCCATCAACAACCGTGCCGAGCTCCTGAAGGTCTTCCCGAAGTCCACGCCCATGGCCTGCGCTTACAGGGGCGAAACGATGACGATGTACCAGCTGATCCAGCACCTGGACGATGCCGACTTCCCGATCAAGAACGCGGGCGACCTCGCGACGATCCTCACGACGCGGTGCTTCATCTAATCGTCGGGATCTCTCTTTTTTCTTCTCACGATCAAATCCACTGCCGGCACGTTTTTCGTGTGCTTCAGCACGCTGTCCATGCTCGCCCTCGGGCTGGCGCCGTCGTTGTGGTACATCCCGGCGCTGATGTAGCTTACCCCGGGCAGCTCCTTTCGCAGGCCGCCCAGGCCCGGTATCCACGTGCGCGGGGTGTCGGACTTGTGGGGGTGCCACACAATCAGCTCAGGCTTGCGCTCGCGCGCCATCTGCCGGAACCGCTCGATCGTCTCCCGGCGCCAGCCCCGGGCGTTGTGGTACGAGCGCGGGCTGAACAGGCTCAGGTCGTGGCAGCTCAGGAGCATGAGATCCTTGCCGGCCGCGCGGACGAAATGGCTCTCCAGGTCGGCGATCCGTACCAGGCCCTGCTGCTGCCGCGGGTTCGGGTAGGACTTCCCGGTCGGCCAGGCCTCGCCGGTATCCGGGTCCATGGCGAAGACCAGCTCTGCATGCGGGAAGTACCAGTCGTCAACGAGGTAGTGGCTATCGGCCCCGAACGTCACGACCCCGGCCTGTCGCCGCAGCTTTGCGCGTATCCGCCCGTCGAAGACCTGCCGGAAGCATTTTTCAGCCTCTTGATACAGCATATCCAGGGTCGCTTTCGACGGGTTCAGGTTGTCCCCGATGTCCCATCGCTTCAGCCGGTCCGGCCACCGGAACCGCAGGAAGCCCCCGCAGAGGACGAGGACGTCGGCCTTCACGTCCTTCGGCCAGCGGCGGCAGACTGCGTCCAGCAGCGCTCCGGCTTCCGCCGGGTCGCCCGGCCACTCGCCGTCGTGGAAGACGCGGGCTATGCGGGCATCTTCGTCCGCTTTTACCGTTATTTTAAAAGAGGTCTCCGCGTCACCTGCGGGTATCATCGCTGCTGTGATCGGCAACGGCGGATAAAATCTTTGTGTCTGGCCTATTCCTCTTCTTCGCCTTCCGAGAAATAGAACTCCGCCGCCGTCAGGGCCTGGTCCACGATCTCGTCGTCCGTCAGCGGGTCCGGGTCGAGGCCGCTGGCCTTCATGGCCCGGCGGATGCGACGTATCTTGTCATCACTCACCGCCACGCGCTTCATGCTGATCTGTCTGTCAGTCCATTCTGATAAGGTATTCGGCGATCCCGTAGCCCGTCTGTCCGTCAAAGACATAGCGGGCGAGCGTCTCGTACATGACGGCCGATCGCCCGGCGCCTCCCTCGAACGGGAGCATGGCGGTCCTGATGATCTCGGCAGTGACCCGGTACTCTTTCCCTGCTTTGTCCTTCAATACCATGGCCAGCGCCCGCGGGCTGCCGTCAGGGCCGAAGGCCGTGTCGATCGCTGCGTCTGTCAACGGCCTGCTTTCTCCTTCGAGGTGGAAGAAGCCCGCGTCGACTTCGCCCTGGTCGACTTCGAGGTGCGTGACGTTCAGCGCACAGCTTTCGGAGAACTCTGCCGTCAGCCAGATCCACATCTTCGGCGCGGCCCATTCCCGGACGCCCCAAGAGTGGTCGCGCTCGCCGAGGCCGTCGATCGCGAACGCCCGCTCGCCGACGACGACGCTGCCCCGTGCCCGGCCGAACTGCTCCAGGTGCTCCGACGCGACCGACTGCGAGATCCGCTCCTTCTCGCCGCTCACGCATTGCCGGTAGTCGAAGACCGGGTTCAGCGTCTCGAACTCGACGTCGAACGAGGCCTTCACGGGGTCCCTGCCCTGTAGCGTGGCCATCGGGCCGTCGTAGCGCAGCCGCCACCGCTTTTCCGGCTCCAGGCGATCGAAGGCCAGCCCGCCGGCCTTCAGGCTGTCGTCGGCGAACGGCGCCTGCGATCGCATCCCGACGATCCGGCCGCCGGGCAGCATCAGGAAGCAGAACATGCTCTTCTCGTCTTTGTTGGGCTTCAGCCCGATGCGCATGAACGCGCAGACGTCCCGCTCCCGGTCGTAAAAGTTGAAGTAGAAGCTCTCGTTCCACTCGGCGTGATCGCCGAACGGGTGGATGATGTCAGTGTCCATTCTGTTCCTCCGCGTATATGACTCCCTCGTTACCATCAACGACGGCGGATTCCGTGTAGATGATGCCGTCGTTGCCGTCGACGACCACCTGCTGCCCGTCCCGGAAAATGCGCCGGGCGTTCTTGACCGCGGTGACCGCCGGGATGCCGTATTCCCGCGACACGACCGCGCCGTGGGACAGGATGCCGCCCGTCTCGGTCACCAGGCCGCCAATCTTCGAGAACACCGGCGTCCAGCCGGGATCGGTGTTCGAGGTGACCAGGATCTCCCCCTCCCGGAGCCCGGACAGGCCCGCGATCGACTCGACCACCCGGACGCTGCCCTTCGCGATGCCCGGGCTGGCCGCAGTCCCGGTGATCTTCAGGCTCCCAGCTTCCTGCGTCAGCGTGTCGTCGAACTCGCGGCTGCCTTTCAGGAACTTGGGCGGGAGCCGGTCGGCGTACCGGAAGAACTCCCGCTTGCGGGCCGCCACCTTTCGCGCGGCCGCGACGTCGCCGCCTGCCGCCGCGAAGACCTCTTCCTTGCTCAGGAAGAACACGTCCTCAGGGCTCTCGATGACGCCCCGTTCCGCCAGGCGGCGCCCGTACTCGAGGAAAATGCGCCGGAACCGGAGCAGCATGTGGTCGAGATAGAACCGCTGGTTTTCCCGGAACATCAGGTACGTCTGCGCCATCTGCATCACCGGCCGGAAAGCCAGCTTTCTCAAAGCCCCGAACCGCATCTGCCCCACGCGGGCCAGCACTTCCTTTTCGGCGGCGATGCGCTGCCGGATGCGGTCCTGCTCCAGCGCCTCGAGGTCGACCGGCGACGCGGCCAGCGCCTTCAGGATGTCGACGACCAGCGCCGGGTCGTCCGACCACCGGGGATAGTAGATCTCCCGGGTATGCGAGCGGTGCCCGTAGCCGTCCATGAAGCTCTTGAACTGCCGGGTAAAGCATGACTCCGGGCACGTGGCGAGCCACCTCGCGAATTCCCGGGCGCTCATCGACTGCAGCGCTTTCAGTGTCGTTTCGTCCGCCCGGGCGGCAGAGGCGAGCTTCGCGACGGCGATGTTCGTCTCGATGGTCCGGTTGCCCGGCAGCCCGGAGATGAGCTTTGCGTACATGGCGCCCGATGTGTCCCCAAGCCACGCGGTCAGCCAGTTCTTGAGGATAAGGTTGGTGGCGATACTGTGGGTCACCATGCCGTACCGGATCAGCCGGTAGTGCTTCAGCACCGCGGCGTCCAGGTCCCTGTAGGCGTCGTAGAGCTGGCTGTCGCTCATCGGGCGGAGGTCGGTAGCGTCGAACCGCTTCATCTTCGCCACGAACCCCTCGGCCCATCGGCGATAAGCTTTGTCGGTCTTCGTCATCATGCCGTCCGGGTCCAGCACGGCGATCCTGACCTCGGCCCAGGCCCGGCGGAAAATTTTCGTCCGGGCGCTGGCGATCCTCGCCTGGTCCTTCTCCGGGAAATAGTTCAGCAGCTCTTTGGTGCGGGAGAACTTCGGGTTGTAGATGAACACGGCTTCCAGGACTGCCGAGTTGAAGTAGATGTGCCCCTTGTGGAGCTTCAGCAGGTCCAGGCCTTTCAGCTCTTTATATCCCATAATGGCGTTGCCTTCGTCCAGCACGTACTTCGACAGGTGCTCCCCGAGCAGCGAGAAGAACAGGGGCGACGTGACGTCCGCCCAGTACTCGTCCCCGTAGGCCCGGGTCCAGAGGGTGTCGCTGTCGCCGTCGCCGTTCAGGGTGGTGATTGGCCGGGACTGGAGTATGCGGACCTCTCCGTCCTCGATGGCCCACTCGATGTCCTGCGGCGTCCCGAAGTGGCGCTCGATGGCCAGGCCTGTCTGTGCCAGCCTGACGACCTGCGCATCGGTCAGGGACAGCATGGCCCGCCGCTGCGCGTCGATCTCCTCCACCCGGCCGCCCGGGGAAGCGAAGATGCCGCGGGCCTTGCTGCCGGGTTTGCGGCCCGTAATCTCCAGCGTCCGCCGGTCGCAGGTGAACCGGTCCGGGCTCACCAGGCCGGACACGATGGCCTCGCCCAGTCCCCAGGCGGCCTCGATGACCATCCGTTCGCCTGACGCGTCCACCGGGTCCACGGTGAACGTCACGCCGGCCACGGTCGCGTCGGCCATGCGCTGGACGATCACCGCGATGCCCCCGGCCAGCTGCGGCACCCCGGCCGCGTGCCGGTAGGCGATGGCGCGGTCGTTCCAGTAGGACGCCCAGCAGCGCCGCACGTACGCCGGGACTTCCTCCGGGCGGACGTTCAGGAACGTGTCCTGCTGCCCGGCGAACGACGCGTCCTCGAGGTCTTCCGCGACGGCCGACGATCGCACCGCCCAGAGGCCGCCGCCGACGGCGGCAAGCGCCGCATCGATGGCGGCCGCATCTGCTTTGTCGACCGGCGCCTGCTCGATCATGGCCTTGATGTCTGCCGCGCAGGAGGCGACGCTCTCTCGGTCGCCGAAGCAGGCCCGGCCGAGACGGCCCCGGACCTGCTCGTCCAGGCCGTTGGCGGCCAGGAACCGCTCGTACTCGCCCACCGGGACCACGATGCCATCCGGCACCGGGAACCCCGCAGACGATAGCGCGATCAGGTTGGATGCCTTACCCCCGACGCTGGCCGGGTCCCGCGTGGCCGCCTGGCTGATGCGGAGAAACCTGCCGGAAGAATCGCCGGCTGCCGCAGCCGCCCGTGCCGACACCCCACTCTCGCTCATAATTGAACGTCTAGTGTTGTAGCGGTAGCTATAAAACGGTTGCGGTAAAATGGAAAAAACGACGTACTGTGAGGCCTTTAACTATGTTCGCCGCCAGCGGCCAGCTTCATCATCTGCCACTCGCTGTCCACGTCCAGCTCGTCTTTGCCCGACATGCCGTGCATCGCGGCGATCTCGCGGACGCCGCCGGCGTCGAGGTCCGTCTTCAGCGTCTTCTGCGGCTTACGCCACCCGATCCAGAGCACGCCGCCGGGGGCCAGCTGGCCCTTCAGCCGCGGGAACGCCTCCTCGAGGCCACGCCGGCCCCGGGAGAAATAGACGACCACGTCCAGGTCGTTCGACTCGTTCATCTTGATCTCCGTCTGCATGCTCCGCAGGTTCTCCCGGATCGTTTCCAGCACCTTGACGAGGCCGTAGGGCGGGTTCATGATGGCCAGGCTGCAGCCTTTTTTGATACCGAGCCGCTTCGCCAGCTCCTTTGCCTGTAGATCGTCAGACATAACACGTACCTCTCCTTCGTCCCTAATAAATATGACGCATTATAAGCGATGGCGACCTACAGATATATAACCATCTATCGGTATAAAATAGATGTCAGAAGGGTTAAGATGAAGCTCGTTTCCTGGAACGTCATGGGAGGCTACGGCGGCCATATGTCCGCGCAGGTCGAAGCGCTGGGCGAGCGCAAGCCCGACATCATCGCCCTCCAGGAGGTCACCGCCGGGGTGTCGCCGATCTACCGGGAGCACCTGCAGCGTCATGGCTACTACAGCATCATCGACAGCTTTCAGTTTGCCCGGTACCTGACACGGCTGCACAGCAACAGCTTCGGCGAGATGATCGCCAGCCGGTGGCCGCTGATCACCTCGCCCATCCACTTCGACGTCCCCTGGCCCGAGAAGGTGCTCTCCTGCTTCGCCATCGGCCCGTGGGGCGACATCCAGGTGCACACGGCCCACGTCCCGAAAGGCAAGAGCTCCGACGTCCGGAAGATACAGACCCTGGAAGGCATCTACAAGGGCCTCGCGATCAAGTCGCAATACCCCCGTATTTTCTGCGGCGACCTGGGCACGCCGCAGGAGGAGACCGCCGACGGCACGATCGTCACCTGGGGCCAGAAGCGGAAGCGCACCGGCGAGATCGTGCTGCAGAAGTACTGGGGCCAGAAATGGGACACGTGGGAGCGCAACATCCTCGAAGGGCTGGCGCAGTTCGACCTGGCGGACGCCTACCGGAAGGTCAACGGGCCGCAGGCGCGGGAGTACAGCTTCTTCGAAGTCGAAAACGGCCGCCGCTCCGGCCGCCGCTACGACCACGTCTTCGCGTCGGCCTCGCTTAACCCCGTGGAGTGCCGGTACCTGCACGGCCTTCGCGAACGCCGGCTCAGCGAGCACTCGCCCATCGAGGCGGTGTTCGACCCGATCATCGCGCAGACGAACCCGTCACAGCTCGCGGCTTTTCCGATCCGGTAGCCGCGCATGCGATCGATCACTGCAGCCAGCCGGCAGCGTCGTCGCCGGTAAACGCGAACGCGTCTTTCTTACTGTTCATCAGCGTGATCGATACTTTTCCCGGCGGGTGCCTGATCGCGGATTTCCGGGCCGCGTCCAGGTAATAATAAAAGAAAATGGCCGGGCGGCCGTCGATCGTAACGGTGACGGCCGCATACTCGATCCCCGACCGCACGGAAGCGTTGACGTCTATGCCGCACTCTTTTCCTTCCAGGCGTCTTTTCGCGACTTTATAGTCGCCGTCCTGCAGGACGATGATAATATCCCCTCCCGTCATGCCGACGGCCGCGGGCTCAAAGACGGACAGGCCCGGGTGCAGACCGGCCAGGCGCCCGGCTTCCTCGCGGAACTCCCGGTAGAACCCGCTGAGATACATCTGCGTCGCGCCCCTGTAGTATGGATCGTTCCGGTAAGCCTCTTCCCGGCGGATGCTCTCGTCGAGCAGCCTCCGGTACGTCAGGGCTCTCTCGGTGCCATCGGCGAGCCTCTGCCTGAGCCGATCATAGAAAGGTCGGGCGGTCTTTTCGTCGAACTTACCCGCCCGGGACAGGTACTCGTCGGTGGCGTCGACTTCGATCTCCATATCGACCAGCGGCTCGATGTCGCCGCGCGCGACCGTACCGTACGGGAGCCGCTCGATCACGCACCCCGGCACGATGACGCCCAGGACTTTCAGCACGGCCAGCGAAGACTCGACGTAATAGAACGGGCTGCGGGCGCAGACGATCGGCTTGAACCCGTGGACGGAGCACTGCCGGCCCTCCAAAAACGGGCAGCCGCCCTCCGTCTTGAGATAGATGCGAGTCAGCCCCCGGTCGTTCAGCCGGTCGGACTTCATGCAATACCGCCGGTAGAACGCGTTCGGCCGCATGCCCAGCCTTTCCGCGATGCGGAAAATGTCCCCGAGCGTGAGCAGCACTACCTTCTGCGTCCGGCAGCAGACGCCGCACTGCCCGCACTGGAACGATCCCGGCCCGATCTCGCCTGCTTCCGTCATTTTATCTCTCAGGCCTATTGCCGCGACAGTACAAAAAGTTTGCACTCGCCCGGTCAGAGGGTACCGATGTCCTCGTACCAGAGCTCTGGCTTCTCCGCGATGAACCGGGCCATCATGTCCCGGCATTCCGCGAGGTCCAGGTCGACGACCTCGATGCCGCGGGACTCCATGAACGCCCGCGCCCCGGCAAAGTTCCTCGACTCGCCGACGATGACCTTCCGGATGCCGAACTGGACGGCCGCGCCGGCGCACAGGTAACACGGCATCAGCGTCGAGTACAGGACGGCGCCGGCGTACCGGCCGACGCGCCCGGCGTTGCGCAGGCAGTCGATCTCCGCGTGGAGCACGGGGTCGTCGTCCTGCACCCGCCGGTTATGGCCCCGGCCCGCGATCCGGCCGTCGATGACCAGCACGGAGCCGATGGGTATCCCGCCCTCTTCGAGCCCTTTCCGGGCCTCGTCGATCGCGGCCTGCATGAACGCGTCCGTCATACCGCTCACCTCTCGATGACGCCGACGGCCGTCTCGTTCGTCTTCCCGATCTCGGCCCGGCCGAAGTCATCGCCCGGCGGCAGGGCCAGGTAGAAGCGGTCCGTCTCGTCGATCGCCGTCGTCAGCCCGTCTGCCGAGCAGTCGAGGAGATGGCCGCCGCGCTGCCGGTCGTCCGAGATGAAGTGGAAGTGGAAGCCGGCCACGTTGACGCCGGACATGTACTCCGGGAACCAGAAGCCCAGGATGGTGCCATTCACGTCGTAATAGTCGAAGACGGCCTGGCCTTTGACCGCTTCCGTCAGCACCGGGTACGGCTTCGGCTGCGCCGGGACGCTGCGGGCCCTGACGTGATCAAAGTGTCCCTGCGCTTTAAACGCGTACATGACGTTCCTGTTCGTCATGGACTCGTTCAGCGACGCCATGTACTCCGCCAGGCTGCTGAGGTTTGCGACCCGGACGGTCCGGTCCTCGTCGAAAAACGTCGCGATCGCGAAGGGCGTGGTCGCGCTATCGCCGACCGGCACGACCGTCCCGTCCGCCTTCGCCTGGTAGTACTGCCCGTCCAGGCCGATCAGCTCGCCGTCCAGCGCTTCCAGCGTGCCCAGGCCGGCGTCCCCGTGCGCCTTGAGCGTCCCGAAGGTCTCGCTGCCGTCATAGACGCCCTGCGAAAGCGCGTTAAAGGTCGATACCTGGTATAGCGTGTCTCTCTCCTGTGCTGCTTCGGGCTGCGTGCAGCCGGCGAATAGCGCAACGGACAGGACAGCGGCGATAGCAATAGCATAGAAAAACGGCCTGATCATCAGTCGATCCCTTCCAGCGGCACAGTCAATTCGACGCTAAACGATGATATAGCTATTGATGGGTCCGGCAGAGGCTAAAGTTCCTCGTCTTCTTCGATGAGCTCCATTTCCTCGTCGGCGTCCCTCTCGCCGCAGAAGCACTCTTCGCCGCCCACGATCTCCCGGATTTCCTCCGCGGTATCCTGCGTGATCTCCTCGAGACTATTCAGGAACTCCTCATATTTCCCCAGGCAGATCATCAGGTCGTTATAGGCGCTCCGGTCGAGCGTGATGACGTCGAACTGGTCGACCTTCGCGTCCTCGATCAGCATGCTCACCCGCTCTATCTTGAGCGACAGCGCGTCCAGCAGGCGG
>MVRA01000215.1 GCA_002067315.1 Methanocella sp. PtaU1.Bin125 | reverse complement strand
GTACTCGCGACGATCGCAACGAAACGCGACGGGCGCAACGTTTCTCTACGTTCTCGCGACGACGCGACGAAACGCGACGGGCGCGACGACGGTTAACCGATAACCCGCAATATCATCATTCTTAGAAACGTCGCGCCCGTAGCGTTTCGTCGCGATCGTCGCGAGTATGCAGTCACGCGCCCTTGCGTACTCATTACAGGACGCCTGAACGGCAAACCATCCGAGACATCCGGCCACCGCCCTTCGATCCCGACAATGCAGAAGAGTCTTTTTAATATTCAAGACTCCAGGCGGTCAAGTTGTTGTATAGGATAGTTTGAATCGCATAGATCATGCCCTTAGACCCCTGGCGTCTTGAATATTAAAAAAAAACACCTGGCGCCCTGGCGCCTCATATTTTCTACAGTGGCGTCCTGGCGTCTCTTCCTGGAAACCTGGTAACTTAATACTTAAAGGATGACGGAGTCGCAGGGCCGGGCGAAGTAGGGCAGCGCGGCGGTGGCGCCGATGATGCCGCGGCCGTCGATGAGAATATCCGCATTTGCCTTCTTGATGGTCTTCAGCGTCGTCTCCATAGAGACATGTTTGCTTTTGACGAGCCGGCCGTAGTCGGCGATGACGTTCGCGTCGAAGTCCTGCAGCACCACCATGCCGGTGTTCTCGGACAGCGTGTATTTCGCCAGCAGCCGGCCGAAGTCCCGCACCAGCTTCGTCTCGTCGATGCAGCCGAACTCCACGACGGTGGAGACGCAGTTCTGGGTCTTGGTCGGCACCGGGTAGAGCTGGACCAGCGCGTGGGACAGGTACCGGGCGTTATGGTTGTCCACTTCCGTGGCGATGTTGTGCACGAGCGACCACGTGGCGCCTTCTTCCTTGGTGTCGGTGTCGTCGACGCCGATCAGGACCCGCTTCCGCCGCGGCAGGCTAATCGTGCCCCGGCTCTTGCGGCTGCCGCCGGCCGCTGTAAGGTCGCAGTCGATCACGTCCTCGGCGAGCGCGCGGCTCATGGTCGCGCCCACGCCGCCCCCGCCCAGGCCCGCGTAGGTGATCTCGATCGTCTCGTCCCCGACGACGACCGCCTCGATGCCGGCCGCTGCGATGGACGAGACCAGGTTAATGTCGGCTTTACCTTCCTTTACCGAGTAGCGCATCGAGTTACCGTAGTGCCTGGTGCCCAAAATGAGCGGGCTGCTCTGCTTGTAGTGGTACTCCGCCCAGCAGGAGCCGCCGAAACAGTTGGACTGCTCGACGATGTCCACCAGGCCGTTGCCGTTGCTGACGGCCACGATATTTTTGTAAGGTACCACCCACTTTTTTCGGGCGAAAGAATCGTCCTTCATGCGCCTGTCCATCCCGGCTTACGCCGGACAAAATTGTCAATTACGATTGTTTATCAATCATATTATACCTGTCGATGTGCCGTTCAAAGGGATCGTTCGCCGCGGATGATCCGTTCGCAAAAAGCGATGTCCTTCGGACGGTTGACGTTGACCGCAAGCCGCCCGTCCGTGACAACGAGGATCAGCTCTCTCTGGTAGCGTCCCATGAGCCGGCCGTCGACGATGTTGATGCCCGCGGGCACGTTCCGCTTTCCGTCGTCTTCCAGTATCGTGTCCGGCTGCAGGCCTGGCGGCAAACTTGAAGCGTCGACCCGGACGGAAAGCGCCTCGCATCCCGAATCCTCGTACCTCGTAACGGCCTCGTCGATGACCTCCGGCGTGGCCAGGGGCACGTCGGACGAGATGACGAGGAACGGCCGGGACAGCCCCAGCGCCTCCGCCGCATATGCCGTATCCTCGACGTACCCGGCGCCCGGGGTCATGACCGCGGACACCCCCGGATCGCTTCCATAGGCCGTTTTAATATATTCGACGGTCATGGGCACCCTGCCGGAGACCGCCACGTAGATATGCCCGATCTTTTGGCTGGCGGCCAGCGCGTCGATCACGTAAGCGATCAACGGGCGGCCGTCCAGCGGCACGATCGGCTTTTCCACGCCGCCCATCCGGGTCGCGGCGCCGCCGGCCATCACCAGCGCATCCACAGCACTGCCCCCATGACGACGAGCACCGCGATCCGGGCCATCTCGTTGGCCGCGCCCATCACGTCGCCGTTCACGCCCCCGAAGTTCCGGCCCGCCGTCACCCGCACGGCGTCAGCCACGGCCAGCGGCGCCAGCGCGGCCAGCAGCCCCGCCAGCCCGATGCGCCAGGCGGGAAAGTCGTCATAGCTTATGATCGTAATGCCCGTCGCGATCGCGATCGCGGCCCAGGCGACAGCGATGCCTGCGACGTAGTGGCTTTTCTTCGCTGCCGCGATGACCGTCGCTCCCATGCCCGGCCCCAGGCTCTTCCCGAAGGCGATCACGGTGATCATGGCTATCTTCGCGCCGACCTCGGCCAGAAATACCGGGAACAGCAGGGACATCCCCGACCCGGCGAACGTCGCCAGCAACGCATAAAGAAACAGCAGGTCCAGCCCGATGGCCAGAATGCCCCCGGCGCCCGCGTGGACGTCCTTCATCGACCGGACCTTCTTCTCCGGGGGGCCCGAGGTGACCAGGCCGTCGGCCATGTCCGACAGGCCGTCGATGTGATTGATGCCCGTCAGCAGGATGATACAGCCTACCGTCAGCGCCGCCGCGAACGGCGCCGGCAAAATCCATTGAAACGCGAGGCCCGTCGTCCCGATCAGCAGGCCGGCAACCAGCCCGACGGGGATGAAGAGGTACAGGCGCGAGACGAAGCTGTCGTAGTCGTCCGCCTGCACCCGTACCGGTATGGTGGTCAGGAAGCCGAGGGCCGCCCTGAAGCCTTTTACCACACTGCCGGCCAGGCGAACACCCCCCACGTCAGCGGCAGACCGATGAAGAGCATGATCGCCACGACGATAGCGATCAGCAACGCGGAAGCGGCCCGGTTCAGGCGTATCGCACGGGGGATATCGTCGGGAGCGCAGGGCCGGAGCCCGGCGCCCAGCACGTAGTACTTCAGCTTCTCCATCCGGATGCCGAGCGCCCCGGCAAACGCGGCCATCGGGTAGCCGGAGTTGATGCTGGGCGGCTTACGGCCGTCCCTCAATGCCGTTTTAACCGCGAGCGCCGGGCTGCCCGTGACCGGCGATACGAGGGCGACGAGCAGGATCGACAGCCGGGCGGGCACATAGTTGGCCAGGTCGTCGATCTTCGCCGAGGCGAAGCCGGTCTGCAGGTGCTTCGCGTCCTTATAGCCGACCATCGAGTCCAGCGTGTTGATCGCCCGGTAGGCGAGCGCGCCGGGCAGGCCGAGCAGTATAAAATAAAGGAGCGGCGACACGATGCCGTCGACGTAGCTCTCGCCCAGCGACTCGGTCACGCAGGAGGTCATCTGGCCCGCATCCAGCCGGCTCACGTCCCGGCCCACCAGCGCGGGGAGCTTCGCCCGCGCGGCATCGAGCCGGCCGACCCGCAGGTCGTCGTAGATGTCGCGGGAGATCCGCCACAGGAAGGATAACGAGAAAGTCGATTTGATCAGGTACGCCGTGACCAGCAGGCCGAGCAGCGGCGAGGCCCGGTACGATAGCCAGCTGAGCCCGCAGCCGGCGGCGACCGTGGCGGCGATCGTCGTGAACGCCATGAAAAAGCCGTACGCGTACTTGAGCCGGCCGGGGGCCAGCCGGTCCAGCAGCGCGATCAGCCGGCCGATCCAGACGACCGGGTGGAAGGCCGGGGCAGGCTCCCCGAAGAACAGGTCGATGACGACGGCGAGGAGGAACGCCTCCAGCATGAACGTGATCATAGTGACCCTGCAGCCGCTTTAAGGGCTTTGACCAGCCGTTCGTTCTCCTCTCGCGTCCGCACCGCCAGCCGGACGTACGAGTCCCCGAGCATCCGGAACGACGAGCAGTCCCGGACGACGATGCCCCGCTCCAGCATGCGGGCAGCGAACTCGGAAGACGTCTTGCCCGCCCCGCTCACGTCGACCAGGAAGAAGTTGACGCTGGACGGCACCATCGTCAGGCCTTTGATCGCGGCGATCTCCCCGGCCATCCACTCCCGTTCCCGCCGGATGAACTCGCGGGACAGGCCCAGGTACGAGGACGCGTGGTCCATATAATATGCCCCCGTCTCCGCCGCCACGCTGTCCACGTTCCAGGTCAGCCGGATCACGTTCAGCGCGTCCGCAGCTTCCCGGCAGGCGACCCCGAAGCCCAGCCGGAAGCCGGGGATGGCGAAACATTTGGTCAGCGACCGGAGGACGAGCAGGTTGTCGTAGCCCTCCACGTGCCGGGCCACGCTCTGTCCCGGGTCCGCCAGGTCGATGAACGCCTCGTCCACGGCCAGCGCGATCCCCCGCTCCCGGCAGTAGTCGGCCAGCTTCAGCACGAAACCGGCGGGCATGAGGCGGCCGTCCGGGTTGTTGGGGTTGCAGAAGAACGTGGCCCTGCAGCCGTCCAGGTGCCAGAACTCGCCCTTGACGATGTCCGACATTTTCACGTGCCGTACCCCGGCGCCGAACAGGCGGCACTGCTGCTCGTACTCCCCGAACGTCGGCCCCGGGATGGCCACGATGTCGCCCTTCGTCAACGCGACCTCCGCGAACAGCCGGATAATCTCGCTGGAGCCGTTGCCCGGGATGATCTGCCCGGGCCGGGCGCCACAGAACTTCGCGGCGCTACCGCAGAACCGGCCGTACCGGTTGTCCGGGTAGACGTCGACGCCGGCACACGCCTTCGCGATCGCGTCCCGGCCGTCGAACGGCAGGTACGGGTTCAGGTTGACGCTGAAGTCCAGCAGGTCCCCGTCTTTGAGGCCCCTGCGTTCCGCGATCTCGTGCAACCGCCCGCCGTGGGCGCACGGCGATAGCTGCAGCAGCTCTTTTCGTATGAACAATGGGTCGCACTCCGAGGTAAGTCAATTTTACTTTCGTTATATTAAATTTTATGGAGTGAGGGCTCGCATCCGCGACAGATAATCTCTTATCGAAAGACGGCACAATCGATCATAGCCCGTCGTGGCATGATACCCATGATAAGCCATCCGCTATTGCCGCTCCTGATCCTGTCCGTGCTCTTTGTATGTCTTCTGTCCGGCATGCCCCTGGCGAGCGCTGCCGGTTCCTCGATAGTCTGGGTCCAGGCGCAGGCGTATTATGATGAAACTCACTTCCTGCCGGACGATGAGGCCTGGATCGAGATTCCGCTGCTACGCTCGGGGGATTCCGGCGATACATCCCGGGTGACGTTAGGCATAGCCGATGCCACGATAAGCAACGGGAATAAGCCCGGAGAATACGAGCTGCTGGGCGAGAATCCCGTTGTTTTTCAGCCGGGCTCTACCTACGCGGTGATCAAGGTCCGCTTTCACCGGCCGGACCATAACGTCTTCGGCACGCAACGTCTCACTTTCCGGCTGAGCGACAGCGATGCCGACATCGAGGCGGACCAGGCGGCCCGGACGGTTTACGTGGATTACCCGCCGATGCCTTCGCTGGCATTCCTCCGTCCCGCGGCCGGGGAACTGGTGGGTGTCGAAGGGCAGGAGAAAGCCGTCGTGATCGCCGTCTTAAAGGATAATGATCCCTTCGTCGACGCGTATGCGGATATATACGCCAGCGGCACGGCTACGAACGGGGTGGACTATACCCTGGCCGACGCGGACGGCCGGCCGGTCGGCGTCCCGGGGACCATTCGCCTTCCCCCGGGGCAATCGATGTACACGATATACATGACACTGCCGGCTGACCCTGACGAAGGCAATGAAACTGTCACTCTGACCCTCGGGAACCCGGTCAACGCCGCTGCCGGGAACCTGACCGGTATCTCGGTGACCATTCTTGACGCGGGTCATGCGACGCCTGTGCTGCCCTCGGCCCCGCCGGTGCCTTCGCCGTCCGGCAGCCCGAGCGCGACGCCGGCCGCTACCGCGGGCTCGCCGACCCGGAACTCGACGCCCGTGCCATTGCCGGATCCAGGCTTCGGGCCGGTAGTGACACTGGCGGCCATCGCCGGCATGGCCATATTCCTGAAAGCGAGAAGATAAAAAGCATCGATGAGGGACAGCCCCTCATCTTTATTTTACAATAGCCTGCGGTGAGGCTATGGTACTTTTAGAACCTTGGTTTCCTGTGCCTGGGGAGGCAATCGCGGCAGTAAACCGGCCTGCCCTCGGCGGGCTTGAAGGGTACTTCGCACTCTTTGCCGCAGTCGGCGCAGGTTGCCTTGTGCATCTCTCTGGGGCCCATGTCCCTGGGCCTTCTGAATCCGCTGTCACGCATTATTTATCTCCCCTTAGAACCTTGGTTTCCTGTGCTTGGGGAGGCAGTCTCTGCAATAGACCGGCCTGCCCTCGGCGGGCTTGAAGGGTACTTCGCATTCTTTTCCGCAATCAGAACAAGTTGCCTTGTGCATCTCTCTGGGGCCCATGTCCCTGGGCCTTCTGAATCCGCTGTCACGCATTATTTATCTCCCCTTAGAACCTTGGTTTCCTGTGCTTGGGGAGGCAGTCTCTGCAATAGACCGGCCTGCCCTCGGCGGGCTTGAAGGGTACTTCGCATTCTTTTCCGCAATCAGAACAAGTTGCCTTGTGCATCTCTCTGGGACCGAAGTCTCTCGGGCCCCTGCTTCTGTTATCTATCATTGATTTTACTCTTGCAGATCGAAATCCGCAATACGAATAAGTGCAATCTACTATAAAAACATATCTTTATATAATTTATATATCGGCAGGCGCATTGCCGGATTTTGCCCGGCGACGCCAGCCCGTCAGGCATCAAAATTTAATCTGTGCGGGGTGTACCACGTGAAGGAAGAGGCGGTCGTCGGCCAGGCCGGTCGCTTTATACGCGTTCGTCGCGGCGACGCCCGCCGAAGGCACGCCGGTGGCCAGCACAAGCCGGAACCGGTTGAACCCGCCCGAGTCCCGCTCTTTCAGGCCCTCGGAAAGCATCCCTGGCAGCTCTTCCCCGATAAACGCGGGGTCGTCGGCCCGGAGGACGTATACGAGCAGCCTGTTGCCGATGTTGATCCGGTCGTACTTTACATCGCCTTTCCTTTTATGGCGGAGCTCGATGACCTTAAAGACCTCTTCCGCACACCCGCAGCCTAAGACGTCCTGCACGAACGCCTTGATCTTTTCCCTGTCTGCCATTCGTCACACGGTCCCGTGATACTCATTGTCCATCATGTCTTTTATATTTTGTCATAGCAGTGATCGGCAGATCCTGTCCGTCCTGCTGGGGCGGCTTTTACCGTGATCTACTCTTTTCCGGCCGCGTTTTTCGGCTTTACGGTCTTCGGCAACCTGCTCTGCTGGTTCTACACCGCTCCGCCCGTCCGGCTGGCGTACCGGGGCCTGGGCGAGGTCGCCACGATGCTCGCCCTCGGGTTCCTGATGCCCGCGATCGGCGATTTCTCACAGTACTGATCGTTCTCGCCCCTGTTCACGGCCTTCACTATCCCGCTGCTCCTGTACGGACTCTTCTTCATCGTCAACGTGGAGATACCCGACCTGGAGGGTGACATAGCAGGCGGAAAAAACTATTTCGTCGCCCGCCACGGCCGGGCTGCCGGATTCGCCGTCGCCGGACTGATCGGCATCCTGGCCACCGCCAGCATCGCGGCCCTCGCGAACGGGCGATATGCGATCGATTTCCGGCCGGTGTTCCTGTTCTCGCTCGTGCCGCTGCTGCCGGCGCTATATAGCCTGGTCATGCGGCCGCGCGCGCGAGAGGCCGCCACCCGGCTCGCACAGGCCAACGTCGGATGCTACCTGCTGTTCATCCTGCTGACGGACGCGTATCTGGTCTTCATCAGATTATAAAATCAGGTCTTCACTTTCAGGGGCACGATGTGCCGGCCGAAGTCGCTCTCGACGATCATGGCCTCGACGCCGTAGACCGCCTGGATGGTCGCCGGGGTCAGGACGTCGACGGGCTTGCCGCAGGCGTAGATCCGCCCCTTGTTCAGCACGATGACGGCGTCGGAGTACGTGTAGGCCAGGTTGAGGTCGTGCAGCGCCACGATCATGGACGCGCCCCGGCTCTTGGTGAGCTTGCGGGTGATTTCAAGCACTTCGATCTGATGCTTGAGATCGAGGTTGCTGGTCGGCTCGTCGAACAGGAACAGTTCCGGCTCCTGCGCGAGCGCGCGGGCGATGTACACCTTCTGCTTTTCGCCGCCGCTGAGCTGGTCCATGAACTTGCCCGCGTATGCCCGGATGTTCATGCTGTCCAGCGCGTCCTGGACGACCTCGAGGTCGTGGGGGGATATCCTCCACTTGATATGGGGCTTCCGGCCCAGCAGGACGGTCTCCATGACCGTAGAGAAGAACAGGTAGTGGAAGTTCTGGGGGACGTAGCCGATCAGCCGGGCGATCTCGTTGGGGTCCATCGAGGTGGCGTCCCGGTCGTTGAGGCACACAGTCCCTCTCGACGGCCGGTGCACCTGCGCGATGCACTTGATCAGCGTGCTCTTGCCCGAGCCGTTGGGCCCGATGACGCTGATCACCTCGCCGGGATTCCCCTCGAAGGAGACGTCGTCCAGCGCTTTGTGCGCACCGTAATCCACGCCCAAGCCCTCGATCTTAATTTTCATCGCATCTCCTCAGTATATGTGACTCTCCTTCCCTCTCAATATGAGGTACAGGAAGAATATGCCCCCGATGATGTACATGATGATGCCCACCGGGATCTCCAGCGGGCTGAACACCGTCCGGGCGAACGTGTCCGACAGCAGCAATATCAGCCCGCCCATGAGCGCGGAGCACGGGATCAGGTACCGGTGGTCGTTGCCGATGAGCATGCGGCAGATGTGCGGGGCCATCAGCCCGATGAAGCCGACGACGCCGGTGAACGCCAGGCAGCTCGAAGCCGCGATCGTCGCCAGCAGCAGGCAGTACAGCCGCAGCCGTTCCACGCGAATCCCGAGGTTCCTGGCGATCTCGTCCCCCGCGGACAGCGCGTTCAGGTCCCAGGCCTTCAGCGCAAGCAGGACGATGCAGACGATGGCGATCGGCAGCAGGATCAATACCGCGTTCCAGCTGGCGCCCCACATGCCGCCCATCAGCCACATCTCGAGGTCCTTTAGCTTGTCGTTGTTGGACCAGTACTTCAGGATGATGACGCCCGCCTGGAAGATGTAGCCCAGGACGACCCCCGCCAGGATCAGCGTCGCCTGGCTGGTGCCGCGGACCCGGGAGATGCCGTAGATCAGCATCATGCTCAGCAGGCCGAAGACGAAGGCGTTGATGATAATGTCGTAGTTGCTGCCGCCGGCGATGAACAGGCCCAGGATGCCCGTGCCCAGCACGATGGTGATCGCGGCGCCGAAGGACGCGGCCGACGCGAGGCCGAGCGTGAACGGGCTCACGAGGGGGTTCCGCAGCACGCCCTGCATGACCGCGCCGGAGACGGCCAGGCACACGCCGGTCAGCATGGCCAGCATGATGCGGGGCAGCCGCATGTTGACGACGATGACCTCAGCCGTGCCGCTCTGCGGCTCCCCGAACAGGGCAAAGAGCTGCCCGATCAGGGGGATGCCGGCGGTCTTGACGGCGATGTTATGCATGACTGCGAGGAAGACGTCGCCGATGCTCAGCGGGGCCGTGCCGACGGACGCCGAGTAGAGGACGGCCAGGACGAGCAGGGCAGATATTGTCCCGAGCAAGGCCAGTCTTTTCAGGTATCTCTGCCGGTATAGCTCGTTCACCTCTTTCCATTCGGCCCGGCTTTCTCCAGTTTCCTGCATCAATACGCACCCATTTTTCTAAAATCGTTCGTCGCGGGAGAGCGACTGATCTGTTTCAATTCTCCCTGCTAATAAAGATATGGAAGGATGGGCCCACTCCGGTGGAGGTCCCATCCGGGAGGAGAGGCCCCCTCCCGGAGGGCGGGGGTCCATGTCTCCTCATGCGGGGGTCGGGTAAAAGACGATCGTTGCGTTCGTCCCGGGCACGAACCGGCCCGCGTACTCGTCGAGCTTCGCGGCCGGGTCGATGTCCTGGAACGCGCCCGGGTGGGCGACCTTCGCCATGTACAGCAGGCCGATGAACGCCTTGGGGCCGTAAGCGATGGTCGACGAGATCACGTAGACCTTGCCATTCTTCACCGCGTCCACGCCGGCGATGCCCGTCCGGGCCATGGTGTCGTTCCGCAGCGCGCTGAAGCCGGCCAGCGTCGTGTTGGTCACGCTGAAGCCGGAGTACTTCATGATGATCTGCGGGTTCTTCGTGAGCACGAACTCCTGGTTCACGGCCGGCTGCTGGTTCGTCTTGTTGCCGAGGTCGCCGGCGATGTTGGCCGCGCCCGCCATATACATGATCGTGTCGCCGCCGGACGAGTTGCCGGCCGTGCTCCACGCCTTGTTGTACTCCCAGTATACCGACGGCGTCGCGCTGATCGGGGCGACCCGTTCCTTCACCAGGTCGATGACGGACTGGATGTACTGCGAGTATTCCTGCGCCTGCTGCACGTTGCCCGTGATGATGCCCATGGCCGTGATGTCCCCGACGATGGTCTTCAGGTTGCCGCAGTCGAGCTGGACGATGGTGGCGTTGGCCTGGGTGAGCTGGTCCGCGTTCTTGGGCGGAGAGCTGGCATAGCTGATAATGACGTCCGGCTGTAGCAGGGCGATCTGCTCCGGGTTCGGCGTCTGCCAGTTGCCCACGTCGGTCACGTTAGCGAACAGCGAGCCCACGGAGGGGTTGGTCTTGACCGAGCTGGCCACGCCCACGATCCTGTCCTTCGCGCCGATCGCCACCAGCACCTCGGCACAGTCCGAGTTCAGGACGACGATCTTCTCGGCGGGTTTCGGCAGTGTCACGGTCTTGCCGTTCGTGTCAGTGAAGGTCAGTCCCTGGGCGGTCGTATTATTGCCCGGGGTCGGCGTCACTGATGGTGCCGGCGTGGGCGACGTGCACCCAGCCAGGCACAGCGCGAGCGTCAAAACGACGCACGCTGCGAGTATGATTGCTAACCTATTCTTAATGATGATACCTCCCGATTTCTGTGCAAGCGCACACGATATAAGTTCTTTTTCCATTATAATATTAATAATTTATCAATTTTTCATACTAAATGCGAATATGATGATATAAATGGCATAAATAAATAAACCCGATATATGTCCGACGCCCTGTCCGTGGTATAAAAGTCGCCGTATCCGGTATTCGATCACGGGCACGCGCGCGCGATTGGCCCCCCGGGGCCGCATTTCTGCCGCCCGGCCAGCGACGCCGGGCCCTGTCGGTAAAAAAGGTTTCCCGGGCACGAACCGGGCAACTTTCGAATTATTGTAATTGTTCAGGTGTCTCTTCAACAAATGGCCATGGCCAGCACATGCGCGCGCGAGTGGACGGCCGCGATTCCGCTTGATGAGGAACATTTCTTCACGTGCAGGCAATGAAGTGGGCCTTGTTACGGGGGCCTGTCATACTGATCCTCGCTACGAGCGCGACGAAACGCAACGGGCGCGACGTTTCTCGAAGAATGATATCACAACCCGTTATCGTTTAACAGTCGTCGCGCCCGTCGCTTTCGTTGCGGTCGTTGCGGGAATCAGTACTGTGCTAAGCCTCCGCAAAGGCTATTCCGGAAGCCTGAACAGGACTTACACAGAACACCTGAACACTTACGAATTATTTATTATTCAGGGCTTTAACGACTTCGCTGTCGCGCTTTTCGGGATAGGTCGTACCGACGCAGTTCATCACGAACGACCGCTCGACATCCCCGGCCATCCGCTGCGCGACCTTCGCCGGTATCCCGATCGCCATCATGTCCGGCGGGAACCAGGGGTTGCCGTCCGGCGCCGTGGGGCCGATGAACGCGGTGTCCTTCGGGGCGCCTCTGGCCATGCCGGACGGGTAGGCGATGAAGCTGGCGCAGAACGAGCCCCAGGCCGCGTCGATCTGCCCGAAGGGCGAATCGCTGCCGAAGTGGATGAGGCCGCACAGGTTGCGCACCGCCTCCGCCTGGCCGATGCACAGGTACGAGAGCGCCTCGACATCCCCTGCCTTCTCCGTGCGCTGGATGACGAGATACTTGCCCGAGAACTTCACGCTGCCCATCCTGGTCAGCGTCCAGGCCGCGCACTGGGGCGACTCTTTCAGGTACATCGCATCCTTGCCCGTCGAAAGGTCGTTGCAGATGTCCTCCGGGAACCCGGCCAGCCCAAGGAAGCCATGCGACCCCTGACACGTGCCTTTCATCGTATCGCCGCCCACGTAGACGCCGTCTGCTTTACCGGCCGCGACCAGCAGCGTCGCCTTTGCGAGACACCGGTGCCCGGCTTTAACCACGTCCGACACCTTTACCACGCCTTCCGGGACAGCGTCGGCCCAGTAGACGCATAACGGCTGCAGGCTCATCCTCCCGGCTGTCGCCAGCCGTTCCCCGACCTCATTCACCGATAACCGTGACATACGCACACTGGTTAGATTTCAAGGGATATATGGTTATGCTGGTGCCGGCAATCCTTTTATAGGGCCGGGTCATACCTGAGAAAGCCAACACAGGAGCGTCCATGACCCGATACATCACCGTCCTCGGCACCCAGTCCCACGCGGGCAAGAGCACGATCGTGGCTGCGCTGTGCCGCATCCTGAAGCGCCGCGGCTACAGGGTAGCGCCTTTCAAGTCCCAGAACATGAGCAATAACAGCTGGATTACCCGGGACGGAAAGGAGATCGGCATCGCGCAGGCTATCCAGGCGTTCGCCGCCGGCGTGGAGCCACGCGCGGAGATGAACCCGGTGCTCCTGAAGCCCAAGGGCGGGACCACCTCGCAGGTCGTGGTATTGGGGAAGCCCGCCGGCGACCGGAAGGCCGGGGAATATTACGAGAGCGTCGACGCCATGATGAAGATCGCCACGGACGCGCTCGCGCGGCTGGCGAAAGACTACGACGTCATCGTCATCGAAGGCGCGGGGGGCGCGGCGGAGATCAACCTGTACGGCCGGGACATCGCCAACAGCCGCATGGCCCGGGCGGTACAATCGCCGATACTGCTCGTGGGCGACATCGAGCGGGGCGGCGTGTTCGCCAGCCTGTACGGGACCCTCGCGCTGCTGCCTGCGGAGGACAGGAAGCTGGTCAAAGGCATGATCATCAACAAGTTCTACGGCGATAAGTCGCTGCTGGGCGACGGCCTGCAGGAGCTCGAGCGCCTGACCCGCGTGCCGGTCCTGGGTGTCGTCCCATATTCGGAGCTGCGCCTGCCTTCGGAGGACTCCGTCTCCATCGACGACAAGCGGCCGAACGAAAAAAGCGTCGAGATCGCCGTCATCCGGTTCCCGCTCATCTCCAACTTCACGGACTTCGAGCCGCTGGAGCGCGTGGCCCGCGTCCGCTACGTGCCTCTCGATCAGCCGCTGGGCAAGCCGGACGTCATCATCCTGCCGGGCTCGAAGAACACGGTGCATGACCTGAAGGCGCTGCGAGAGTCCCCGCTGTTCAAGGAGATCCGGAGGCTCTCGAAGGCAGGCGTGCCGGTGATCGGCATCTGCGGAGGCTACCAGATGCTTGGCAAAGCCGTCCGGGACAGCGGCGTCGAGGGCGGCCGGGCCGAAGTCGTGAAAGGCCTCGGGCTGCTGCCGGTGACGACGGACTTCGGCGCCTACGAGAAGCGCACCTGCCAGGTGGTAAAAACAGTCACCGGGACCGGCCCCGTCCTGGACCGCATCTGGGGCATGAAACTGCTGGGGTACGAGATCCACATGGGCCAGACCGCGACCCCCGCGCCGGCTTTCTGGGACGACGGCTGCGTGGACGAGAGCGGGACCGTCATCGGGACGTACATGCACGGCCTCTTCGAGAACGAGCCGTTCCGGGACGCGCTGATGTACTTTGCCTGCGAGCGCAAGGGCATACCCTACGAGCCCCCCGTCGCTGCGGCCGACCCCTACGACGAGCTGGCGGACGTGGTCTCCGGGGCACTGGACGTCGAGGCGATCATCGCGCTGATCGACGGGCCGGCCAGAAAGCCCCCGAGAAAACGCGCCGCCAGCGCCAGGGCCAAAAATTAATTTTCCTATTTTTTGCAGGCCGGCACCTGGTACAGAGTCCACAGAGTTCGTAGAGTACACGGATCCTGATCGGAAGAGGACGTCCTCGCGCGCGCACGCGTGACTGACCTGGAAGGATTTCGTATCGAGGGCCTGGCCTGCCTCGACCCCCGTGCCTTTCCTGCTCCGCTTCCTGCGGTGCAATGCCACTGTTTATAACCTTTTAGAAATGGCCATAACCGAATAATATTTTCTGGTTCTTCTGCGTTTTTCGGATCTGCCGATTCAATGAAATGGGCTTGGTTTCGGGGGCCTGTCGTACCCGTACTCGCGACGATCGCAATGAAACGCGACGGGCGCGACGTTTCTCTAAGTTCTCGCGACGATCGCGACGAAACGCGACGGGCGCGACGTTTTTAAGAATGATAATATAGCGGATTATCCGTTAACCGTCGTTGCGCCCGTCGCGTTTCGTCGCCGGACATCAGCAGATGTCCGCGTCGTCGCGAGTATTCAGTCCCGTGCCCTTGCGTGCTCATCACAGGACGCCTGAACGGCAAACCATCAGAGACATCCGGCCACTGCCCTTCGATCCCAACAATGCGGAAGAGTCAATTTTCTTGGCTTGCCGGTGAAAGCCCCTGGCAAGTTATTTATACTTAGAGTGAAACAGTATAGTTTGTCATATAATAAATAGTGCCATACATTATGTGGCACGGCAAGTGATACCGATGGACGAAATCCTTGAACGCTTCGAGACCGAGGTCAAGCGGGGGATGATGCAGGTGGCGATCATGTGCCTGCTGGAGCAGGAGCGGTACGGCTACGACATCATCAAGAGCCTGAAGGATAACGGGCTGGGCGTGGAAGAAGGCACGCTGTACCCGATCCTGCGGCGCCTCGAGGACGAGCGCCTGCTCACCAGCCGGTGGGAGACGGCGGGCCCGCGGCCGCGGAAGTACTACGTGATCACGGCCTACGGGAAAGAGGTACGGGTAAAGCTGCTCGCGTCGCTGAAAGCCTTCGGCGGGGCGATCGAGCGTTTGGAGCGGGAAGCCGGGGGAGTATAAGATGAACGAGAAGATAATCGACGATTACGTTAACGAGGTAACGAAAGAGATGGGCGCGAAGCAGCGCGACGAGGTCGCGCGGGAGCTGCGGACCCACATACTGGACGGCGCGGACGCGCTGGCCGCGGAGCGAGGGACGATCGTGGACGATGCCATCGTGGGCGAGGTGATCGCGAACATGGGGCCGGCCCGGAAGGTTGCGGCGCTGTACCCGACGCCCGCGACGTTCCTGGGCATGAAGGAGCTGAAGGGCATGTGGGACGCGATCAAGGCGCTGGGCGGCATCGTGCTGGCCTTCCTGCTGGTCGCGGGCGTCCTCTGGGTGGTGGCCCCGGACGTGCTCAACAACGAGATGATCCAGGTCATCAAAGGCATCATCGGCGCCCTGGCGCTGGCCATCGCTGTCATCGCCGTCATCTTCGCGGCCATGTACTTCTACGAGTCCCGGCTGAAGGTGCCCTACGAGGCGCGGCTGCAGCGGCTGGAGAAAAGCCTGAACGACGCCGGGTCGCCGCTAAAGATAGGCATCACGGTCGCGGGGACGATCATCTGGCTGGCGCTCCTGAACATCTTCTGGGCGAAGGTGCCGTTCCTGGCCAGCTTTGGCGACGACCCGCAGTTCGTACTGCTGCTCAGCCCTGACTTCGGGGGCTTCGTACCGGTCATCAACCTGATCGGCGTCGTCACCATCGCGGTACAGCTCCTGTACCTGGCGCTCCGGCAGAAGTGGATACCGTCGCTGCTCGAGGCAGCACTGGCCGTGGTTTCGGCGCTCCTGTTCGTGTGGATACTGGCCGCGTTCCCGTTCAACCCGGAGCTGTCCGGCGGGATACAGTCCGGCATCAAGGTGGTCGTCGCGATCGTGATCGTCTTGAACCTGTTCGACGCCGCGAAGAAGCTCTGGCAGACGGGGCAGCTGTTCCTCCACCAGCAGTTCGGGCCTGGCAGCGCCGCATGAGCCCCATGCGGCCACTTTTTATTATTGCAGGCCTTTAATGATCTCAGAAAATTGCTTCACGCCGTCCAGGTAGTTGCCTTCCTTGAGGCTCGGGGTATTGATCGCCAGCGTCCCTGACGCCGCTTTTCCGCACAGGTCCTCGAGGTCGTGGAAGGTGGACTCGGCACCGAAGCCGCCGAAGGTGATGAAAAACGCGACCTTCTTCAGCTTATCCTTGTTCTCGACAATGTACGTCCTGACTGGCGAGGACATGGTCAGCGCCCAGACCGGCGTGCCGATGATCACGACGTCGTACTGCGACGGGTCCTTCTTCGGCGGCAGAATTTTCGTCAGCTCCTTTTTGGTCGCCTGGCGGCCACAGGTCATGAAGCCCCCGGCTCCGGACCTGTTCACCGTGTCGATGATCTCGTCCATATCACACTGCAGCTCTTTCGTGATCTCTTCCGCTATCTTCCTCGTGTGGCCGGTCCTCGAATAATATACCAGAAGTGCGCGCATGCCAGTACCCGACAACCTTTACGCGGTAGACACGTAAATACCTATCCGCCGCCTGCGATATTGTCCGTCCGGTGCGTGACAAACGGTCGCCCCGCACATTGCACGAACACTCTTTAAATACGCGCATATCCACTCTTTCATGCCGGTGACGGCACAAAACGGCAAGCATGGGGGCATCTGATGCAGGAAGAGATCGCGCGCGCCCGGTCGGCGCTGGAACGGACCTTCAAGGAGCGCTCGGACGAGATCATCTGCTCGCTGCTGGCGACCTGCGCCGGTGAGCACGTCCTCTTCCTCGGCCCGCCGGGCACGGCCAAGTCACAGCTCGCCCGCAGCGTGTGCGAGGCGGTCGACGGCAATTTTTTCTACTACCTCATGACCCGGTTCACCACGCCGGAAGAGGTCTTCGGGCCGCTGTCGCTGAAGGCCCTGCAGGAGGACGACTTCCGGCGGAAGATCGACGGCTACCTGCCCGCCGCCCACGTCGCGTTCCTCGACGAGATCTTCAAGTCCAGCAGCTCTATCCTGAACAGCTTCCTCACCATTCTGAACGAGCGGAAGTTCCACAACGGCCGGGAGGCGATCGACGTGCCGCTGATCGCCGCGTTCGGGGCCTCCAACGAGCTGCCGGACGCGGAGGACAACCTCGAGGCGCTCTACGACCGGTTCCTGCTGCGCTGCGTGGTATCGCCCATCCAGGACGAGGATAACTTCCGGGAGATGCTCTTCGAGGACGGCGTGCAGGGCAAAGGCGGCGTCCGGCTGACCGTCGATCAGATCCGGGAGGTGCAGTCGAACGCGCAGGCCGTCGGGATCGACGATAACGTCCAGCGCATCATCCTCAGGGCAAGGAAAGAGCTGGCGCAGAAGGGCATCGTCGTCTCCGATCGCCGGTGGAAGAAGATCGTAAACGTCCTGCGGGTGGCGGCCGCTGCGGCCGGCCGGAGCCGCGTCGATCGCTCGATGGCGATACTGCTCAAGCACATGGCGTGGGACCGGCCGGAACAGCGCGAATACGTCCGCAGCCTTCTGGTCGATCTTATCATCTCGGGGGGCGAGAGCCTGGAGAAGCTGGCCCGCGACGCCGGGGACCTGCACCGGCTGCTCCTGCGGGAGACGGACCGGCCGTTCCCGTATCAGGTCCGGTGCTACGACTGCAACGAAGTCCTCGGCTCGTCGAGGATACTGGCCACCCATGAAAAGGAACATCCGGGGCACCGGTTCTTCGACCCTCACCGGACCAGCCTGAGCCTGCGGTACATGGGCTATGATCACCTGCTGTCCGTGCTGAAAGACGAGTACAGGTGGGACTTCGTCTATAATCCCGCCGGGAAGAAACGGGAGTACCAGATGGAATATCGTTCGCTAAAAGAACGCTATGAGACGATAGCCGGGACCATGGCCCGGGAAATGGGGCAGCTGACCCGTCAGCTGGCCGATAACGTATGGGTGAGCGACCGGGACTCGTCCGACATCCTGCGCCAGTACGAGGCGCAAATCCGCAGGACGGGCCGTATCGGCGAAGTCATACGTTCCATCGAGATCATGCTGGACCGTGTCAGCGACTGATTGCACAGAGTGTAAAAGGATAAGGGGTGATTACGTGCCGGAACCCGGCATCGTGGCGGAACTGCTATCAGGCGACGAAATGCGCGAGACCTTAGCCAGACCACGGCTGGTGCCCCGGGCAGTCCGGGAGTACCTGGCCGAAATCATCGTCCGTGATCTCGTGCGGGGCGAGGACTGTCTGTCCTGTGACTCTGCCAGGGTGGCCCGGCGCATGGGCCCGCTGTTCCAGCTTTTCATCGCGGCGCGGTACACGGAAGAGTGGGGGGCGCTCCGGCAAATCGCCTCGGCTTGCCCGGCTATGGCACCGGTCTGCGCCCGTAAATCGCTGGTCGCGCTGCTGGACGCTTTCGAGGCGACCGCCGTCGACGGGGCGGGGGCCGGGACCGGCGGCTCGCAGGACCTGGCGGCCTTCACGTGGCTTATCCGGGACACGCTGGTGCTCTGGGGGCGGAAGCCCGGGGAGGGCAGCACACCTGCCCACTGTCCTGAAGCGTCAGGCGACGGCCGGCTCATGAACGACCTCGCGCAACGGGCATACGTGCCCCGCATCCGGCCCTTCCTCGACCGGATCGCCGAAAGCGAGGACGCGATGGAATTGCTCGCCCTGCTGTATCCCGGCCGCATGTGGGACCGGGGACTGGCCGGGCTTCACCGGGAACACGCGGGGAACATCCGGTTGTATTCGGGCATCGCCGCCCGCTCCGGCGAGCTGCGGGAGGTGCTGGACATGATCGGGCGGACCTCCGAGGACGAAAGCCCGGTGGCACGCGCCGTCGCCGCCCGGAGCCGGTCGGAGCTGCACAGCGTCGTCAACTCGAAGGACCTGCAATACCTCCTCCCCATGGAGCTGGTCAAGCTGCAGGACCGGACCCTGAAGTACCTGTTCATGGCCCGATGGGCGGAGGGCAAGCTCCTTACCTATCACCTGACCGGCAGGTCCCGCTCGCGGAAAGGCCTGAAACGTAAAAATGGGCCGGTCGTCGCGCTGGTCGACACGTCGGGCTCGATGAGCGGCTCGCCCGGCCTGCTGGCCAAAGCCCTCGTGCTGGCGGCGGCGAAGCGGGCGCTGGGCGCCGGAAGAGACATGCGCGTGGTGCTGTTTTCCTCGACCGGACAGACCCGGGCCATCGATCTCACCGGAAAGCGGAAGGACCCGGAAGCGTTTCTCGACTTCCTGCAATACACGTTCGGCGGCGGCACAGACTTCGATACCGCGCTGCGCTCGGGCCTGGATGCCCTGAAAGAGCACCGGTACGGCAGCGCCGACCTGCTGTTCATCACCGACGGCCTATCGAAGCTCACTGACAGGCGGCTCCTCCGGGAATGGGGCCGCTTCAAGGCCGAAAACCGGGCACAAATCTACACGATCATCGTCGGCAACGACCGGGCCGGCGGTCTCGAGGAGATCTCCGATCGGACCTTCATCCTCGAAGCGGGCCCCGGGCTGGAAGGGGACATGAAACTCACGCCGCGGTAACCGGTGAACGCTTTCCCGTGCGAGTCCGGGCATCGGCCCTGCCACGCGTGCGCGCGCGAGCGCCCTGGCGGCTGGCGGCGAATTGCTCTGCGCATCCAGGGCAATATTTTTCTATCTTCAGCCCGTATCACGGAGCGATGGCGGTAAAAGCATTCAAGATCGTCCGGCGGGGGAGCGTTCCCTTCGACGCGTTCGAGCCGGTGGATTCCCGGGCGATGGCAGTGAAGAACCTGGCGGGCATCGGCGGCGGCTCGACGGTGACGTATATCGAGTCGGACGCGCGGATACTTGTCGATACGGGTTTCGAGTTCGACAGCGAGATGACGGACGAGAACGTGAAGCTGAACCGGAAACTGCTGACCAGAGACCTCAAAGCGATCGGGTTAAAGCCCTCCGACATCGACATCCTGTTCATCACCCACTGGCACATCGACCACTTCGGTAATTTCAAGCTGTTCAAAGACAGCACGATCATGACCTCTGAGGCCGCGGTCGGCAAGGTCAAAGTCAGGGTGGCCGGTGTCAGAGACGGAGAGCGGATCGCCGACGGCGTCACGGCCGTCCACACGCCCGGGCACACGGCCGATCACGCGTCGCTCGTCTTCCGCACCGACCGGCTGCGCCAGTCTGTCAAGGCCGGGGCCGCTGGCCGCATCGTGGGCATCGGCGAGGTCACCGTCGCCGCCGCCGGCGATGCCATCCTCACGCCCTCGTTCTACATGGGCGAGCAGGTCTGGACGCAGAACCGCGACTTCGCCGGCGCCGACGTCGCGAAGGCGAGCGTAAAAAAGCTGACCGACCAGGCGGACTACATCATCCCCGGCCACGGCGACATGTTCCGCAACGTCCGCAAGCCGTAACCGGCGGCCGCGGGCCCTCGTGCGCGGGGTACTGCCCGACCCGGACTGCTACGGTCGTCAGCCCTTTTAATAAAAAGCCTTGGCGCCCCTGGCTACCTGGCGCTCTTGGCGGGCGTGACAGGAGTCGCATAGCCTGAGCAAGGCGTTATTAGCTGTCATCATAAAAAACTATTTACCAGCGGGCACACCCGGTTTCTCCGCAGGCCCGCCCTTCTTCGCCAGGAGGTAGCCGACGACGAACAGCACGACCGCCAGCACCAGCCCGATCGCCGTGTTCTGCAGCAGCGAGCCCAGGGCCACCGGCTCGACCATGGTCCAGACGTCGTCCGCGCCGCCCTCGACGATCGCGTTCCATGCGAACGCCTTGACCAGTGTCGGAACGAGGATAAAGATAAAGGCTGCGAAGACGGAGGCTGCTGCGAGCGCTATACCCGTACCCTTGAGCTTCTCGGCCACCGGGACCTCCTTGAAGCCCAGGATAGCCCGGGCCAGGGCCGCTATGAACGCGATCGCCGAGATCAGGGCGATGATACCGTAGACCTGGTTCCCGGTCCGGCTGATCACGACCCCCGGCTCGCCCGGGCCCCCGGCGGCCAGGCTGTTCTCGTAGAACTGGTTCGCGTAGGTGTCAAGCACGATTCCGATGACCGCGTCCCGGTCCTTGCCCGCGGCCTGCGCCCGGGTGACCTCGATCGGCGACGACCGGAACTCGTAGGTGTACGTGTCCCCGGTGTTGCCCGAGAAGTATGCAGTCATCGCGCCATACTGGGCCTGCAGGTCCGCGGCCTGGTCAGGCCGGGCCGCCACGTCGCCGGTGAAGCCCCGGATCGCGTCGTAGGTCGTGAAGCCATAAGCGGTAAACGAAAAGATGAACATCATCAGCGCGATGCCGGCCAGCATCTGCGCTCCCCGGTGTGATTTACCCATGACCGGTATTTTTTTATGCCCGCTGTCTTAATGCTTTCCCCCGGCGGTCCGGCGCTTAACTGAATGCCTCATTAAACGCCTCTTTTTTCAGCCCGGTCAGGATTACCGTGATACGTACCCGGCAGTCGCCGGTATGCTCCAGCCGCGCGCCGTAGAGCACGTTGATCGACGAGCTGATCCGGCTGTAGAGATGCTCCACGATCATTTTCACGCCCTCGATGGACATGTCCCGGCCGCTGGCCACGTGGATGAACGCCGCCTGTGCGCCGTGGTAGTCGAGGCCCAGCAGCGGGTACTTGAGCGTGTTGTCCAGCACGTTCAGGAGGTTATCGTCGCTCCGGTCGCGGCCGATCAGCACGGTGCCGAGCCCGCCGTCCCGGAAGATCCGGTCGATGTCCAGGATGTTGACGTGCACGAGGGGTCGTTGCGTCATGGCCTCGATCGTCGTCTTCAGCGTCCTCGCGATCAGCTCGTCCATCGCGCCCAGCGCCTCGGCCCGGGGCTCGCCGCGGTCGTAGTCGCGCAGCTGCTCGAAGTCGATCACGACGGTGGTATTCGCCGCGTCGAGGAGTCGCCCGACCCCGGCGATCGCCTTCTGCCGGGCCTCCGCCTCGTCGGCGAAGGGCAGCGTCACGATCGCGACCACGAGAGCGCCCGCGTCGCGGGCCTGCCGCGCGATCACGGGCAGCCCGCCGGTGGCCGTGCCGCCACCCATGCCGCCGGCGATGAACATCAGCTTCGTGCCCCGGAACGCCTCGTCGAGCTTCCACCCGGACTTTTCGGCCGCCAGGCGCCCCATCGCGACATCGCCATGCGTGCCTGATTCTTTCGCCACGCTCCGGCCGATGAGGAACCGCTCGTCGGCCCGGATGACGCTGAGGTGCTTATCGTCCGTATCGACGGCGATCATGTGCGCGCCAAACGCCCCGAGGCTGTAGAGGTAATTGATGATATTACACCCCGCTCCGCCGACGCCCACGGCCCGTATCTGCTTGGGAAAATAGTGATAGACGGCCTCGTCGCCCCGCGTGACCTGGGTGAGGGGATTCGGTACGAACATCTGCTCCGGCATGAAAATTCCGCTTACAAGGCTCTATTGGGCGATATCGGATAAAAATGTTCCTGAAGTGCAGGCATCTGTGGAAAATATCATCATGGGCCGGCGGGTCCCGCTATCGCGAAGCCTGCACGCTGGTCTGTGTCGCCTTCCGCCCCGCGCCGTGCGCGCGGGCGCCCGCCCGATAGGTACCGGTACTGATCGGGCTCACGTAATCGGGCATTCATTATAGAACTAAGTAGCCTCTATTTGCCGTATGCGAGGCGGTCGGCCATGAACGGGGGCAGGCCCGCCTCGATGATGCCGTCCTGGACTTTCTTGACATCGTAGCTGACACGGCGGATATCGAATTTGCCCGTCTCCGAGTCCCAGATGCCATAGCTGGCCCGGGGGTCGCCGTCCCGGGGCTGGCCGACGCTGCCCGGGTTCAGGATGGTCTTGTCGCCGCAGATCTCTACCCGGGGCACGTGCGTATGCCCGAAAACGACGACCTCGACCTCGAAGGGGTCGAAGATGCGGCAGAACCGCTCGTGGTCGTTCTCGTAGACGAACTCCTTCAGCCGGCTCGGGCCGCCGTGATAGACGGTGACCCCGTTCAGGTCGATGTGCTCCGGCAGCGTCTCGATGAACCGGAGGTTGTCCCGGGTCAGGTTGTCGATGGTCCACCGGATCGTCCGGGTCGCCATCGGGTTGAACCATTGAGTGTCTCCCGTAACTACGGCATTGTCGTAGTTGCCCCGGACGCACTTGACCCGGTATTTCTTGAGCAGCTCGACAGTCTCGTTCGGATAAGGATTGTACCCGACGATATCGCCCGCACAGAGGATGGCATCGACAGGGCCCATGTCCTTGAGCACCGCTTCGAGCGCGACGGCGTTCGAGTGTACGTCTGCGATGAGACCGATTTTCATTTCTGATTTTCGCTCCCGGAACTACATATACGGACTTAATTTAAATAGTTGTCAGGAAAATGTGCCGTTTTTCCGCCGGAAAATCGCTGAAAAGCGGTGAATAAAGGAGACAGGGAAAGGTTACTTGATCAAAACCCTTTCTCCTGTGACCATGTACACGGTGCGGGACGCGATCGAGCAGGAGTGATCGGCGGCGCGTTCGAGGTACCGGGCCACGAAGGACAGATGGGATGCCATGTCGATGCAGGCGGGGTCCTTGATCATCTCGTTGATCAGGTCCCGGCGAACGCGGTCGTACTGGGCGTCCACGATGTCGTCCCGGGCGGCCAGCGACTTCGCCAGGGCCACGTCCCGGGTGTGGAACGCGGTGAAGCTGTCCCTGACCATGGCGTGGACGTTCTTGTACATCTCGCAGATGTCGTTGATCTCCGGCAGCAGCGGCTCCTTGCCGATCCGGATGGTGATGACACAGATGTCGAACGCCAGCCGGGAGAACCGCCGGCAGTCCGTGAGCACCTTCAGGATGGTGCCGATCATGCGCAGGTCCCCGGCCATCGGCTGCTGCAGCGCGAGCAGCTCGATGCACTTGTTTTCCAGCTCGATCTCCTTATCGGCCATCATCTCGCTTTTCTTGATGATCTCCTGCGCGAGGGCCGTATCCTTGTTCACCAGTGCCTTCAGCGACCGGGAGAGGATGTCCAGCGAGTCCTCGCCCATCTGGTAGAAGTCCTGTTCCAGCTTCTTGATTTGTTCCAGGTAATATTCTCTTGACATAACGCTTCCACCGGTATTCCTATCCAAACCGGCCAGTGATATAGTCTTCTGTCCGCCTGTCCGACGGCGTCTCGAACAGTTTCCGGGTATTGTCGTACTCGATTAGTTCGCCCATCAGGAAGAACGCCGTCCGGTCCGAGACCCGGGCCGCCTGCTGCATGTTATGGGTGACGATGACGATCGTGTACTTCTCTTTCAGGACCCGCATCAGGTCCTCGATCTTTGACGTAGCGATGGGGTCCAGGGCCGACGCCGGCTCGTCCATCAGGAGGACCTCGGGCTCGACCGCAAGACACCGTGCGATGCAGAGGCGTTGCTGCTGGCCGCCGGAGATGCTCAACGCGGAATCCTGCAGCCGGTCCCTCAGCTCGTCCCACAGGGCGGCCTGGCGGAGGCTTTTTTCGACGATACGGTCCAGCTCCTGCCTGTTCCTCGTCCCGTGAATGCGCGGGCCGTAGGCGACGTTATCGTAGATCGACATGGGGAAGGGGTTCGGCTTCTGGAAGACCATGCCGATCTGCTTCCGGAGCGCCACGACGTCGACGTCTCTGTCATAGATGTTCCTGCCCTTAAACGTGCTGCTGCCGGTGACCCGTACGCCCGGGACGAGGTCGTTCATGCGGTTCAGGCAGCGGAGGTACGTGGACTTGCCGCAGCCCGACGGCCCGATGATCGCGGTAATACTGTTCGCCCTGATGCCCATGCTGATGTGCTTCAGGGCCATCGTCTTGCCGTAGTACAGGCAGAGGTCCTTCGATTCGATGACGTATTCGTAGTCGCCCGCCGCCGCAGGCGACGCGGGGGTATCTTTGATTATGGTCGTGTCAATAGCTGCCATTATCTGCTACCGCCTAATTTTTTAATGTATCTTCTCGTGAGGTAATTACTGGTCAGCGTGATCGCCAGCACCATGATCACCAGTACGGCCGCCGTCCCGTAAGCGTTTTTCATGGACAGGTTCTCCGTCGCCAGCGTGTAGATGTGCACGGTCATCGTCCGCACCGGGTCGAAGACCGAGCCCGGGACTTTCGCCCAGCTGCCCGCCGTCAACAAGACGGCTGCCGTCTCCCCCACCGCCCGGCCCATGCCCAGGATGACGCCGGTGATGATGCCCGGCAGCGCCGTGGGGAGTACCACCTTCCAGATCGTCTGCCACTTGCTGGCGCCCATTGCGAGGCTGCCGTGCTTGTACGAGTCCGGCACCACCTTGATAGCTTCTTCTGAGACCCGCAGGATGATCGGCAGCGCCATGAGGGCGAGCGTGACTCCTCCGGCGAGCAGCGAGTAGTTCCAGCCTGCGTAGTGCACGAACATGATGTAACCGAACAGGCCGAAGACGATCGACGGGATGCCGGCCAGGCTGTCGGCCCCGAAACGCACCAGGTTCGTAAGCCAGCTGTCCCCGGCGTACTCTGCCATGTAGATGGCGGCAGCCACGCTGATCGGGGTGGAAACAAGGATGGCAATCAATGTCACGGCCACCGTCGCCACGATGGTCGCGAAGATGCCGCCCGCCCGGTCGTGGCTGGCCGGGTTCTGGGTGAGGAAGCCCCAGGTGACCACCGGCAGGCCCTGGGCCAGGATGTAAACGATGATGACCAGCAACGAGAGCACTGTAATGCATCCGCTCACCCACAGTAATCCAATGCCGACATTGTTGATCAGGTACCGGTGTTCCATGGCTACATCCTCGCGACGTTGAGCTTTTTCCTTTTGCCCAGGTAGATGATCAGGTTGAGGATCATGATCACGAAGAGCAGGACGATGCCAATGGCGAACAGCGCGGTCTGGTGGTCTCCCGTGGCATAGTTCCATTCCAGCACTATAGCCGAGGTCATGGGTCGGGTCATGCTGAGCAGCGACGTCGGGATGATCGGGGAGTTGCCGGCGACCATGAGGACCGCCATAGTCTCCCCGATAGCCCGGCCCATCCCGAGCACTACGCCCGCGATAATGCCCGAAAGCGCAGCGGGGGTCACGATGCCCGTGATCATCTGCCACTTCGTGGCGCCGATCGCCAGCGAGCCTTCCCGCAGCTCCCGGGGCACCGCGCGCAGCGAGTCCTCCGAAATGCTGATGATAGTGGGGAGGATCATGACGGCGAGGATGACGCCGGCCGCCAGGACCCCGAACCCGTTGCCTTTCGCCCCGACCAGATCGCCGACCAACGGCATCCAGGCGATATAGTCCCGGGCGAACGGCACGATGTAGTCGCGGATGAACGGCACCAGCACGATCAGACCAAACAGGCCGTAGATGATCGACGGGATGGCCGCCAGGGTCTCGATCGCCGGGCGGATGATGCCCCGGACCTGGTACGGGGCTACCTCGGCGATGAGCATGGCGCAGCCCAGGCCCAGGGGGACGGCGATGGCCAGCGAGAGCAGCGTTACGACGAAGGTCCCGATGATCATGGGCAGTATGTTATAGATATCGTTGTACGGGTCCCATGTCGTCCCCAGAACGAAATCGACCGGCCCTTCTTTCAGGATGATGGGCATGCCCTGGGTGATGATGAAGAGGATGATCAGGAAGATGGTCAATATGCACGACAGCGCGCAGAGCAGTAAACTGGACTCAATGACCTTTTCCACGACTTTACGTACGGGCTTACCTGTAAAGGAATATTCCGACAATTTATATCCTTCCGGGTTGAAATATGAAATGCGGCGGGGATGCCGCCGCATGGTTCTCGTTTATACCGTCACGAGCTTGCCGCTGGCAAGGATCGCCTGTCCCTCGGGGCTCAGCGTGAAGGCGATGAAGGCCCTGGCCACCGCATCGGTGGGCTCGCCCTTCGTCACGTACAGGAACGGCCTCTGGATCTTGTAGGTCTTGTCTTTGATGGTGCTGGTCGACGGGACGACACCGTTGACCTTCAGGGCCTTGACCGAGTTGTCCAGCGAGCCGTAGGAGATGTAGCCGATGGCGTTCCTGTCGCCGGCGACTGTCTGCGTGATCCCGCCGGTGCTGCTCTGGACGACCGCTCCGGTCGTGATGTTCACCTTGCCCATGACGATCTCCTGGAACGCGGTCCTGGTGCCCGAGCCAGCCTCGCGCGTCACGACGGTAATGGCCGCGTCGCTGCCGCCGACGTCCTTCCAGTTGGTGATGTTGCCCGCGAATATATCCTTGATCTGCGCGGTGGTCAGGTCGGAGACCGCGTTGGCGTTGTTCACGACGATGGCGATGCCGTCGTAGGCGATGACCGTCTCTTTCAGGCCCGAGTCCTTCTCGGCCTGGGTCAGCTCTCTCGAGGACATGCCGATCTGTGCGGTGCCGTCCTGGGCCGCCTTGATGCCGGCGCCCGAGCCGCCGCCCGAGACCTGCGCGATCGCGTTCGGGTACTTCTCGGTGAATTTATCGGAGAGGTCCGTCGCGTAGGGCTGCACGGATGTCGACCCGACGACCTTGATGGTGCCGGAAACCGGGGCCGCGGTCGGGCTCGCATTCGGTAAGGGGGTGGCGGTCGGCGTCGGGCTGGTACATCCCAGCGCCATGGCCGCAATGCCTATGATTGCAATAGTCAGAAAAGCAACCAGTGACTTCTTGTTCAACATTTGCTTGTTCACCTTGTAGCGATTAGTAAGACTATGGGGTGTTAAATATAACCTATGTACTGACAATAGTGATATATAGAATATATAGAAACATGCGGTAAAAAGTATGAAGACCATTGATAAAACGGTCATGAATATAATGGCTGTGACCGGGTAAAACGATTCCAGCATTGCCGGGAATTGGCCTATATAAATAGTGGTCGGGGCTTATGCCCTGACGCTTTCTGTCATGCTCAACGGCGCCCTGAAGAGGCAGTCAAGCTTGCCGCCCCGGCACCTGTACCAGAAGATGCAGTCCACGCAGGGGCTGGCCTGTGATAGCGGCTGCATTTCGGTGGTCTTTTGGGTGATCGTTTCTGTTTTTACCATGATTTGTATCATACCTTCAGATAAGTATATAGTTTTAGGTTATAATTTATATAGATATATATAGTTTTCACCGCTGAAATAACCGCTGAACAGCTATCGCATGGCCGATTTAGCGGAAATAAATGTAATCTCTTACACAGGGGCGGCTTATAGAACCCCTGCCGTGAAAGCACAATTTTTCCCTCTGGCTGGTCATGGCCATGGTATTCAATGTTCCTTAGATATATATTCTATATAATCTATGTCGATAACGTCTATGCTTCAGCCTCGTTAAACCGCATGCGATGGAAACCGAGACTATTGAGAAAAATGAAGAAAGGAAGAACCGATGGGAGTTCGTCGATGAATATTCTTTCGCGGAGGCGCCAGCGATCGACGAAAAGTTCGACATGCCCCCGGGCGATAACCGCGTGCTTGGACTGATCAAGGCCCGCGTCGAAAGGAACGAGGAACTGCATGCGCTATGGCGGTGCTCGAACATAGTCGCCATGAACCGGCTGGGCTACTCGGACCACGGGCAGAAGCACATGGAGATCGTGGCGAACCACGCCCTCAAGCTGCTGCGGCTGCTGGGCGAGGAGGGGGTGCAGCCCTCGTGCATGAGGGATTACGGCCTCACCTATAACGATGCCGAGGTCGTACTGTTCCTGGCCGCCTGCCTGCACGACATCGGCCACGCCGTCCACCGCGACTGCCACGCGGAGCACAGCATATGCCTCGCGGCGCCGCTGCTGCGACAAATCCTGGCGGGGACGTACCCGCGGGAGCAGGCGACGATCATCACGGCCGAGGTCCTGCACTGCATCTCAGCCCACCACCCGCCCGCGAAGCCGCTGACGGTCGAGGCGGGCATCCTGCGGGTGAGTGACGCGCTGGACATGGCCCACGGGCGGACACGGCTGTGGGACGACGAGAGCCTGAACAGCAAGATACACGCGGTCTCCGCCAAAGCGATCGAGTCCGTCGAGGTGGGAAAGGGGGCCGTCAAGCCGGTGCAGATCACGATCAGGATGTCCGGCTCGGCCGGCGTCTTCCAGGTCGACGAGCTCCTGCGGCCCAAGCTCACCGGGTCTGGGATCGAGAACTATGTCCGTATAGAGGCCCGGGTCGAGTGCGAGAGGCAGATCATCAGCGACTTCATCCTGTGATCTTTCGGATATTTCACAGATTGAATGCTCCGCCCGAGGTACCGATGTATCAGGTACCGGGGCTGCATAGAAATCGGCCGCAATACCACGGGCCGTTTTCAAATAATTTTTAATGCCATCATCAGCCCCGTACCGGTTCGGCTACGACGCGGGATCCGGCTGTGAGAACGCCACGACCATATGCTCTCAGGACAGATTAGCGATTTCTGCCCCCAAAAAATTATGTTATAAAAGAAACCGCTCCGCCATTACGTCTGCCTATGGGAGGTGTATTATCGATTGCATCATCGCGGTGTTTATCGTTTTTTATCTTGATGCTTTGCTGGTGAGGTTTGATACAGGCGGGGCGCCCGTCGAGGAATTGTAACGAGCGCCGGACGGTATCTGTTTGCTCTCGCCGGGTAATCGTGACGATGCCCGATTGTCGGCCCGGGCATCGCGACAGATTCCTCATAATACAACGGGTGACACACCCGTACAATTAGTAGCCTGAACACCTGATAATCGTTCTGTACAGGTATAATATAGGGCTATATAGAAAAGAGGTTAACCGGGGCTGGCCTGACCGCTATAGGCGGTAGCATTGGCCGTATCCATGCCGGATAATCGCAACCGTCATGTCTTAGAGGACACGGCGGAGTTGATCGCAGTTTCGGCAATATTTGTGCCGTAATCGCAGACCCTGTCGATGCTGTCCAGGATGATGCCCAGCGGCACCGAGACGTCCGAGTTCAGCCTGGGGAGCTTCTCTTCGATCTTCCTGATGTGCTCCGTCACTTCGATGCGCAGGGCCATGGCCGCGTTGGCCTGGGCGATGTTTTTCTTGAACAGCGCGTCGACCGCATACTCCACGGTCTTCATGGAGAGCGCGTTGACCTCCTCGATCTCCCTCACGATCTCTTCCGGGACCGGCTTGTAGCCGATCTGGAGGACCATGTGGCAGATCTTGCTGGCGTGGTCGCCGATGCGCTCCAGCGGGTAAGCGGAAAGGCGCATGTCCAGGTGCTCTTCCATCGACATGTCGAACTTGTCCGCGATCGAGATGTCCCGCATGACCATGCGGAACTGCTTGGAGACCAGCAGGAACAGCTTGTCCACCTCGCTGTCGCGCTCCGCGACGTCCTTGGCCAGGTCGAAGTCCTTTTCCTTCAACGCCGTAATCGCGTTCTCCTGCATGTGGCTGGCGATCATGAACATCCGCTTGATGCTCTTCTTGACAGGCAGCTCCGCCGGGTTCAGCACGTCCTGCAGCACGATCTTGTCCGAGGTCTCCTCGATGATCTCCGGGCCGATGAGCATGTTCACCGTCTTTCTTACCGTCTCGCGCTGTCGGGCCAGGATCTTGTTCGCCTTCAGCTCGATGGAGTTGTATCCCGCGATGTAAGCGCCGATGACCTCTCTCACGAGGTTGTCCCCGTCTTTCCCCTCGATGAAAATCGTCTTGGTATAATGGACTTCGGGCACGTTCCGCGTCCGGACCGCCAGCGACCCGTCCGACTGCGGGATGAGGCTGACTTCCTCGCCGCCCTTCAGGTTGACCTTGTTCGCCCATGACTTGGGTAGCGAGACAATCAGCGTCGTGCCTCCGGTCACCTGTACTTTACGCGTTTCCATGTTCTCTCTCATAAGCCACCAGTACCCACCATATATCTATATTCTACCTATAGATGTTATATATTAATATATAGACTATATATAGACACCGGCGCCTGAGGTTTCCGGAGGGCGCGAAGGGCGTTCACCACAGAGGTCATAGCGGCGAGGTGGACGCTGTGATGAACGTTCGCCATCTGACTTCTTGAAACCTCTGTGCCCTCCGTCTTTAGAAAGGTACATTACGTATGCAGGCCGATACGAAGGTGGAATCATGCCGAGAAAGAAACGAGACCTGTATTATAACAAGGCGAAGCAGATGGGCTACCGGTCCCGGGCTTCGTTCAAGCTGCAGTATATTAACGAAAAGTATCATCTGATTAAAAAAGGTGACGTAGTAGTGGACCTCGGCGCCGCCCCGGGCGGCTGGCTGCAGGTCGCAAAGGAGCTGTCGGAAGGCACCGTCATCGGCGTCGACCTGCAGAAGATCGAGCCGATGGAGGGCGTGACGACGATCAAGGGCGACATGACGTCCCCGGAGACGCAGGCGAAGATATTCGAGAAGGTCGACGCAGTGGACACGGTCATCTGTGACGCCGCACCGAACCTGTCGGGCAACTGGGCGCTGGACCATGCCCGCTCCATCGACCTGAGCCGCGTCGCGCTCGACGTGGCCGCCCGCCTGCTGAAGCCGGGCGGCAACTTCGTGGTCAAGGTCTTCCAGGGGGACATGTTCGACGACTTTTTAAAGGATGTCAAAGGCCGGTTTTCGTACGCGACCGCCTATAAGTCGCAGGCATCCCGCTCCCAGAGCGCGGAAATCTACGTGATCGGCAAGGGCTTCCTCACCACCGCGTTACGGAAGGGCGCCGTGGTGGACGTGACCGTCGAGTCGCTGGGCAACGACGGCGACGGGGTGGCCTATGTCGACGACTTCGTGGTCTTCGTCAAAGGCGGCAGGCCCGGGCAGAGGCTGAAGGTCAAGATCAAGGACGTGAAGCCGTCCTTCGCGTTCGGGGAAATCGCGAAGCCGTGATCTGTTAGTGTCCAGGCGGCGGCCGGCCTCGCGCGCGTGCACGGGCCCGGACTGAACAGTGACAAATTGCCCGGTCGCGGCCCGGTCGCGGCCTAAATGAGAAAAACTTTGGGAAGTGCAGGTGCCGGAGATCGCGGGATTTTAGAGCTTCCTGACACGCCTGACCTTCCGGTTGCTCTGTCTGGCTTTTATGCTCCGGTTCCCTTCGAACCGGCGGCCGGAAGCGTGTACGTGGCCGTGGGTCACTTTATACCAGACGTAAACGATGAACGCCAGCACGCCGATGACTGTCAGGATGTCTAAATAAATCCAGTAATCCTCCAGCATCGCCCAGTTTTCGCCGAGCACCACGCCCGCGTAAGCCAGCGCGAAGCACCAGGGGACCGAACCGATGAAGGAATAGATCGCAAACCGCTTGAAGTCCATCCGGGCGATGCCCGCGGGCAGCGACACGAACGTGCGGACGATCGGCAACAGCCTGGCGACGAAGACTGTCAGGACGCCGTAGCGCTCGAACCATTGATGCGCCACGTCGATCTCGTGCCGGGTGATCAGGATATACCGGCCGTACTTCTCCAGCAGCGGCCTGCCGCCGTAATAGCCTACCGCGTAAGATAATACCGAGCCCATCAGGCAGCCGATACTGCCGGCCATGCCCACCTCGAAGAAGCCCAGCATGCCCCGCTGCACGCCAAACCCGGCGAACGGCATGACGATCTCGCTGGGCACCGGCATGCAGGCGCTTTCCAGCGTCATGAGGAAGATAATGCCCGGGTAGCCGAACGCAATGATCAGTTCGGTAATGATGCCGCTGAGTAATTCAAAGAGAACCAAGGGATATCACGACAACCTGTAAGTATTTTTTTCATTATATTTAATTCAATCTCGCCTGATCGCCGGGATCGCGGTTAATACAAAGGACACAGGATGGATTATTCTATAAATCTTTCCCTGAAAAAATAAATGCGCCCTCTAACGCCTCGATCCACTGTGTCGCATATGCACGAAACGTTTATACCGTTTGCATCATAGAGATAATGCGCCAGCAGTGTTTACAGCCGATTTGCAGGCGACTGGCCGGCAGGGTTATGATGTTCTCCATCAATGAAAATGTCACGGGCTACGTCGATGAGCTGCTGAACCGGGAAGAAGAGCTGAACGTACGGTCCTATTACCTCGAAAACCAGTCCACCGTGATCGACTGCGGCGTCGAGGCGCCGGGCAGCATCGGCGCAGGCATCCTGTACGCCATGATCGGGATGGGCGGGCTGGGCAGAGTTTCCATCGTGCCCGGCATTATCGACAGCTACTATCTGCAGTTCACCCAGGTATGGGTCGATATGCCGGCCATTGCCTGCCTGTGTTCCCAGATGCCTGGCTGGAAAATCAAGGTCGACGACTTCAGCGCCGCGGCCTCCGGCCCGGCGAGGGCCATCGTCCAGAAGCCCAAACCTGTCTTCAGCGCCGTCGACTACGAGGACGACTCGGAGACGGCCGTCGTGATGTTGCTGGCCTCGAAGCTTCCCGGCGCGAAGGAGCTGGACTTCATCGCGAAGCAGTGCTCGACCGGGCCCGAATGTGTGGTGGCGCTGGCCGCCCGGCCGAACTCGATCGCCGGCTCGATCGCGACCAGCACCCGGGCGGTCGAATGGGCCATGGCCCGGCTGCTCCAGCTCGGCTACGACGTGACCGGCATCACTTCTGCGTCCAGCGCCGTGCCGATCGCGCCCTTGTGCGCCGAGGAGCAGGACCACACGAACGCGTCCATGGACAGCATCGCCTACTATGGCATGGTCTCGCTGTACGCTAAGGCGGCCAGCGACCTGTTCGCCAGCGCGACTTCCGATAACTCGAAATCGTTCGGCAAGAGCTTTAAAGCCCTGCTCAAGGACGCCCAGGGCGATCTCTCCCGGGTCGACCCCGCCATCCAGGCCCCCGCCCGCCTGATGGTCAACGGCCACGACGGCTCGCTCAAAGCCTACGGCCGCCTCGACCCGGCCATGCTTCTCGCCGCATACGGCCTGAAAGCATAAAAAATTTGAAAAAACATTTCGATAACGCAAGAAATGGTTAAAGACCGCAGAGAGTCGGCTGATGACAGGTGCCCTTGTCAGGTATGAGATGATGAAAATCTGGTCGTTGTCCTGCTATGCGTGAAGGAACTACAGCGCGGTAAAAGGCCGCAGAGATCGCAGAGGAGCGCAGAGCCCGCAGTTTCTTTTTTAATTTAAGTAAACGATATCTAAAAGGGAAACTGCGCTCTCCGCGCTCCTCTGCGTTCTTTGCGGTCTTTAACCGCGCCCTGTGTGTTCCGACCCCCCAGACACAGCCTTAGCCGGTCGCTACTGATATCGCTGTCTGACCTTTACCTGCGAGCGCCCGGCCGATCTGCCGGTCGAAGTCAGCGAGGAACTGATGGAGTCTGTCCGCCGGTATGCGGCCGCCGCCGGCCATGGGGTGGCCGCCGCCATAGCCGCCGAAACGGACGGCCGAGGCGTTCAGCAGCTCGTTCATGGCGACCTCCGGCGTCGATCGCACGCTGATGTCGTAGACGTCCCGGTACTTCCGGTAATCGGCGCAGATGCCGACCGGGCGATCTCCGTAGATGCGGGCGTAGATGGCGGCCTTGGAGATGAATCCTTCCGGGTTGATCACGTAGGCTATATTCTGCATACGCTCTACGGTGCGTTCCACGCGATCTCGCAGCCCCTCCTCAAGTCTGGACGCTGCCACGGCCTGCCGGGAGAGATCGCCGATCTCCGAGGGGAGCTCGTTTTTCGCGAGCCGTTCGAGCACCAGCCGTTTGTAGTCGTAGTCCTTCCTTGCCATCTCGATCCCCTGCGACAGGGTCCCGGCCTGGTAGTACAGGCTCCGCTTATCCCAGCGCCGCACCAGCCCGCGGGCCAGGGGCGCATTATCGCGATAGTCGCCGATCGCCCCGTACATCGCCACCCGGCTCATGTTGGCGTCCAGCGCCCGGCGGAAGTGGTCGAAGGTCAGAAGCGAGCCGCACGAGTCTGTGTCGTGCACCAGCCACGGCGCCGAAAGCTCCCGGGGCAACGGGTGGTGATCGAGGTACACGATCTCTTTTGCTCCTGAAATTTCGTCCAGCATCTTCTTGACGGTCCCTGCCAGGCTCAAATCGAAGGCGATGTCGCATACCACGAGCCTGTCGTATTCGCCGGCGTACCTGATATCGGCTGGCAGAGAGACCGGGTTCGAGAACATCACCCGGGCGTCGCCGTATACGGCCCGGGCAAGCGCGCCGCTGCACAGGCCATCCGTATCCGCATGTGTTAAAATCAGCGTTGTCATAACGTCCTTTAAGTATGAATACGCGGCCGCCCATATCGGTTATTGCGGTAAAAAACGGCATGCGTCGGTGCAAGCACAGACCGTGCGGCCCTTCGCCGGCCGCCGTCAGCGGCTGCAACCTGAGATGTATAGCCATGTTCGTCAACGTATATGCAGAAACGTTGATGAACATGAATGTCTATAAGAAGCTATCAGATGATCAGATGGTGAGGCAAGGATATGGGCGCCAATGACTATGTCCACGGATACTCGGACCGGGAGCGATCGCGCCTCCGTGACCAGGCGAATACGCTCGCCGGTATCCTGCACCACGATACGGTGTATCCCGCGGGCAGCCGGGTGCTGGAAGCGGGCTGCGGCGTGGGCGCACAGACGATCATCCTGGCGGAGCACAGCCCCGGGGCCGCGGTCACTTCCGTCGACCTCTCGCCCGCCTCGGTCGAAAAAGCCCGGTCGCTGGCCCGGCAAAACGGCATCAGGAACGTGGATTTCCAGGTGGCCGACATCTTTCGCCTGCCCTTCGGGGACGGGACGTTCGATCACGTCTTCGTCTGCTTCGTCCTTGAGCACCTGCCCCGGCCGGTTGAGGCGCTGGCTGCGCTGAAACGCGTGCTGAAGCCCGGCGGCACGATCACCGTCATCGAGGGCGATCACGGCTCCTGCTGCTTCCACCCGGAGAGCCTGGAGGCCACGCGAGCCATCCGGTGCCTCGTCGACCTGCAGCGATCGGCAGGTGGTAACGCGCTGATCGGCCGGGAGCTGTACCCCCTCATCGCGTCGGCCGGCTTCCGGGACGTCCGCGTCTCGCCTCGCATGGTCTACGTCGACGCCAGCCGCCCCGGGCTGGTCGAGGGCTTCACGATGAACACGTTCACCGCCATGGTGGAGGGCGTCCGCGGCCCGGCGCTGGCCTCCGGCCTGATCGACGAGACGACCTGGGACAAAGGCATCGCCGGCCTGTACCGGACCACCGCCTCCGACGGCGTCTTCTGCTACACCTTCTTCAAAGGCACGGCGATAAAATAAAGCCGCCAGGTGTCCAAGAGAAGAGTCCAAGGCGCCACTGTAGAAAATATGAGGCGCCAGGGCGCCAAGATTTTTTAGGTTCAAGTTACCAAGAGCTCAAGAACAATAATCAACTCTGAAAATACCTTCGCATCTTGGCCGCTTGATATAAAAATAAAGTCTTGGCCTTTTGGCGCCTCTTAGTTTCTACAGTGGCGTCTTGGACTCTTCTCTTGGACACTTGGTGCCTTTACAAAACGCGGCCGACGCCTTTGCTTTTGCCCTCGCGGAAGATGAACTTCTGCCCCGGCTCCACGACGTAGGGCCGGAACTTGAACCGTATCCGGGCGCGGCCCTGCTGGCCGGCCATCATGTAGTCCGTGTCCAGGCCGACGACCTCGACGGCCTCGCAGATCGTCTCCAGGTGGATGACGGGCTCGTAGCCGAGGCCGATGCGCGTGGGATGGTTCAGGATGAGGATCTCCGCGTCGAACTCCCAGGTGGCCTCCGGCTGTTCCCGGGCGAGGACCATGCCCCGGACGATCTCCGACGGCCGGACGCCCTTAATGGCGACGCCGACGATGTCCCCGGCGCTGCCGCGGTTGACGCGGTAGTGGTGCATCTCGATGGACTGTACTTTCACCCGGGCGAAGGAGCCGTCTTTCATCGGGCCCAGGTAGAGCGACTCGTTCGGCGCCAGTTCGCCCTGCTTGATCGTGCCGCTGACGACCACGCCCACGCCGTCCACCTGGTAGATGCGGTCGATGTACAGCTCGAACGGCTCTTTCGACATCAGGTTCCGCTTGGGGAGGCTGAAGATGAGCCGCTCCAGCAGGTCATAGCCCTCCCGGGTAACGGATGACGTGTATATGAGCGGGACCACGATGCCCTCCGGCGCCTTTACCGCGACCGTGGCGACGTCGCCCGCGGCCTTCACCCGGTAGGGCACCCGGCCGACCAGCTTGAGGACGTTGTGGATGGCCGACTCCGCCTTCCTGATCTGCTCTGCTGTCGCGATATCGACCTTCGTCAGCGCGATGATCACCGGCAGCTCCATGGCCAGCAGGATCCCCAGGTGCTCCCTGGTGATGTGGGTCACCCCGTCGTCCGCCGCCACGACGAGGAGGCCGTAGTCCAGCTTCTGGCCCACGATGCCCCGGATAGTCGTGCGGAGCCAGGGCTCATGGCCTACGGTGTCCACAAAAGAGATGATCTTGTCCGCCTGGGCCACGACGTTGGCGCTCTCCTTCTTGTTGAGCGGATTCTTCAGGTGGATGACGTCTTTGCCCTTGATGCCGTACACCGCATAGGACAGGTCGGCAGACAGCCCGCGGGCTATCTCGTGCGGCAGCACGTCCAGGTAGATACGGGTCCGGCCCGCGCCGTCGTCGGTCGTGCCCGTCACCAGCGCGCCGACCAGCGTGCTCTTCCCGTGGTCCACGTGGCCCGCGGTGCCGATCAGGATGTGTTCCGCGGTCTTCGGGTTGCTCTCCACCGAGACCAGGCCGACCAGGCCGCCGTTGACCTGGTACTCCTCGACCCCGGTGACTCTGGCGTCGATCTCCATGGCGATATTGTCCAGCACGAACACGGTCTCGTCGAACTCCGCGCGGGGGATGCCCTTCATGCTTCCCGCGTCCGTGACCCCGATCACGTAGATGGCGCTGCCGTTGCCCGCGATCACGCGGTGCTTCATCTGGCAGGCCAGGTTCTCCATCCGCCGGGAGTTCAGGTGCGTGTGCTCGTTGAGCAGCTCCTTGAACTCGATGTTGCTCGTCTCCCCGGCGGAGACCAGGGCCTCCAGTTCGAGTTCGTTCATATTTTCGTGCCGATCAGTGTTAGATTTTCCTGGTGTAATAATCTTTGTGTAAAAATGGTATGCAGACGGCTTGCACCGGCTGTTTTACCGGTGCGCTGCCGAAAAAAATAGATGTGACCGGAGGCGTACTGATCAAACGGTCACATTACCGGCTTACAGGTATTTGACCTTAATCACTGTGCCGGGCATCTGGTACTTTATCTTTTCAACCAACGCCTGAACATAGGCCTGTTGTGTCTCGGTCAGGTCGCCCCGGATCTTCATATCGATCTGGCGCTGTCCCTCGTCGTTCAGGTGGATGTTCACGCTGGCCATCAGCTTCCTGTCGAGGCAGTCCGGCCTGATCATGACCCTGGCCCCGGCAGTCTGCTCTTCCAGGTTGACATGCGCCCTGACTTTCACGTCGTTCCTGTCGGTCGCGCCGATGGTCTGGAGCAGCTCCTGCTCCTTGATCAGCATGTACCCCTCGATCCCGTCATAGTCGTGCGTGGCATACGCCAGCGCCAGCCGGTCCGTCACTTCACTGACGATGTACAGGACACTGTCCGGGAGGGCTCCTGTATCAGCCTGTTCGGAGGTCGTCGCTTCGGTACGTTGTGCCAGCGCAGCGGCCGGGACGAACAGTAGCAATATTGCCAGTATGCAGAATATCTTTCTCATAGAGATTCCTCCCACGTCCCCTTTTCTCATAGAGATTCCTCCCCCCTGTCCCCCATTGACTTATCTGGTAGGGGATTGTTAAACTTTTTGGTTAAAAACGCATATTTTTCACTAAAATCGAAAATGCAAGCAATATAGCGATGTATTCTGAATACATTTAGTAAATATGGCCTATTTATATTTCTCAAATGGCATGATGTTTACTACTGGCATGGTACAGTCCAGGTTTTGTCGAGCCAGACTATATCGTGGCAATCGGGATGTCTTAACGTGGCAATGCCGGACGAAACCACTCTTTCCCTTCTTGGGCTTTTTCATCATACAGGCTGACACTTCCATGGTGGTAACATGAGATTCTTGCACTGGTTCATCGCAGGGGCCTTCATTGGCATCCTGAACGTCCTTTCGTATGTCGTCCGGAAACCCCTGGGCGTCTCGTCGTCGTTTGTAACTGCGGATGCCATGGGCCTGAAAGCGGCGGGCAGCCCGGCCGTGGAGCAAAACGCGTTCCTGAAAAAGCACTCGAACGTAGACTATCAGTTCATTCTCGTCATCTTCATGGCGCTGGGCGGCATGGCCTCCGCTCTGCTCTTCGGCCGCAGCCGGGGCCGGCCGATGCGATCGCTGACGGACGTGCTGATGCAGCTAATCGGCGGCTTCGTCATGCTGTTCGGGGCGCGGATCGGCAGAGGCTGCACCAGCGGCAACATCCTCAGCGGCGGGGCACAGATGTCGCTCGGCAGCCTGCTGTTTGCGGCAGCGACATTCCTCTCGGGCATATTGACGTTACGGTTCATGAGGTGTCTCCGATGAACAGCGAAGGCGTGCTGGCCGCCCTCATCGGTTTCTTCTTCGGGTTCGCGCTGCAGCGGGCCGGCGCATCGGATTATGGCAGGCTGCATGGCATGCTCGGGCTCCGGGACCTGGGGCTGTTGAAGCTGATGATGACCTCCATCGGGGTGGCGGCCGTCGGTATCTACGCGTTCGCGGCGCAGGGCGTCCGGCACTTCACGATCAAGCCGTTAAAGGTGCTGGCGATGACGGTCGGCGGCTTCATGTTCGGCAAAGGTTTCGCGATGTGCGGGTACTGCCCGGGCACAGGCATCGTGGGCATGATGGAAGGCAAGCCGGACGCCCTGCTGGCCGTGATCGGCGGGCTCCTGGGCTCGCTGGCTTACGCATACGCGAAGCCGTCGATCGACCGGGCCCTGGATAAGCCCGATTATGGGGAGCTGACGGTCAGCAGCGTGGCAAAGACCGACCCGCTGGTCACGGCGATCGTGTATGGCATCGCCATGGTGCTCGCGGCCTTCATGATCGACCGGATCGGGCAGGCGCTCAGGCGTTAGGAAATTTCGTTATCGGGTAGTCCTTGTGCTTCCAGGCCGTGAACCCGCCGAGCACGTTGTACGCGTTCTCGATGCCAGACCTTTCGAGAATGCTGGCGCCGATGCTCCCGCGGTGTCCCACGGAGCACATCGACGCTATGGGTTTGCCCCGGGGCACGTCTTTCAGCCGCCCTTCGATATCGCCGACATACATCAGACGGGCCCCGGGCACGATGCCCCCGGCGGCCCATTCCCGCGGCTCCCTGACGTCGAGCAGCGCGATCTCGCCCTTATCCAGCTTTGCCTTCAGCTCTTCGACCGACAGCTCGCCCATGTGCCGGATCGGCCTGCCCGAGTTCTGCCACTTCTCGAATCCGCCGCACAGGAACCCCGGTACGTTGTCATAGCTGATCCGGGACAGGTACCGGTCGGCCGTGTACGCATCCTGGTCACGGTATGGCAAAAGGACGATCTCGTCGCGGGCGTTGAACAGCACCCCGGGGAATACCGCCATGCCGCCGAGCCATATGTTGTACGAGCCCGCGATGTGTCCTCCGCCATATGCCTGCGGCAGCCGGGTGTCGACGAGCTTCGTGCCGTCTTTGCGTATGGCTGCCTCGAACTCAGCCAGGCCCATCCCCCGCGGCGTCTTGCGCCCGGAAAGCGGCGGAGGCCCGTTAAGATTATACTCTTCCATCGTCCGGAAGTATGGCGGAATCACGAACTTTTCGTTCACCTTTGCCCGGACGAACTCGTCTTTGCTGAGCTGCAGGTGCGGGTTGGCCCGCTTTTCATAGCCGAGCGTGCTCCAGTCGCGGTCGCCCATGCCGGCGCCACAGACCGAGCCCGCGCCGTGGGCCGGGCACATCAGCGCCGTATCGCCCAGCGGCAGTATCTTCTCGTGGATGGAATGGTAAAGCGTCCGGGCGTTTGCTTCTTTGCCTCCGGGAGCCAGGTCGGTCCGGCCCGTGCTGCCAACGAAGAGCGTGTCGCCGGTGAATATGGCGACAGGTATGTCCGGGAAGGTCGTATCGTAGAGGACATACGTCAGGCTCTCCGGCGTGTGCCCCGGCGTCTCCAGCGCCCGTACGGTCAGGCCCCCGAACGATACCTCGTCCCCCTCCTTCATGGGCTCGCCGTACTTGAACGGCAGGTTGCTGCCATGACGGATGGTCGCACCGGTCAGGCGGGCGACCTCTGGCGACCCGTGCACGAAGTCCTCGTTGCGATGGGTCTCGAGTATGTACTTTATGCGCATACACCTGTCGCGGGCGATGTCAAGGATCTCCTTCACGTCTCCGGCTTCCCGCCGCGGGTCGATGACCGCAGCTTCGCCTTTCGAGCCGATGAAGTAAGTATGATGGGCGAGCCCTTCCGCCTTCAACAATTTGAGAATCATAAAATAAGTTGCAAGAGACAGGTATAAAAAAATTACAAAAAAATTTCGCAGGCGTGCACTGCGCCGGTACTGTTCGTACAGACAACAGCAAAGAATACAGGGAACGACTGTTATCCCCTATTTCTTTCCGTTACCATTCGCATTGCCGTTCGCGTTGCCGTTGCCGTTGCCATGAGGGCCGGGGCTCAGGTAGCTGTTGTTGTAGCTGTAATTGTTCGTTTCCTGGTTGATGCCCGTGCCATTGCCGTACTCGTAGCTATAGTTATAGTCGTGGTTGTATTCCTTGTCCCACGGCCAGAATACTTTTCCGTCGACGACGGTCGGCTGCGGGGCCTGGTATCCTTTCTTCGCCATGCCCGGCGGGACATGCGTCCAGTTCATCTTCTCCATCTGGCCGGGCGGCACGAAGTAAGCCGTGTCGTTCACATAGACGAACGGCCTCCCGTTCTTGAACTGCTCGCAATAGCTGAACGCGTTCGCCCAGCGGTTCCGGGACTGCTCGGTCAGGGTGGAGTTATTGACCATGTACCGGAAGTGGTTCTGGTGCTTCTCCATCTGGCGGGACATGTTCAGATAGGTGCCCTCGTCGACCGCCGGGTCGTCCATCGTAGCGTTCATCTGCTGGAGCGCCAGGCGATATTCGTTGAGCGCCGCTTCCATGGCCCCGGTGTTGTTGCGCAGGCCCATCGCGTGGGCTTCCGATAACCGCTCCTCGGCGTGAGCCATCTGCCTGACGAGCTTCGCATTGGCATTGCCCGCCAGGGACTCGTCGAACTTCTGGAAGAACAGCTTGAGGCCGTACAGCGGGGAGTCCGCCCCGATCCAGCCGTTATATGGCTGTATCTCATCCGATGCAGCCGACGACAGCGGGACGATGGCCATTAGCATCGTCACAACCGCAATTGTTACCAGTAATTTTTTTAACATCAGTAATCCCTCAGTGCTTGCCAGCCGCTATGGGCTTGACACCTCATACTTGGACAATTTATCAGATAAGTATACTTATCCCTTACTTCCGGCGCTTATGAAAAAGACGCTTTATTTTAACTCAGAATGCAAAATAATTCTTTATACGCCTTTAATTCACTTTATCGTACCATCGCAGGAAGCCCTGACGTAAAATACCATCAGAAAAAGCACGGATAAAAAAAGTGACAGGTAAGCCTGCCGGCCTACCTGATGCGGAGCCACAGGACGAAGACCAGGATGCCGGCTCCGGCGACAAGCCCCACGGTGAACGTGCCGAGCAGCACCAGGATGCCGGTCAGTCCGCCCATGCCGTTAGCGGGGGCAGGCGTCGCCGCAGGCGCAGGCGTCGGCGTCGCGGGCGCCGGGGTTACGACGGGCGTATTTGCATTCCCCTTGACGACGGAGAACGTGGACAGACCGCGCGGCGACACCACTTCGAAGACCAGCGGGTCCGCGCCCGGGCTGCCGATCAGCGTCGCGTTCAGGATGTCGTAGGCCCCGTCGTTCTCCCGGACCACGTAATAGGCGGCCCCCGGGTCGAAATCGTCCGGCCGCGGCACGGTGAACGTGAACGTGGCGCCCAGGATGTCCTTGCCGTTCTCCAGGCCGTTCTTCGTGGCCTTGAACGCCAGGAGCGGCGCCGTGCTGAACCTCCTGTCGCTATACGCCGAAAGCTGCTCGTTCACCTTCGCCATGTCAGTGGCGTTGGTCTCCAGCAGGTCGAAGCTGATGCTGCTGCCCGACGGCAGGCCGGCCAGCGCGATATCCACCGTCACGCCGATCTCCTGTCCCCCGTTGATCAGCGTCTTTTCCGCGATCAGGTGCATGGACTTGATGGTGCCGGTCTGGCTGCCCGAGGGCTCGACCGTGATCGACAGTTTGGCGGCACCGCCGTCATTCATCGTGATCGGGGCCTCGAAGACGTTGTTCTTGATGACCTCGGTGAACAGATAGCCCAGCGGCACTGAGACCTGAGTCCCCGATATTGTGACCGGCACGCCGCCTATGTTGACCTTGGAGGGAAGCGGAGTGTCCAGCCGGTTCGGGGGCACGGGCGACGGGGTGGGCGACGGGGTAATTACTGGCGGGGTGTAATAGCTGCCTCCGCCACCGCCTGAAGGTGGAGCCGTGGGTCTTACAGTCGGAAATGGTTTTGGCGTTACAGCTGCATTTGCAATATCTGACAAAGCAATAATCAGGAACAAAAGAACTAATAATATTAGCATACTCTTGTAGTTCATTTTCATTTATCTCACTCCATCCTTACCCAGTACCCGTTACCAGGCATGATATTGTTTATCTTCGGATAGTACTGATAGAAGTAGTCGTTCGGGTCGATCGAATAGTACACCCAGTCTTGTGCGACGGGGTCCCATCCCCATATATCAGTAGCACCAGGATACATTGTGGTAACTGGCACAGGGGACATATCTGTGAGGCCGACACAATTCCACTCATTCACCAGGGCTACAGGGCTATCTGGCGCACAGGATGGCACGGTCCCAGCTACTGTCACAGAAGCCGTACCTTCCATTCTTACCCAGTAGGCTCGACCAGTCTCTAATTCAGTAATTTTTGGATAGTACTGATAGAAGTAGTCGTTCGGGTTAATCGAATAATATATCCAGTCCTGCACAGACTCATCCCAGCCCCAGATATCCGTGATATGGCTCAATACATCTGCCGGGAATATATCTGACAAATCGTTACTCTCTAGTGTCAACGGAATAGATATCAAATTCCATTCATTATAGAAATTTATAGTATATGGCTCCAGCCCCACATACGCTTTCGCTACTTCCACGCCATCCTGCTTAATTGAGTAGACACCATCTGGTATGCCTGCCGTATTAAAAACCGCAATATAATTACCATCCTCATCAGGAACATACTTAGAGGTTAGTGTTACAGATACCGAAGAAGCGGTATGAGGGGCATCGATTTTAATATTATAGGTGCCGGGAGTAATGTCCCCCCTAGCAAATGACCCCGTATTACCGTTCATAGTACTATCGAGGGGGAACCATACTTTCTGACCAAAAATATCCAATATTTCAACGCTAACTGAGAATGACTCGACTGGAGAGACAGTAATGCTAAAATGGTTTGATTTTTGTACATGTACCCCATTAAATACGATATAGTTATCAGGGAATGGCACTGTTGCCGAGATAGTAAGATACAGGGGTACGTCATGAGTGCCGGTTCCATTATAAATAATGTCCCCTGAATCATTCGGCGTCAGGATGGCCGTATGGGCCTGCGCCGGTACAGCCGCAGTTAATGATACGATGACACTGATGAAACAAAATAATGATAGTACCGCTATAGCACGCCACGTTTTCACCCTCATTGTCGCGCCTCACTTCCACAATATAATTGATTTATAAGCAATCCATTTATCCATAAGCCGTATATAAGATTTGTACTGTCAGGGAAATAATTGATAATTTGAAACTATGGTAAAAAATTGAAATGAACACTAACTAATTAAGCAATCAGCGACAATAGGAACCTCCGGATATTCATGTCAGCGGCTGAAAGCGGCGGGGCCATACCGTACCTGTACCGGTACCGGTGGTCGATCATCGTCGCGTTCCTCATCTTCTTGGTCATAGCGGCCGTCATTTTTTTCATGCAGCCGCTGCTGGACGGTATTATCTTCGGCATCTTCTTCGCCTACGTGACCCGGCCGATCAAGGACTTTCTCAGCAGGCGCACCCGCTACGCGCCGATCATCGCCACGTTTTGCGTCCTGCTGCCGGTCATCGTCGTCATCCTCTTCACGGGCCTGGCGGCGAAGCAGCAGATCGACTGGCTGTCGCAGCACGGCAGCGACGTGATCGACCAGCTGAACGCCATTCTGGTCTCGCTCGACCTGCCGGCCGACGTGATGGCGCAGGTGAACGACGTGCTGGCGAACCTCACGGACTACGCGATGGCGGTCATCTCGGCCATTCCGGTCGGCGCGACCTTCACCAGCATCCTGCTCTTCGCCACGAACGCGCTGGTGTCCCTCTTCGTCTGCTTCTACCTGCTCAAGGACGGCCAATTGATCACCGAGATCGCCGGCCACCTGACGCCTGCCCGGTTCCGGCCGGCGCTGGGCGCGTTCGTCACTGAGGCGGACCGCATCCTGGCCGGGATCTACACCGGCACCTTCTACACGGCATTGTTCGTCGCCATGATGTCGGCCGTGATCTTCTTCGTCTTCGGCATCCCCAACATGGTCCTGCTGACCGCGTTCGTCTTCATCGCCGCGATGGTGCCCATCCTGTCGGGCATGATGGTGTTCATCCCGCTGGCCATCTACCTGTACGTCGCCCGGTCACCCCTGATCGCCATAGTCTTCTTCCTGTCGGCGCTGATCCTCGTCTACGTGCCGCCCGACTTCATCTTGCGGCCGTACCTGATCAACCGGGCCTCCAACATCCACCCGCTGCTGATCATCCTCTCCTTCGTCGGCGGCGGCCTGGCGGGCGGCATCTCGGGATTCTTCGCGGCCCCGCTAGCGGTCGGGCTGCTGGTGGCGCTCTACCGGACGTACCTGAAGTTCGGGAAGAAGGACGACGAGAGCCCTGCCGCCGGATCGGCAGGCCCATAATGGCTACATAGTAAAGACCATTTATCCTGTCGCGCCGGTATCATGCGGGATGGCGGGTGCCAGGGCGGTGCAGCACATTCGTCTTGATGAAGTCGTTGACCACCAGGGCGAACACGAAATACCATCCCAGGGCCAGCAGCACATGGGTCGCGGGGATCGGGACCAGGCCCGGGATGCCGGCGATCGAGATGACGGACGTGACGACGATGTCCCCGGCCAGCGCGGCGAGCAGTATCGGGCCCGGCATAGACGCCCAGAAATGGCCCCGCTCTCGCACCACCAGTATCGTGAACATGCCGCCGAAGAGCAGCATGTCGAGCGCGAACGTGTGCAGGCCGGTGGCGACGGTCAGGCCGAGGTATCGCATCGCGATGAACAGCAGGCCGAAGGACTCGATGACCATGAACGTGCCCAGCACGACGGCGACCCGGACCAGGGCGGCCATGTCCCATCGCTCGGGCCTCACCGAGGGCCGGACGTTGTCCGTCGATATCGCGATGGTGACGAAGTCGATCAGGAACAGCAGTAGGACGATCACGAAGGCGCTGACGACGTATTCCCCGGTGACCAGGAACGCCAGGACGACGAAGATCACGATCTCGAAGGTCTTGATGATCTTGTTCAGTATCCAGGTGGTAATGCGCTGGTGGATTTGCCTGCCGGTCCTCACCAGCTCCAGGATGTCGGACAGGCCTTCGTGGGTGAGGACGGCGCTGGCCGCGCCCTTGGCGATGTCCGTGGCGTTGCTCACGGCGATCCCCACCTCGGCCTGCCGTAGCGCAGGGGCATCGTTCACCCCGTCGCCCGTCATGCCGACGACGTGCCTGTGCGCCTGGAGGTCTTTCACGATCAGGTACTTGTCCTCGGGGTAAATCTCGGCGAAGCCGTTGCTCCGCGCGATGATCTCTTCGGCTTTTTCCGGCGAGGAGGCCCTCAGCTTTTTCAGGTCCCCCATCCGGACGATCTCCGCCCCCAGTCCGATCTCCTTCGCCACTTCGGTGGCTACGGGCAGCGCATCGCCGGTCAGCATCCTCGTCGTTATCCCGTGGTCCCTTAACGCGGCGATCAGTTTTGCCGATTCCGGGCGGGGGGCATCGTAGAGGGCCGCCACCCCTATCAGGCCCATTTTCGAGCCGTCTTTCTCCGCCGCGATCGCGAGTGTCCTGTAGCCTCTGGCGGCAAACACGTTCATCTCCTTTTCAAGGGTTTCCATGCTCTTGCTATCCAGGCCACACAGGGCTGCTATCGTCGTGACTGCCCCTTTCGTGGCCCGGAGCTGCACCCCGTCTTTTTCTACTGTCGACTCGGTCCTTCGGGCGGCCGGGTCAAAAGGGATGAACTGTATTTCCCGGTATCCGCCGATATCCAGGCCATGGCCCCGCGCGGCCTCGATGAACGCCAGGTCGATGGGGTCCCGGTTGGCTTCCCGGGACGCCAGCGCCCCGTACAGGATCACCTCGTCTTTCGTATGGCTGCCGGCTGCCCTTATATCGGCTATCGTGAGCTTATTCGAGGTGATGGTGCCCGTCTTGTCCACGCACAGCTCGTCCATCATGGCCGCATCCTGCGTCGCGCTCAGCCGGGTCACCAGAACGCCTTTCTTTACCAGCGCCAGCGAGCCCAACGCCATGGTCACGGTAAACATGGTGGGGAGCGCAACGGGTATCGAGGATACCAGCAGGACCAGCGCGAGCGGCAGTATCTCCAGCAGGCTGATTCCCCGGATATAGGAGACGATAAAAGCGATAGCGAGCAGTATGATCACGAGCGAAAGGAGCCACTTGAGCAGCCCGGTGATGACCTTTTCGACGTAAAGCCTGGGCTTCGCGATACGGACGAGCTGTGCGGTCCGGCCGAAGTACGTCCGGACCCCGGTGGACACAACGGCGCCGGTGGACTCGCCCCTCCGGACGATCGAGCCCGAGTAGAGGATGTCGCCGTCCTTCTTTTCGACCGAATATGACTCCCCCGTCAGCGCCGACTGATCTACCTCTGTATTCCCTTCGACAACTTTTATGTCGGCTGGCACGAAATCGCCTGATCGTACCCTCACGATGTCTCCCGGGACCAGATCTCTCGCAGGCATCAGCGCCCAGACTTTATCCCTGAGCACCCGTGCCCTGACGTTCAGCTTTTGCTTCAGCGACTCCACCGCCCTCGTGGCCTGCTGCTCCTGGTAAAAGCCCAGGACGGCGTTCATTACCAGCAGGAAGGCGATGACGACGAGGTCCACGTACCGGTGTAAGATATAGGAGAGTACGATCGTGAGCTCGAGCATCCAGGGGGTGAGGCCCCAGAACCTCTTGAGAAAGTTGGTCACGGCGCTTTGCTTCTTTTCCGGCACCTCGTTGTAGCCATACTCCCGGACCCTCTCACGGACGCTTTCCCCGGACAGGCCAGTCGCCGGGTCGGCGCCCAGGCGCTTCAGCGCATCCCCTGTCGAAAGCGCTTTGTACGTTTCGGTAGGGGATTTCTGGCCTTCGATCATGTCTGTACACCTTTGCGGGGTTATTATCCGCTATCATATAAAATAAAGTAAAATATAATAATCTATATAAATTTAGGTTGAGTATTTCTATCGTGAGGCGTTTCGGGACATGAGGCTGAGAAGCATTAGCGTTTTTACGTTTGCGCTGGTCATCGCGCTATCCACACAGCCGGCCGCCGCGCAGCCATTCATCAGCATCCCGTTCGTGAGCGCCGGCCAGTTCGCCTTTATCCAGCCGTCCGCATTTGCCAGCGTCATTATCCTGGAGGCCAATATGAGCCATATGGCCAGTGAGAATGCCGCTGCTTTTGCCGTTTCCCTGATGCCGGCTCACGGCGATGCCCCGCCGGGGCAGGCAGTGGCCCCGTCGATCGCACAGACATGCAGCCATAGCCTCATATGCGATCAGGCGTACTTTTTCCAGGATTTTCTGTCTTCCTGACATTATCCCGGGCTAATACCCGTAGCCCGTACATTTGATACCTGCGTTCACGAGGGCCCCGGACGGCATCCTCACGCCCACGAGCCTGCAGCAGGTGGTACCGGGGGTGGCCAGCGGGTGCTCGTATAGCAGGTCATCGACCGGCCTGCCGATACGTAAGGGGTGATACAGGGCATACGTAAGGCGGTCGTCGCCAGCCTGACGCCGGACAGTGGCGTTACCGGCATGCAGGCCGGTGCTGTTCCCGACCGCTGTATCGGTGACATTTGAAGGTGCCAGGCCCGGACTCCACGGGGCGCTGGAAATGTCGGCGCTCATGATGTCCATGACGGGGTACTCCGCTTTGACGTTGCTCGTATCGTCGAGGGCCGTCAGGCTGCCATCGCCGATGCCCACATTGCCCATCGCCCTGGTGGCGTTCCAGCCGAGGACATCGATAACCGTGCTGGTCGCCGTGCCAACCCGGTCATAGCCCGCCGGCTCGAACCCGTTGGGCCCTGTTGCCAGGACGTCCGCGAGACTGGCCCGGGCATCGGCTTTTTCGGCCACGGCCCCCGCCAGCACGACGGCGATAAAAACAGCCATTGCCATCGGAAGCCGGGTGCTGGCGCACATAACAGTAAGATGCTCCCGCATATTTTTATTTGTGATGCCCTTAATCCGCATAAACCCGGTTCGACGCTGGCCCGATGCCGGGCCGGATGACAGAGCGAGCCTGCGCAGGGGCTACGTCCTGCTCCGGGATCATCCGGTTCGATACACGGGTTTACCTGGCCCGATCAGGACTTATCGGTATAGTAAATATACGCTAGTAAAGCGAAAAAACCATTTATTGTCACAAATACATTCCGACATTGTCTGATACCCGGTATCAAATACCTGGGGAGGACGTTCCGATGGCTGGCCGCGAGATCACTTATAAAAAGCATACCAGGTCGACCAACATTATCGGTGCGCTGGTCATCCGGGAGAACAATCTGACGATGGTTACCCGGCCGAACGGCAATATCCCGGTAAAGAATAATTTCGGGTACGGCCTTTATTATAACGATTGCCGATTTCTGAGCGGCTATTACCTGAAGATCAACGGCCAGCGATTGACTGAGACCCTGTCGAGCGATCAAAACAATTACGAGTCCATGACTTTTTTGACCAACCCGGACTTTAACGACCGGAACGGCCAGTATGTCAATAAGGAGACGATCAGCGTCAGCCGCAACGTGGTCATACCCGGGTGCGTGATCGAGACGATCACCGTGAATAACTTCAACGTGTTTACGGTCGCGATCGAAATGACCATCGAGCTGGCGGCGGACTTCAGTGACATCTTCGCCGTCCGGGGCGTGGCCGGGGGCACGGAAGGCCGCCTGATGCCGCTGCGGTATGACGGAAAAATATTGTGCCTGTCGTATCTGGGACGCGACGGGCATACGCGGAATACGAAAGTCGAGTTCAGCCCTGCGCCTGCAGCAGTCGACGGGGGATTATGCGCGTTTCGTTTCGACCTGGAACCCCGCAGTTCGCAGCAAATACGCATACGTATCTTTGTCGAAGACCTGCCCCCTGGCGACCGGTCCCAAATGCCCTCAGCCGTCAGTATACAAAATTTACTGGGGCAGATAGACCGGTCATACCAGGAGGAACTCGATCGCACCAGAAATTTTCAGACCGATAACAGCCTCTTTAACCGGATTCTGCTCCGCTCGATGCTCGATCTTCGCATGATGCACATGAGCATGGGCGGACGTACGTTTTGTGCGGCCGGCGTGCCCTGGTATGACACATTGTTCGGCCGGGACAGCATCATCTCGGCCATCCAGGTACTGCCGTATCGCTCCGATATCGCCCGGAATACGCTGAAAGTACTGGCGCATTACCAGGGCAAGACCCATGATGACTGGAGGGATGAGCAGCCGGGCAGGATATTACACGAGCTGAGAGTGGGGGAAAAGGCCAACCTGAACGAGATCCCGCAGACGCCGTACTACGGGAGCGTGGACGCGACGCCCCTCTTCTTAATCCTGATGGCAGAGTACGTGGACTGGACCGGGGATACAGGGCTGTTTAACGAGCTCCTGCATAACGTGGAGGCGGCACTCGCGTGGATCGACAATTCCGACCTGGCAGGCAACGGGTTTCTTTCCTATGCCACGAGGTCCCGGGCAGGGCTCTTTAACCAGGGATGGAAAGACTCCTGGGACGCCGTCATGCACGCAGACGGCTCGCTGGCCCGGCCTCCGATTGCCGTGGCGGAAGCGCAGGGCTACGTCTACATGGCAAAAAACCGCATCGCGACACTGTTCGACCTGATCGACAGGAAGGATGATGCGGGCAGGCTAAAGAGAGAGGCCGGGGACCTGAAGAAGCGATTCAACGAGGCCTTCTGGATGGACGACCGGGGCTTTTTCGCGATGGCCGTCGACGCCCGGGGGAAGTGCGAGGTCATCTCGTCCAACCCGGCCCGGTGTCTCTGGTCGGGGATCATCGACAAAAAGTATGCCCCGCACGTCGCCGGGCGCATCTTCGAGCCGGACATGTTCACCGGCTGGGGCATCCGCACGCTCTCGTCGAAGGAGCGGCGGTACAACCCGCTGGGATACCATATCGGGACCGTCTGGCCTCACGATAACTCCCTCATCGCCAATGGCCTGTATCGGTACGGGTATCAGGACAAGTCGACCACGCTCTTCACGGCCATGTACGAGGCGGCCAGCGCCTATACGCAGTTCCGCCTGCCGGAGCTTTTCGCGGGGTTCGACCGGGGCATACACAACGTGCCCGTCAAATACCCGGTCGCCTGCAGCCCGCAGGCGTGGTCTTCGGGGACGATGCCGTACATGCTTTCGACGTCGCTCGGCTTCCGACCCGACGCCCTGCATCACCGGCTGACCTTTGCCAACCCGTACCTCCCGCGGTGGCTGAATAATGTCAACATCCGGGATATAAGGGTGGGGGACTCACAGGTCGATCTGGTGTTCCAGCAGAGGATCAGCGGCACGCTGGTCGACGTCATCGAAAAGCGTGGCGACATCCGGGTAATGGTGGAGTATTGACCACTCACATCAGCGCGACTTTTTCTTTCTCCAGGATCCGGTATATACCGAGCTTCAGGAAATCCGTCGCCAGGAACCACGCGAACGCGTAGCCCCAGACGAAAAGCGCCAGCCCCCATCCCATCGCCGGCAGCAGGATGCCGTAGACCGTGATTAGTGTGGCTATCAGTTGCGTGAGGACGACCGCTATGAGCAGGATGGGCGCCGGCCTGACAGACCAGAACGGGCCCCGGGTCCTGGCCGCAAACAGGAACAGATGCCCGGCGACCGAGAGCTTGAGGTAGATAAACGACTGCAGGACGTCGTGGTTGAGGTGAAAAACGTTGACCCCGATGTACAGCAGGCTGAACGAAGCCAGGACGCCGAACAATCCCAGCGCTGTCGATACTCCCAGCAGCGTCCGCATGTTCCAGCGCTCCGGCCTGCTCGAATATTTGACGTGATCATAGGATATCGTCATGATGGGGAAATCGTTCAGCAGGGCGAGCAGCACGACCATCAGGGCAGAGATCGGGTAGAAGTTGAAGACAATGATGGAGAGCGTAATGAAGAAGACGAGGCGGATGGTCTCGCCCATGCGGTAGATCGAGTAGTTCGTCATCCGGCGGAAGATCTTCCGGCTTTCCTTGATCGAGTCGATGATGACCGATATGCCGGGAAGCGTGAGCACGATGGCCGCCGCCGACTTGGCCGCGTCGGTCGCCCCGGCCACGGCAATCCCCGCGTTGGCCTTCTGCAGCGCGGGCACGTCATTGACCCCGTCGCCTGTCATGCCGACGATGTGCCCCATCTTCTGCAGCAGGTCCACGATGCGGTACTTGTGCTCCGGGAATACCTGCGCGAACCCGTCCGCGCGCTCGACGATCCCCCCGGCCTTTTCGTCGGGGACGCCGACGATCGCGTCCTGGGGCTGGATGTTCGTGCCCAGGCCGACCACTCGCGCGATCTCGCGGGCGATCGCCACGTGGTCCCCTGTGATCATTTTCACGTCCAGGCCCATAGCCTGCGCCGTTTTGATGGTCTGCCCGGAATCGGCCCTCGGCGGGTCGTGGAGGGCGATGACGCCCACGAACTCCCAGCGGTCGCCATTCACGGTTCTCGCGACGCCTAACGTGCGATAGCCTCTGCCTGCGAACCGTTCCACCTGTTGGTTTACCTCGGTTTCGAAGCCTTCGTCGCCCTTGCACAGGGCGACGATCATCTGCGGCGCGCCTTTGGTCACCTTGAGCTCGCCGCTGTCTTTTCTAACCACGGCCTCGGTCCGTTTCCAGACCGGGTCGAACGGCTTGAAGCTTAATGTATGGTACCGGTCGGCCAAAGAAGCGAGCGACGCATTTTCTCTCAGCTTCATAATGATGGCCAGGTCTATCTGATCCCGGTCCTCCTCCCTCGAAGCCAGATCGGCATAAAGGAGCACGTCGTCTGCCTTAAAGCTGCCATGCGGCGCCGTGTCGGCCACGCTAATCTTGTTCTGCGTGATCGTCCCGGTTTTGTCGGCGCAGAGGACGTCCATGCCCGCCATTTCCTCGATGGCGACAAGCTTGCTGACGATCGCCTCTTTTTTCGCCAGGGCGATAGCTCCCACCGCCATGGTGACGGACAGTACCGCCGGCAGCGCGACCGGCACGCCGGCGATGGTCAGCACCAGCGCGAACTGCAGGATGTAGAAGATGTCGTGTCCGCGCCATATTTCGATGGCACAGATCAGCAGCACGAGCATCAGCGTGACTGCAATGAGGTAATTCCCGATCCGGACGACCGCTTTCTGGAAGTGGCTCGGCGCGGCGATCTTTTCGGCGAGCTTTGCGGTCTTGCCAAAATAGGTGTCCATCCCTGTGGCGACGACGAGGGCATCCATTTCTCCTTTCCGGACGATCGACCCTGAATACGCCACATCATTTATCTTCTTGTCCACCGGCAGCGATTCTCCGGTCAGCGCCGATTCGTCGATCTCCAGGTACTCCCCGCCGATCAGCTTGGCGTCGGCCGGCACGATATCGCCGAGCCTCACCCGGATGATATCGCCCGGCACCAGCCCGCGGGCGTTGACTTCCCGCCACCGGCCCCCGCGCTTTACCCTGGCCGAGGGCGAGAGCTTTTTCTTCAGCAGCTCGATCGCGTTGCCCGCCTTGCTTTCCTGGGCGTATTTCACGATGACATTGATGAACAGGAGCACGACGATGATGGCGAAGTCTTCCAGGTGCCCGATTATCAAAGATATGACCGCCGCCGCCTCGATCATCCACTGGATCGGCCCCCAGAAGTTGGACAGGAACTTGATCAGCGGGTTCACCTTTTTTTCCGTGATCTCGTTCGGGCCAAAGGCCTGTAGCCGGTGATCTGCTTCTGCATCGGTCAGGCCTGCATCGGTCGTCGAAAATAGTTGCATCAGGTCTGCAATCGATCTCTTTTCCGCTTCTTGCAGGCCTATTGTCGGTTTGTCCAGAGAAATGCCCCCATGATCCTGACAGGCGAATAGCCCCGTCGTCACAGTGATCGGCGGCTGGTAGCTCTGCCCCGTCACGCGGCCCAAACCTTTTCTCGCCGGAGCTACGTGCTTCAGGCGCTATGCCCGGATTTTTATATTGGCCTATCTCGCCGTGACTGCTTCCACACCCTCTGCATGCGGCGGGAAGTCCCTCCACGGCTTCAGCGTACCGATGCCCAGCGACCGGTCCGTTTTGGCCATCGATTTCAGCTTGTCCTTCGCGAGCCCGGTCATCGCCCGGATGCAGTCGATGTTTTCGGGGATGACGTCCGACTCCTGGTGGACGGCCTGGAAGAGGCTGATGTTGCCGTTTTTATCGACCGAGACGGATTCCTCCCATACGGCGTTCTCCATCATGTCGCCTTTGGGCCGGCCGAGCACCCTGCCCAGCTCCATCACGCCGGCGGTGGACTTGATCCCGTACAAAGGCGGGATCAGCCATATCCGGGGCCATTTCCTGAGCGCGTCGACGACGTCCTGCCGCAGGGGCGTGCCTTTCACGCTGATGCTGACGGAGTGCACATGCGCGAGTGTGGTAGGCACCTTCAGGGCTGCCGTGACGATGTCGATGTGCGGCATCACGGACTGGACGTCGGGGCCATGGTGCGATGGCAGCGTGATCGGATCGGGCACGATCGCGTTAACGGGGCCCTTCTTGATGTCGTCCGGGTCTGCAGCGCGGCGCACCAGCGTGACGTGCGCGTGCCGGATGCCGAAGGCGGAGTCGATGGCGTAGACGAGCCTGCAGAGCGCCGACGTGTTGCACGAGACCACCCGGACGTACTGCTTGCCGATGGCCTCGTCGAAATTGGCCGCCGCGTTAAACGAGATTCCCGTCAGCTCGTGCTTCTCCCCGCCCTCGAAGATGGCAGGCTTGCCCAGCTTCTCATACAGCGCTTTGTTTTTCGCGCCGATCCCCTTCGGGGTCGCATCCACGACGATGTCGGCCTTCCTGATCATCTCTTCGTTGGAGCCGGCGATCTGTAGCCCCGCCTCTTTGAATACCGGTCCTGCTTTGGCAGCGTCGACCGCATAGATATCGTATCCTTTTTCAGCCGCCACATATGCCTCATAGTCCGGGCGGGTCTTCGCGATCCCGACCAGCGCCATGTCGTCCTGCCGTGCGACGGCATCGGCGACGCGCTTGCCTATCGTCCCGTAGCCGTTGAGCGCAACTTTGATCTTATCAGCCACTTAAAATCCCCCACGTTTAACAGGTACAGGCAGCATAAAAATAACGATTTGCGAAGAATATCCCTGAAAAGAAGCTTCGAATGGCGCCCCTGCACCGGCATGAGCGGGTTCATGCCCCGAACTTTTTTGTCCGGTTGAGGAGGTCCATCGCTATGGGCATGACGTCAAGGCCTTTGATCCTGGTCAGCCCGCCTTTATGCGCGATGAGCTCGCTGTAGCGGTCGACGTCGTCGATACGGACGCCCGGCCCGTGCATAACGATCGGCACCGGGTCGGCCGAATGGCCCCTGACCGATACCGGCGTGCTGTGATCGGCCGTGACGATGACGAGGACGTCCGGCAGGTGTAACAGCCCTTTGAACGAGATGTCCATCTCCTCGAAGAACCTCGCTTTCCGCTCGAAGTCGCCGTCGTGTCCCGCCTCGTCTGCGCCCTTGACGTTCACCAGGACAAAATCGTGCGTGCGAAGCTCGGCCACTGCTTTGTCGATCTTTTCGTCGGCCACCGAGCCGGACAGCTCGATCCCCAAGCCTCCTATGGTGTGGCATTCCATGCCGCAAAGCTTCCCGATGCCGATGATCAGGCCGGGCGAAGCGACGACCGCCCCCTTCATGCCATATTTGCCGTGGAAACCGGGTAAATCCGGCACGTCTCCCGCACCCCTTATCAGTATGGCGTTGCCGGGCAGAAGGCCCCGTTCTTTTCGCGCCATGTTCACGGGATGGTGATCGAGGGCTTCGATGACCTGTCTGGAAACGCTGTTCACGATGTCGGCCGTATGCCTCGCCCCGGCCGAGCCGGTCGTCGCGCGACACTCGCTCAACGGAACTCCGCTTTTGTGCGGGTCTGTGTCAGTGATATCCGGCGACAGGCCTTTGCCTCTCAACACCAGCGCAGCCCGGTGTCCGGTGGACCTTTTGAAGATGATGTCCACGCCGGGCACTTTCACCTTTTCCCGGATCGCCCGGGCCAGCTCGTCCGTGTCCTCGATCCTCCCGGCCCGCCGGTCTCTGACGATGCCGTCCTCTACCGTGGCGAAATTGCAACGGAAAGCGATGTCGCCGCGCTTCACGTCGATCCCGATCCCCGCCGCTTCGAACGGCCCACGGCCGGTATAATATTTAAAAGGGTCGTACCCGAGAATGGCGAGATGCGATACGTCCGATCCGGGGCGCACGCCGATGCCCACCGTGTCCATGATCCCGTTGATCCCGCCATAAGCCAGCGCATCGAGGTTAGGCGTATCCGCGCTGGCCAGCGGTGTCGTCCCGTTGACCGGCCTGTCGGAGGCCCCGTCCATGACAATGAGGAGTATCTTGCTGGCTACTGGTGGTCCGTCAGACATGGTGATCGCTTGAAATGTCGCTCTCAATGCATAAAATTTGAGGCCATCGCAAATGTGAAAAGGCTGACATGAACACCGCGGTATTCATGATGTGCCCGGTCCCGGGGTGATAAAATATATGCCCGGTTTTTTTAGTCCGTTCGATCTATGTACACACGGGGATTTCATTTATGGATGGTGCGCAGGCAGATGCCGATGTGGCAATTCACCGGTTACCGGTGCGGTTGAATCACCGGGGGTGTGATCATGATCGAAAATAGGGTGGGGACAGTTACTGTAACGAAAAAGGATATTCTCTGGTTCGACGAGTTCGGGATGGAAAGCCTGCCCCAGGTGGGCGGCAAGAACGCTTCCCTGGGGGAAATGTACCGGGAGCTGTCCCCGAAGGGCGTACGGATCCCGAATGGCTTTGCCGTCACCGCCCGGGGATACTGGCATTTCCTCCGGTCGGCAGGCATCCTGGATAAGCTCAAAGAGGCAATGTCGGGCCTGGATAAGTCGAACATCAGGGACCTGAACGAGCGGGGCCGGAGAGCCCGGGAACTGATATTGAACGCCAGTATCCCGGACGATATGTGGCGGGAGATCAAGGCCGCCTATGACCGGCTCTGCGAGCAGTACGGCCCGGAAACCGACGTAGCCGTCCGTAGCTCTGCCACGGCCGAAGACCTGCCCACGGCGTCCTTCGCCGGCCAGATGGAGTCCTACCTGAACGTGCGGGGCTACGACGAGCTGAAGGACGCTCTAGTGAAATGCTACTCTTCGCTCTTCACCGACCGGGCCATCTCCTACCGCATCGACAACCATTTCGACCACTTCAAGGTGGCGCTCTCCGTCGGCATCATGAAGATGGTGAGGTCCGACCTCGCGTCCAGCGGCGTCATGTTCACCCTGGACACCGAGACGGGCTTCCGGGACGTCGTCTTCGTCACCAGCTCCTACGGCCTCGGAGAGAACATCGTCAAAGGGGCCGTGAACCCCGACGAGTACTACGTGTTCAAGCCCACGTTGAGGAAAGGCTTCCGGCCGGTCATCAAGAAGACGCTCGGGGACAAGCAAATCAAGATGATCTACGGGTCGGGCAAGGAGAAAGAGCTGACAAGGAACGTCCCGGTCCCGGAGGACGACCGGAGACGGTTCTGCCTCTCCGATGACGAGGTGCTGACACTGGCGAAATATGCCCTGATCATCGAGGACCATTATTCCGAAAAAGCCGGCAAGAGCAAGCCCATGGACATCGAGTGGGCGAAAGACGGCGAGCTGAACGAGCTGTTCATCGTCCAGGCCCGGCCGGAGACCGTGCAGTCGCAGAAACCGCGGGACGTCCTGGAGACGTACATCCTGGACCGGAAAGGCCCGGTGCTGGCCACCGGCAAGAGCGTGGGCGAGAAGATCGGCACGGGGAAGGCCCGCGTGATCAAGGACGTCGCCCACCTGTCGGACATCCGGCCGGGGGAGGTGCTCGTGGCCCACACGACGACCCCTGACTGGGAGCCTGCCATGAAGATCGCCTCGGCCATCGTGACCAACAGCGGCGGCAGGACCAGCCACGCGGCCATCGTCAGCCGGGAGTTCGGCATCCCGGCCGTCGTGGGCACCGATAGTGCCACGGAAAAGATCCCGACGGGCCAGGAGGTGACCGTTTGCTGTGCCGAGGGCGACATAGGCAACGTCTACGCGGGCAAGCTGCCGTACCACGTGGAGAAAACCAGCCTGAAAGGCCTGCCCCGGCCAAAGACGCAGATAAGGATCAACCTCGGGAACCCGGAGGAAGCGTTCGCCGTCTCCATGATCCCCAACGACGGCTGCGGGCTGGCCCGGATCGAGTTCATCATCAGCGACTATATCAAGATACACCCGATGGCCCTGATACATCCGGAAAAGATCGCGGACGAGCGCGTAAGAAAGGAGATCGAGGCGCTGACCTACGGCTACAGCAGCAAAGAGGAATATTTCATCGACAAGCTCTCCCAGGGCGTGGGGACCATCGCCGCCGCCTTCTACCCGAAGCCGGTGATCGTGCGCTTCAGCGACTTCAAGTCCAACGAGTACGCCAGCCTCCTCGGCGGCGAGTACTTCGAGCCGCACGAGAACAATCCGATGATAGGCTTCCGGGGCGCGTCCCGCTATTACAACGAGCGCTACCGCGAGGGTTTCGCCCTGGAGTGCAGGGCGATGAAAAAGGTCCGGGAGACCATGGGGCTGACCAACGTCATCGTCAAGATACCCTTCTGCCGCCGGATCGAGGAGATGAAGAAAGTGCAGGAGGAAATGGCGAAAAATGGCCTCAGGCGGGGGGAGAACGGGCTGGAGGTCTTCATGATGGGCGAAATCCCGGGCAACGAGGTTCTCATCGACGAGTTCTGCCAGTACGTGGACGGCATCTCCATCGGCTCCAACGACCTCACCCAGCTCGCCCTGGGGATAGACCGGGACTCGGAGATACTGGCATCGGAGTTCGACGAGCGCGATCCGGCGGCGATGAAGATGGTCTCGTGGATTATCCAGGGCGCCCGGAGGAACGGCAAACACAGCGCCCTCGACGGGCAGGCGCCCAGCGATTATCCCGAGTACGCCGATTTCCTGGTCAAAGAGGGGATCAGCTCGATATCCCTCAACCCGGACACCGTGATGAAGATCACGAAGCGAGTCGTCGACATCGAAAAGAAATCGGGGATTTAATGTCGCAAACGACGGTTAAGAAGGTGATGGTGTGAAGATCGTAATTTCAGAGCCGATATACCTGACGGCCGGATATGAGGCCAGGCTAAAAGCACTAGGCGATCTCGTAACCTACGACAACGTGCCAGCTTCGGATGACGAGCTGGCCACGCGGATCAGGGACGCGGAGATCGTGATATCGGGAAGACACGCGTTCACCGCCGGGGCGATCCGCAACGCTCCTCTGTTAAGGATGATCGCCCTCTGGCAGACCGGCTACGATAACGTGGACATGCAGGCCGCCACCGCGCGAGGCGTGGTCGTCTCCAACGTGCCCGGCTACGCTTTCGATTCGGTCGCCGAGTTCGCCTTTGCCCTGGCATTGAACCTGCTCAGGAAGGTCGACCGGGCGGACACAGACCTGCACAAAGGCCTGTTCGACTGGAGACGCTACATGGGCAGCGAGCTGATGGGTAAGACCATCGGCGTCCTGGGCACGGGCCACATCGGCAGGAGGGTCATCCAGATCGCCCACGGCTTCAGCATGAACGTGCTGTCGACCACCCGCAATCCCGATCCGGAGCGGGCCCGGGCGCTGGGCGTGAAGTTCACAGACCTCGATAGCCTGCTCGCGGAATCCGACATCGTTACCATTCACCTGCCTCTCACCCCGCAAACCGAGCACATGATCGGCGCGCCAGAGATCGCGAGGATGAAGCCGACGGCTATCCTGGTCAACACGGCCAGGGGAAAGATCGTGGACGAGCGCGCGCTCGCCGCCGCTTTGAAGGAGAAGCGGATAGCCGGGGCCGGGCTGGACGTCTTCGAGGTCGAGCCCCTTCCCCCGGACAGTCCGCTCCGGGCGCTGGATAACGTGGTGCTCACGCCCCATATCGCCTTCCTGACCCGGGAGTCGGTGGACGACTGTACCCGCGTGACGGTCGAGAATGTCGAGGCGTATGTCCGGGGCCACCCCCGCAACGTCGTGAATACCGCCGTCATTGCCGGTGGCGGCGTAGAAAGTCATGCCTGATCGCATCGCCCCGTATGGTGGCATGGCCAAGTTCTAGTGTCGTGTCAAGCCAGGTAGTGGAATGGGGAGCACGGTGCGGGAGGGGCCGACGCTCGCGCGCACGCGTATGAGGCCGGGAAAGCGACGATGCCCTGGCGCTGGCAGCCCGTAGAGACACTGCCTGAAAACATCCGGGAAAAATGCGACATTATGGCCCTGACACGACACCAGGGCCCCTTGCGCCGGGCATTATTTAATGTAGCCGTTTCGATATACGGGCACGATAGGGAACCTGTTGATCGCGGAACATACGAAGTCCACGTCGCCCTTATGGCCCCGTCGCGATAATATCTCGCCGGTCTCCGAGTTCCTGATGTCGTCGAGCAATTTCAAGGACAGCGGGTCGTTCGCGATGATCTCTGACCTATCACCCGCCGGATACCCCTTTACCGGGGCCCGGGCCAGGTACTCGATGAGCCGGGCCGCCATGAGGTCTTCGCCTGTACCCGATGCCAGGATGTAAGCGCGGTCGGTTAGTTTTATCCGATCAGCGACCGCGCCTGCGTTCAGCGTGGTGGCGATGATGCCGCCCTCCACCATGACGCGGGTGCCGTGGGCGGTCGTGATCACGATGGTCTTCCCGGCCAGCCCCGTCTCCAGCATCGCCAGGGGTGAACTGTTAAAATCGAAGCCCTTGATCTGGATCCCGTGGCGCTCCCCCACGAGCACCGCATTGAGCTCTTTACCGACCGCCAGCGCTTCCTCAGCATCTTCGATAGGTATGACCCTGTCAACGCCAGCCCAGAGCGCTGCGACTATCGTTGAAGATGCCAGCAGGACATCGATAATGATCGGCAACCCTCGAGGGTGCCTTAAAAATCTGTCCCTGCCTGTCGGACCTGTGTAACACCTCATGCTGGCAGGACCCGCCGGGAAGCGTCCGCCAGCGCGGTGATGCCGGGAAGCGGCTTGCCCGAGAGGAACTCGAGCGTCGCACCCCCGCCCGTGGAGACGTGTGTCATCTTATCCGCCAGCCCGAGCGAGCTCACCGCCTCAACGGTGGAGCCGCCGCCCACGACCGTGACCGCGCCGAGCGTTGACATTACCGTGGCAATTTCCCGGGTCCCGGCCGCGAACTCCGGCACCTCGAACACGCCCATCGGGCCGTTCCAGAACACAGTTTTGCATTCTCCGAGCTCCCTGGTATAATTCGCTATGGTCACCGGACCGATGTCTGCTATCGCCCAGCCGTCAGGTATGTCGCCCACCAGCACCGTCCGCGACCCTGCGCTGCCGTCGAGGTTTTCGGTAATGACTACGTCTGCCGGCAGGAGGAGACTGACGTCCAGCGACCGGGCCTTTTCCGACAGGTCCCGGACATACTGCAGCCTGTCGTCTTCCACGAGCGATTTTCCGACTCCGTAACCTTCGCTTTTTAAAAACGTCGCCGCCATGCCGCCACCAACGATCAGCGCATCCACTCCGGTCGCGATATTTTCCATGACTCCCAGCTTTCCGCTTACCTTTGCACCGCCGATCACTGCGGCGAACGGCTTCTCGGGGTTTTCAAGGAGCCCTCCCAGCACCGTGAGCTCCTTTTCCATGAGAAAACCGGCAACGGAGGGGAGGTACCGGGTCACGCCGACGATCGAGGCGTGCGCGCGATGGCTCGCGCTGAAGGCGTCGTTGACATAGACGTCTGCCAGGCGGGACAGCGCCCGGGCAAAGCCGGGATCGTTTGTCTCCTCTCCCGGGTGGAACCGCAGGTTTTCCAGGAGCACCACGTCCCCGTCACGCATGGCTGATACCTCTGTCTCAACATCAGGGCCGACACAGTCCTTTAGCGATTTCACCTGCCGGCCGAGCAGCTCCGACAGTCGTCCGGCCACCGGGGCCAGCCGCAGCGACTCGACGACCTTTCCCTTCGGCCGGCCCAGGTGGGAGCACAGGATGACCCGGGCACGCTTATCGATCAGGTATCGTATGGTGGGAAGACACGCCCTGATGCGCGTATCGTCCCTGATCCCTCCCGGGCCCATCGGCACGTTAAAATCGACCCTCACCAGCACTCTTTTCGAAGTAACATCGATATCTTTCACGGTCTTTGTTCTCATTTCGATCACCCGAACGTTGTCAGGGCCGGGCCGGCTGCATCCTATGTCATAGCCCGGCTATAGCCCCCCGAATCCTCTTGCTGCCAGAAACTGGTTGACCTGCAACCGGTCTGGATACGCGGGCCAGCCAATGCCGCCAATCTTGAGCGCTGCCGTCGCGCTTCCGATCACCGCAGCCTCGCGCGGCGACTTCCCGCTGATATAGGCGCTGATGAACCCGGCGGCAAAATTGTCTCCGGCCCCGGTCGAATCAACGGCTTCCACCCCGAACGCGGGGACGAACCCGGACGTGTTCCTATCGGCCACCCAGCAGCCCCGCTCTCCCATCTTTACGACCGCCGTCTTGACCCCGATTTTAAGCAAGGCCTCCGCAGCCCTGTCCGGTCCCGCGTCCGCGCCCAGGCCCAGAATGCCCCTCGCCTCGTCGATGTTCGGCAGGAACACGTCCACCCGGGGCAGAATATCGTAAAGAGGGTCGACGGTCTGGCGAATGAACCCTTTCGGGTCCCAGCCGGTGTCGAACGATACCTTGAGGCCTGCCGCATGAAGGAGATCGATCAGCGTTACATAATGCCGCCGGAGACCGTCCATTAAAAAGTACGATGGCAGATGGACGAGGTCAGCGTCGATGTTTTCAACGGGAATCTCGTCCAGGCTGTACGTCGCATTTTCGCCCCGGAACGTGATAAAGGAGCGCTCTGCGCCCTGCAGCATGGCGAACGTCAGGCCGGTCTTCTCATTGGTGAGCAGGACGTTCTTCGTGTCCACACCGTTTTCGTCCAGCTCCACGAGGACGTAATTGCCAAAGACGTCGTCGCCGACCTTTCCGAACAGCTGCACGTCAAACCCCAGCCGGGCGCAGGCGAGAGAAAAATTGGCCGAGCAGCCCCCGCCGTTCAGCCGGAAGTCGCGGACAAGGACCTGTTTGCCGGGGTCCGGCATCCTCTCTATCTGTACGATCAGATCGACGTTAATGTCCCCTATCGTGGCAATTCCGGGCATCCGGGGTTCACGTTGCTATCATTCGCATGATATCTATATGATTTTCAATAATCAAATCGCTGATTTTAACAGTATTTTATCGGGATATCAGTATATGCCCGCATATCGGGCAATTCTCTGTATCGAAAAGGCCCGGGCACCGGGATGACCGGGGCAGGTGTCCTGATAGAAGGCTCTAAGATACTCGTGGTCAGGACACTATACGCCAGCAATGCGAAAGGATACGCCATGGCAGGCGGTCCGAGCAGGGCTATCCGCATGTCTCCGTCTCTCCCGGCGGCCTGAGTGTCTACAGGGCACTTGCGACGGCCATAGATAAAGACATTCGGCGTGGCTCCTCGCGCGATTCGGGCCACCCGACGCGGCCGCATTATTTTCGCGTCGCTTATTCTTCGGGCTTATCTACTCCCCCGCCGATTGTTATTGCGGAGGAAGCATATGCGAATAACCGGCACTCTCATCGACGTGTGGCACAGGGCCTCGACCGACGCGCTCCCCGGAGGCTACCTGCTCTGGATCCGCGGCCCTGGCGGCGTGACGTGTATCGAGGACGCTGAGTTTCGCCCGTCATTCGCCATCGTCCCGTCGGGCAACGCTGCAATGGTCGAGCACGCGGTCGCACAGCACGACAACGTCCACCACACCGAGACGTCCCTGCGCTACCCGTCGATCTACGCGGCCGAGAAGGCGCCGGTCATCCGGGCCTTCCTCGCGGACGAGCGCCGGGCGGAGGAGACCATGCGCGAGATCGCCGCCCGGGCGCCGGCGGCGGTGCGATTCGCCGAGCGGAAGCTGCCGGCGGAGCTGCAGTGGCACTTCATCCGGCGGATACCGCCGCACTCGAAGGTCACGGCCGAGTGCCGGGACGGGATGCTCAAGGCTATCGCGTACGAGGGCCCGGGCGACGCGGGGGACTTCCGGCTCATGTCAGTCTATCCCTCGTTCAGCTCGCGGGTGCCGGCCGAATGCCGCCTCGACGCGATATCGGTTTGCACGGGCGACGAGCAGCGCGCGCTCGGAGATGGTACGCTCACCGAGCGTAAGTTCTCCGGCGCCGAAGGGGACCTGCTCCGCGCGTTGCAGGAGGCCATCGACGCCGCCGACCCGGACGCGATCGCGGTGTTCGACGCCGACTGGGAGACGCTGCCGCTGCTGGGGCTGCGAGCCCGGGACCACGGCATCCGTCTCCGGCTCGGGCGGCTGCCGGAGCCCACCCGGCTGTACCTGCCCCGGGGCACGATCCGGCACTGGCAGGCGAAGCAGGTGCGGGCGCCCGGGCGCGTCATCATGGACCTGTGGAAGGACGCCCGGACGGACGCCGACCTGAAGCGCACCGGCCTGACGCTGGACTCCGTGTTCGGCTCGGAGTTCGGCAAAGACGGGGCTACTCCCGCCGCCATGGTGCACCGGCTCGCGCAGGAGCGGCTCCCGATGCTGCTGTCGTGGTGCCAGCGGTGCCTGATGCCGCTGGACTCGGTCTGCCGGGAGAAGCACGGCTTCATGAACGCGTCCGCGGTGAATTCCGCGCTCATCGCGTCGACCGTGATACCGGACGAGCAGGAGTTCCCGGAGGGCTTCAAGACCCCTGCGGTCGAGCGGCTGAAGGAGAACGGCGGCTTAGTCATCACGCCGGAGGCCGGGCTCCACGAGAACGTGGCCATCGTGGACTTCTCCTCGCTGTTCCCGCGCATCTTCGTAAAACACAACATCAGCCCCGAGACGATCAACTGCCGCCACCCGGAGTGCGCGGAGCGCGGGGAGAAGGTGCCGTTCCTCGGCTTCCACATCTGCACGAAGCGCCGGGGCGTCTACCCGGAGGTGTTCGGGCGCGTCCTGGCGGAGCGGGACGCGGTGAAGCGGCGGCTGAAGGCGCTGGACCCGGAGAGCGACGAGTACCGCCGGCTGGACGTGCTCTACCGGTCCCTGAAGATGCAGCTGGTCAGCCCGTACGGGTACATGCAGTTCGCGCTGAACAACTTCCGGAGCGTGGACGGCAACCGTTCCATCCCCGCGTACGGCCGCTGGTACCTGCTGCAGGCCCGGGACATGGCCGAGGCCGCGGGCTTCAACGTGGTCTACGCCGACACGGACTCGCTGTTCATCCAGGGCGGCGACCGCGGCTCCTATCAGGCGTTCTGCGACCGGGTCAGCGCGGCGTTCGAGATGGAGCTCAAGCTGGAGCACGTCTGCCGCTGGGTGCTCTTCGTCCCGGAGCGCCCCGGGGGGAAGAAAGGGCTGAAGAAGAAGTACTTCGCCAGCGAGGACGGCGAAGTCCTCGTCCGCGGCCTGGAGGTGCGCCGCCAGGACCGCCCGGCCATCGCGAAACAGGTGCAGGACCGCGTGCTGCACATGCTCGCCGCCGCGCGGGACGCGGCCGGCTTCCGGGCCGTGCTCCCGGAGGTCGCGGCCTGCGTCCGCGGCGAGGCCGCCCGTATCGCCGCGGGCCGCGTCACGGCCGACGAGCTGGTCATCGTCCGCAAGCTGTCCCGCCGCCCGGAGGAATACAAGGCCGGCGGGCACCACACCGTCGCCGCGGAGGCGCTGGCGGCCAGCGGCCAGTCCGTGAGGATTGGAGGCAAGATCGAGTACATCGTCACCGGGCCCCGCCGGGCCGTCCCGCGGCAGCTCGCCGGCGAAGCCCCGGCCTACGACGTCGCCTCCTATATAGAGAACACCGTGCGCCCGATCTACGCGCTGCTGCGCGAGTTCGGGGTGAAGTACGAGGACCTCCTGCCCGGCCCGCGGCAGACGAGGCTGGATGCCTATACAAAGGCATCCAGAAGGGATGCCTACGACGAGGCATCCGGAAGGGATGCCTGTACAAAGGCGTCCGGAAGGGATGTCTGCGCTGAGGCATCCGGAAAGGACGCATACGAGGACGTCCGGGAAGACGTCCACAGGGAGGCGGAACCGTGCCAGGCCTATGTCTGATGCGCGTCGCAAAACGATGGGAAGGCTACCGCCTGACGCTTGATAAGCGGCGCCGCGAGGTCTTCGACTTCATCATGTACGAGCTGGCCGGCCGCCGGGAGGAGACCCTGGTGAACCACGTCGACCCGAGCGAGGCCGCGCTGATGAACGCCCTGATCGAGATGGAACTCCGCCTCCGCGAGGTGGAATCAAAAGTGAAAAAATAATCGCACAAGGCGCCAAGGGTCCAAGAGAAGACGCCAGGACGCCACTGTAGAAACTAAGAGGCGCCAAGTGTCCAAGATTTATTTTTTAGATCAAGATGCTAAGATTCCAAGGACTTTATTTGATCGAGCAACACCCGCTTGGCCCCTTGGCGACTTGAATATAAAAAAAGACTTGGCGCCCTGGCGTCTCTTAGTTTCTACAGTGGCGTCTTGGACTCTCTTCTTGGACACTTGGCGGCTTAGCGGTGGGCGGGTGTCAGGGGGCTTTGCGTTCGCCGAGCTCGTACATGAGCGCCGCCACGGCCAGCGTGCCTCTATAGAAATCGTCCAGGCTGAAGTGCTCGTTGGGGGAGTGTTCGCCGTCTTCGGGGTTGCCCCAGCCGATCAGCAGGACTTCCTCGATGCCGAGCTGCTCCTTCATGGTGACGACCACGCCGATGCTGCCGCCGGAGCGGACGAATACGGGCTTGCGGCCGTAGGCGTACGTGAGGGACTTCTCGGCCGCGAGGATGGCGTCGCTCTGCCGGGAGACGATGACGGGCCCGGAGTGAGCGTGGGCCGTGATCGTGACCGTGACGCCGGGCGGGGTGACTTTGCGCACGTGCTCTTCGAACAGGCGCATGATCTCCAGCGGGTCCTGGTCGGGCACCAGCCGCATGCTCACCTTGGCGCCGGCGCTGGCCGGGATGATGGTCTTGGAGCCCTCGCCCTGGAACCCGCCCCAGATGCCGTTGATCTCGCAGGTCGGCCGGGCCCAGGTGCTCTCCAGGAAGGTGAAGCCCTCTTCCGGGACGAACCGGTCCACGCCTAACAGCGTCTTGATGGACTCCTCGTTCAGCGGCAGCGCGGCGAGCTGCTCCCGCTCCCAGGGCTCGATGGCCCGGACGCGGTCGTAGAACCCGGGGATGAGGACGTGGCCTTTATCGTCCCGCATTGTCCGTATTATCGCGACGAGCGCCTGCGCCGGATTCGCGACCGCGCCGCCGTAAACGCCCGAATGTATGTCACAGGCCGGGCCCTGCACGTCAAGCTGCATGTAGACCAGCCCGCGGAGGCCGTACTCGATGGCCGGCAGGTGCTTCTCGAACTTGGAGCCGTCCGAGACGGCGACGTAGTCCGCCTTGAGCATCTCCCTGTGGGCCGTGCAGAACGCGTCCATGTTCGGGCTGCCCAGCTCCTCCTCGCCCTCCAGGAACAGCTTGACGTTCAGCGGCAGCTCGCCTTCGGCCGACAGGATGGACTCGATGGCCATGAAGTAGGTGAACAGCTGGCCCTTGTCGTCCGTCGCGCCCCGGGCGTAGACCGCGCCGTCCCGCACGGCGGGCTCGAAGGGCGGGGTCAGCCACTTCTCCAGCGGCTCGGCCGGCTGGACGTCGTAGTGGCCGTAGATGAGCAACGTCGGCGCGTCCTTGTGCGGGCAGAGCTCGGCGTAGACCACCGGGTGGCCGGGCGTCTCGTACAGCGCGCCCGTGAAGCCCAGCCGCTGCGCGCGGTCGAGGGCCCATTGCGCGGCCTTCCTGACGTCGCCCGCGTAGCTGGAGTACATGCTGATACTCGGGATGCGCAGGAACTCGATGAGATCGGCCAGGTACCGGGCCTGGCTGTCGTTAATGTGAGACAGGACTGGCTTAGGAATCAATCGACATCACTCAAAGCCCGTATTATGTCGCTTCCTTATATCACTTGTGACCGCGGCGCGCACCGCTACCGCGATCGGCGCGGCCCGGCGTGGCGGCCGGCTTTTATATACCGGTGCCGCATCGCGTCTCTCTTCTCGCGCTCTTCCTTTTCGTGCACGACGTTCATCTCCTGCTCGATGCCAGCGGTGATCACGCCGATGGGCAGCGCCATGGCCACGATCTCGATGAACGCCAGGATGGCCCCCGCGGCCTTGCCCAGGGGCGTGATCGGGTACACGTCGGGATAGCCGATGCCCGAGGTCATCGCGCTGAGCCCCCAGGCGAGCGCGCTGAAGATGTTGGGGAACTTCTCCGGCTGGGCCTCGTGCTCCAGGTAAAACATGATGGCCGAGGAGACCAGCAGCAGGATCATCTGTATCGTGAAGGTGATCAGCAGGAACTCCCGCTGCTTCGTGATCACCCTGACGATCGTGTCCAGCGAGTCGGAGTACCGGGCCAGCTTGACCAGCCGCGCCAGGCGGAACAGCCGCAGTACCCGGATCGCGAGCAGGTCGAAGGGCAGCCGCCCGGGCAGGTAGACCTGCAGGTAATAGGGGAATATGGCGACGAGGTCGACGATCGCCAGCACGTCCGTGAACATGTACCGGAGCCGGCCCGTGACCGGCCCCGTATACATCGGATCGAGATCGGCGACCCATACCCGCAGCAGGTACTCGACAGTGAACACGGCCACGGAAAACATTTCGAGATACCGGAAGGCAAGTATGTGCTGTATCGCGATGTCCTCGAAGGTCTGGAGAAAAAAGGCCGCCACGTTGATCAGCAGCAGCACGATGAGGAACATGTTCACCAGCCGGGTGGCCCGGTCTTCCGGGTCCTTAATGCTTAATATCTCGTAGGCACGCTCTTTGATTCCGGGCAGCATGTCAGACCAGCCAGTGATAGGTACAAGGATTAATATAATAAATTGAATCGCAGGAATCCCCGGCTATTGGCAACCCGTTTCGTATCCGCGTGCGTCAAAATATCGCCTGATATGGCACTTCTGGCCATATCTCACGATAAATATCAGTTAAAATCGTTTTAGACGATAATTTCCATAACTACAATTCAATTCGCAGTATAATAAAGGCTTAAATCATATTAGCGAATATATATGGTTGAATATGGGTGTCAACTATGCGATTTACGCTCTCTCCGATTCCGCTGCTATTCCTGGCGGCCACTCTCCTCTTGATTTTCTCGCTGACGGCTGACGACCTGGCCGACCTCGCCCGGGGCGGCCATCCGGCACCGCCCGTCAGCGGCGAGCTGAAACGTTTCAACTCCAGCGACGACCTCGTGAAGGCCTTCGCGGAAGCGGCGAAAGCCGGCCGGTCCGGCGGCTTCCTCGAGGACGCAGTGTCCTGGGTCGGCACCGTCAGCGGCCTGGGCGGCGTCATGCCGGCCGCGAACGCGCCCCAGATGAAGTCCGCTTCGGAGGGCTATTCGACGACGAACGTGCAGGTCGCGGGGGTTGACGAGGCCGACCTCGTCAAGACCGACGGCACGTATATCTATACGATCGCCGACGGCCGGCTGGTCATCGTCAAAGCCGTTCCGGCCGGGAGTGCCAGCATCCTCTCGGCGACCTCCTTTTCCGGCATGACGCCGAGAGAGCTGTTCCTGGACGGCGACCGCCTGCTGGTCTTCGGGACGACATATAGCGGCATCAGGCCGCTGGCCGGGGGCGGCGTCAGTAAAGAGGATACCTATGCGCCGATGCGCTCGACCGTCACCACGATCGTCGAGCTGTACGATGTCAGCGACCGGGCGAACCCGAAGCGGCTGAAGACGTTCGAGGTCGAGGGCCAATACCTGACGTCCCGGCAGATCGGCCATTACGCCTATTTCGTGGTCAACTCTTACCCGCGGATCTACGAGTTCCCGGTCGGCACCGACGCCACGGATATCATCCCGCTGAGCAGGGACGAGTCCGGGAACGTCGAGCCGATCGCGAAGCCGACCGACATCGGCTTCGTCCCGGGTGTCCTGCCCTCGAGCTTCATCACGGTGGCCGGCATCTCGATGGCCGACGAGAGCCGCGACATCAGTAAAGAGACTGTCGCCGGCTCGGGCCAGAGCGTCTACGCTTCAATGGACAGCATGTACGTCGCCCAGTCATACTACCCGTACGCCTTCTACTACCGGGAGGGCAGTGGCGCGGCCGAGAACACGACCATCCTGAAGTACGACCTCAAGGACGGCCGCATCACCAGCGCCGCCACGGGCAGCGTCCCCGGGCACGTCCTGAACCAGTTCTCCATGGACGAGCACGACGGCCACTTCCGGATAGCGGTTTTTGAAGACATAATTCACGGAGAACATCACGTGGCCCTGATCAAGGGCGTAATCTCCGCCGACCGCCCGACCCTGGTCCGGGCTCATTCTCAGTGTCTGACCGGTGATGCCTTTGCCTCGCTGCGCTGCGACTGCGGAGAACAACTGCACACGGCCATGCAGATGATAGAGCAGGAAGGAGCAGGAGTCATTCTCTACATGCTCAACCACGAGGGCCGGGGCATCGGCCTGGCCAACAAGATCAAAGCCTACGGCCTGCAGGACGAGGGCTGCGACACGGTGGAAGCCAACTGCCGGCTGGGCTTCAAGCCCGACCAGCGGGATTACGGAATCGGGGCCCAGATCCTGGCCGCCCTGGGTATCCGGAAGATTCGCCTGATAACCAACAACCCCAGGAAATTCCGCGGGCTGAGCGGCTACGGCCTGGAAATCGTGGAAAGGGTGCCCATCCAGATCCCGCCCACTGAAGAAAACCTGGAATACCTCAGGGCCAAGAAAGAAAAGATGGGCCACCTGCTGGACATAATTTAAAAACTGCGCCTGCCCGCCCCACCCGTTTCATCTTCTCCCCTTGACCAGGAGCCTTTCAATTCAGCTCTTGCGCTTAGATCTTTAAGGGCTGCCTTAACGTTCAATTC
>MVRA01000214.1 GCA_002067315.1 Methanocella sp. PtaU1.Bin125 | reverse complement strand
GGTACTCGTCCTTTTTGTGGGGGGTGAAGACTACGAACAGAGCCATCGGGTTTCTGCAGTATCATTGTGCTGCACGTATAAATTGTTGATGTATGCACGCACCCTGTGTCTAATTAAAAACGTGGTGATGTGCCAACCAGGTCTGCTACGTCGAAGCCTGTGCGCCCGTCCTCGTCGCATCCCCGCCTCCGGCGGAGGCTGTGCGCTGCCCGCCCTCCCCGTTAACAAGGGACGCCTGCGCGTTATTTTCATGAGAGTCGGTCGATGACCGGGGCCATGGTCAAGTAGCGATGATGAAAAGGGATGACTCTCCCCCAAATGTCTCTTCAATTCGAATAGCGCTGCGCGCCATGGGCGGGAGGGCGGGTAGTACGAATGGCCCGCCGAAGGCGGCATACGACGTATCCCCGCGCGCAAATCGACGAGTTTTTCATAGAACGCCAGGGCGCCAGGGGTTTTCAGATATGGCTATTGGATACCGTTACCTAAACAAAACTTGATGCTCCTGGTGCCCTGGCGTCCTGGCGGCATCTATAGAAGCATAGCTTAAAGAGAGACTGATCAGCGAGCCCGTGCTAAGTAAAAAAATCAGCGTTTTTGCAGCAGCGCGTCGGCCTTCTCGGAGGCGATCTTGATAGCCTCGTCGACGGTGCGCTGGTCGATCTCTTCGCCGCGGTCGGTGATGAGCCGGATGTCGATGGAGATCTCTTTATCCTCAAGTCCGACAGAAACGTCCAGGTCGTCGATCCGCTTGGCGGGCACGACAGAATAAATGTAGTCGACGGCGGTATCGTAGACCGCCGCGATCACTTCTTCGTCTTTCATAGACTTAACCCGGTACGGGTTCACTCGGCGCGGGGCCCGGCGCCTGCGCCAGCACCCTGCATCTTGCCCAGCGCCTGCTTGAGCTGGTCCTGCAGCTGGTTGAACCGCTGCTGGACGCGCTCCTCCTGGCGGGAGAGCGACTTGAGCCGGACGTCGAAGTTGTCCTTCTTCTCTTCGAGGTCTTTCAGCACGTCCTCACGCTTCGCCTTGATCAGCAGCTCGCCGGCGGCGCGGTACACGTCGGCGTCCTCGGGGCTCTTCTTGAGCTCCTCGAGCGCGCGCTCCGTCTCGCGAAGCAGCATCTCGACCTGCCCCTTCTGCTGGATCAGCGCCTGCGCCTGCTGCTGCACCTGCTGCAGCTGCGCCAGCTGGTTCTGTATCTGCGGTGGCAATTCATTCATGATATCACCTTGGTATTAAGCATGTCCTCAGAGATCCGTATCAGGCGGAGCCACGTGTTGATAGCCGCGCGCATGGACACCAGGTCCTCGGCGGCGACGAACAGGCGCAGCGTCCCCCCGGACTGCCCGAGCGTAACCTTCGAGCGCTCCGACGGGATCTCATGCAGCTCGGGCACCAGCGACTCGTAGACGGGCCGTGCGTGCGGCCCCAGATCGATCTCGACGGACAGCGTGTGCGTACGCATACCTCGTATGCGCCCTACTGTGCCGGCACGCGCTTGATGTTCGTGGGCCGCTCCTTCACCAGGATCCGGTGCCCGCAGAACGGGCAGCGAATTCCCTGAAGGTCCTTGTCGATCTCTACGGTCTGCTTGCAGTGGGCACACTTGTAGACCATTTACTCGCTCCCCTCTACGGCTTTGCGGATGGTGCGTGCCATCGTCTTGCCGCTCGGCGTCTGCGGTAAATAGGTGCCGCCGGTGTAGGTGTACTTGCACTTGGTGCAGGACCAGATACCGGTGCCCTCTCTCCAGACGGACATGCGCCCGCACTTGGGGCACTTGTGCGCCTGCTTCATGTTCTCTTCGATGTCGGCGACCAGGTTCCGGGCCTTCCGGCCGTACCTGCAGCCGAACCGGCCCGCGCTGCGGGTCTTCCTTCCTTTTGCGCTTCCGACAGCCATTACTGTATTCCCTCCAATTTTTCTCTAAGCACGTTTGCCTTTTCACTGGCAATGTGCACAATATACTTAATCTGATCGGGCGTCAGGGTGCCGACGCCACTCTTCTGCATACCCGCCAGCGCGCCTTCCTTGTTGGTGATGACGGTTAGCCGGCACGGCGCCACGTTTCCTTCGTCCAGGCTCGGGTCGAGCAGGATCGCGTTGCCGACGTTGATAGCGGTGACCGCTACGGGCACGTCGTTCAGGGGCAGCGGGACATCCTCGCCGAGGCCGAATTTGGTGTTCGGCACTTTGGTGTTCTTGAGCGCGGCGATCGCGCCCAGCGAGGCTGCGTCCATCAGGTTGCCATCGTGGTCCAGCACGTGGACGTCGATGAACACCATCCAGACTTTCTGTCCACTCTCAATACATAACTTAGATAAATCAATTGCGCCTGATTCGCGGACTCCTCTGTCCGTCACGCGCGCCAGCTCGATTGCGTCCTCCCTCGGGGGGCCGCTCTCGAACGTGGGCGATGCCAGCGGCACCAGCTCTAAGTTAGTGATAATGACACCGGTGTCCGGCGTGTCCGGGAACGGTTCGCCCGGCTGCATCTTGACGCCGACGATGACCTGAGTGTTGCCAATCTTGACCCGGGACGAGCCCTCGGCCTTGTCGATAACGCCCACCTCGACCGAGATCGGGCGGTACTCGTCGAACTTGCGGCCGTCGGCCCGGTCGCCCTGGGCGGCGAGGCTGAATATGTAGTCTCTCTTAATCTCTGCGATGACGTCCTCACTCATTGGTTTCGCCTCCTTCGATAGGCTGGGCCACATCCGGGGTGATGTCCTGGCCGTACTTCTCGATGAGCGCCTGCTTCTGCAGCTCATGGATCTTCTTACAGCCGTCGACTGCCATATCGAGCGCCCGGCCGAACTCCTCTTCCGTGAGGTGTCCGTCCATCTGGCAGAGCGTGATCTCGCCGAACTGGTTCATGGCGATGGGCAGGTCTGCCGAGCCGTAGTTGTCCTCGTCCTTGTTCAGGTCGAGCACGACCTCACCGTCGATCTTGCCGACGGCGACGGCCGAGACCAGGCACTTCATGGGGATGCCTGCGTCCGCCAGCGCGACCGAGGCCGCGTTGATGCCTGCCACCCGGCTGCCTGCGTCCGCCTGCAGTATCTCCACGAAGACGTCGATGGCCGACCGCGGGTACAGCTCTTCCATGACTACGCCTTCCAGCGCCTCGCGGCTGACCTTGGAGATCTCGATGCTGCGCCTGTCCGGGCCGGGGCGCTTCCGCTCCTCGACCGAGAACGAGGCCATGTTGTACCTGTAGCGCACGATCGCGCGCGACGCGTTCTGCATGTGTCTCGGGTGAACTTCCCGCGGGCCGTAGACGGCCGCCATGACTTTGTTGCCCCCGAACTCGAGGTAGCATGAGCCGTCGGCTCTCTTGAGAACGCCGGCCGTGAACTTGATGGGACGCATGTCAAAGGGCCCTCTTCCGTCCAGCCTCTTCCCATCGACGATTAATTTTTCTGGCTTACTCATTTCTGATTCCTCATCGTTTCCAGCTCGTTTTTAAGGTACTCCTTGATCTTATCGGTCAGTCCCGACGTGTGCGCCTCTCGCTCGATCTTGAAGATCGTCCGTATGGCCAGATCCACCATCTTCTCGTCTCCCCTGAGCCATATGCGGCCGTTCTGCCCCACGAATATGCTGCAGTCCAGCTCCTTCTTAAGCATCGAGATCATCGAGCCGTTACGCCCGATGACCCGCGGTATCTTCACGTGCGAGATGTCGATGACACGACCCTGCCGCAGTATGCGGAGATGCTCCTCGCGCAGCGTCAGCTCCACTTTCATCGACGGGTCCACATCCGCGACCTTGGCAATGATCAGCTCGCCCACGTGGAGGTATTTGCTCATGTTGTCCTGGTCCACGCGCTCCGGGAATTCGGAGACGTGCAGCAGGCCCTCGTAAGGCGAGTTAATGTCGACGATCCAGTTGGAGCGGGTCACGTCGTTGACCTTGCCGATGACCAGATCGCCTCTTGCGGGTATGTATCTGCCCGATAACGGGATGACTTTGATGTTGCTCCGGCGGTCGACTAAACCATAGTTTGCCGAATAGACCTTGCCGTCCTGCACGTACGTGCCATGGCTGGCAAGCTTCGGGTCCTCGCCCAGTAAATCGCCGGGTACTACCACTTCTCTCTCTACCATCGTTACCACCCTAGCGGAGCAGCCTGGTCTCGGCCTCGCCCTTGGTCACTTTGTTGACGAGGTCGTAGAACTCGGGCTGCATGCCCGCCGGTATCTGTATGACGCCAATCCAGGACCCGTTGTTCTGCCACTCGTCCCGGATCAGCTTGCCGAACGCCGTTATTTCGCCGAACGCCCTCGGCGCGTAGTTCGACGGCACCTTGACCGCGATCTTGACCTCCTCGAACCGGATGGGGATGATAGGCCGGATGGCCTTCATCGCTATGTTGACGTTCTCTTCGACCGTCTTTGTCAGGTCGACGTGGACCCCGCCCTCCTCCATGGCGCGCTCGATGCGCGCAGGCGGGTGGGGCGTCATGGTCTGGGGGTTGATCGCGTTCCGCGAGATGAAGCTGACCACCTGGCGGCGCTTCTCCTCCATGAGGCGATGGCGCTGCTCGGCGGTGAGGTTGATCTCGCCGTCCATGATGATCTTGCGGGCGATGTCGACCACGTTCGTGGTGCCGAACGCCTTGATCAGGTCCTCTTCGGGCACCCGGTCGCCGCGCGACGCGTTCTCGAACACGTCCTCGACCGCAAGTATGTCTTCCGTTTTAATGCTCGCACCATGCTTCATGTCGTAGGCACCGTCGGGATCCACCAGGACCTCGAAGTGCTGGCCATGCGTCTTCAGTCTCGCGACTACGGCGGTGTCGAGCGTTACCATTCACATCACTCTTCTCGCTCGGGCCTCTTGGCTGCTTCTGCTTCCGGCTTCTTAATGTCAGCCTTTGCTATATATTCTTTGACCTCGGCCTCGCTCAGCTTCCGGAACTTGCGGGTCGCCGCGTCGATGAAGCTAATCTCGATCGTCGGCACCTCCCCCTTGGCTTCCATGGACTTGTACAGCGCACGAATGCCCAGGATGGTGGCCTCCTCGAGGCTCATCTCGGGATTATACTGGTTCTCCAGCATCTCCATGACCGTGTTGCGGTTCGCGCCGATGGACACGGCCTTGTACTCGTACAGCGCCCCGGACGGATCGGTCTCGAAGAGCCGCTGGCCCGTCTCGTCGACGCCCGCGAGCAGTAATGCGCTGCCGTAAGGCCGCATGCCGCCGTACTGGGTGAGCTGCTGGATGTGATCGGAAATCTTCTTTGCCAGGACCTCGATCGCCATTGGCTCGCCGTAGGTGATGTGATTGATCTGCGCCTCCACGCGGGCCCGGTCGACCAGCGCACGGCCGTCGGCCACCAGGCCGGACGCCACGGCGCCGATGTGATCGTCGATCTTGAATATTTTTTCGATGGACTCGGCCTCCAGCAGTTTGGTCGATATGCGCTTGTCGACGAGCAGGGCAATGCCGTCCTTCGACTTGAGCCCCATGACCGTCGCGCCGCGGCGTACCGCCTCCTGCGCATAGTGAACCTGGAAAAGCCGGCCGTCAGGGCTGAAGACCGTGATCGCCCGGTCGTAGCCCATCATCTGTGGTGTCATCTGCTGCATCTTGCTTTTCACTCCTGTTGTCGATTAATTACATTTACTACGTTGACGACGTTTACGTCGTCAATGTCAGAAGAGGCCAGCCCGAGAAAACGCGTGTTGCCGCGCCTGAGCGCCTCCTTATCATCCGGAACAATGTCAATCTCATCTCCCTTCTCCCTCACCGCGATTCCGGATGCGATTCCGCTGCTAATTTGCATAGAAAGGATATTAGTGGAAGGTATATCCTCTGACGCAATATATTTTTCTGTTGCTGCCCTGATCGTCCCTGATACACCGGTTACCGTGATCACGGCACGCTGGCCTTTGATCGCGTATACGGTCGCCAGCGCTGCCCTGGCCGGTTCCACCATGCCAAGGCTGACCCGGAGGATGCCCCGGCGGCCATCGAAGTCCATGAGCCGGTAGCCGATCTCGCTGCTGCCCGCGTCACCCAGCAGCGACTGGGTGGCGTAGTATATCTCGTCGAGCAACGCCTTTCTGTCCACCGCCTCCCCGCCCTCGGTCGCGACCGAGAAGGCGAGATAGCGCTTTTTTTCCCGCAGCGAAGATGGGAGTATTTTCATACGAACAGCATCAGCCCCGTAAATATATCAATGTACGTCAACCTGATCTCGTGTCTTCCACCACTTCCACGCCCTCTGTGACGTAGCCCGGCGAGCTGCGCCGGAGAATGCCTGCAGGATGTTCCGACAGTCCCCGGAGAGCGTCGGACTCGTTCATGCCGAAGAGCCGCGCGATCGCGACGGCGCTTCTCACGTCCCGCAGGTCGTAGGAGGACATGGCGCCGGACGTGATCACGTAAGGCGCGGCGTACTTGCGGACCAGCGCGAATGTCGCGCGATAGGCGGAGAGCGCCCGCACCCGCGAGCCTCCGCGATTGCGGATCACCGGGAAGAGGCTGAACTCGATGGCGACCCGGTGGTCGGCGGCCAGCCGGGCGATGATGTGGTTGATGCCCCCGGCCTTGCTCCCTTCCTGCGGGTGGGCCAGCACGTCGACCCTGCCGTCCTCGCAGGCGGCCCGGTTGATCGCCTCGTCGCCCCCGTGCACCGCCAGCACGGCCACCCGGCCGCGGAAACGGTCGATGCCCTTGCGGAGCTCGTTCGCGTTGGCTGCCATGATCTCGACGCCGCGGAAGACGCCGCCGGGAAGCTTTTCCTGTCCCCGGAAGAACTCCTGGTGGGACGAGGCGCAGATGCCGGCATAGCCCAGCTGTTTTGCGGCCAGCAGCATGCGTGACGGCGAGCTGGAGCCTTCGGGATACGGGTGGGTACTCAGGTCGTAGAAAAGGGCATTGTCCATCTGAGAAGCAAGCTTCATAGGAAGTATTCCGTGATTTGCCTGATGCAGGTTTCCTGCTTCGCGGGATAAGCCTCCAGCTTGGCCCGGAGGCTGATCGCGTCTTCGGCGTACGTGACTCTTGTGCCGCCGAGGTATGCATCCTGCTTCGAGAGGCGCAGGTAAAAGAAACAGTCCCCGTCGACGCGCTCCGGCAGTTCGGAGATCATCGCCTTCAGGTCGGGCTCCGGCAGCTTCTGCCGCAGGAAGTCCAGGTATTTCCGCGCCGCCTTCTTGTCCAGGCGGGCGGTGAGAATGGTGATCGGGTTGCCGAAATATCCCTCGGTCTCGAGGGCGTCGACGGGCGTTTCTTCCGGGAGAACATTTGCGAGGGCCTCGCGGACCCTCGCAACGTCCTCGGTTGCGTGTGACTGCGTCCTGAACAGGATGTAGTGGATCATTTGCCCCTGCGGTCGTGGCTCTGGATGGACGGCCGGCATTTCTCGGTGCCCATGCCCCTCTTGCCCATGCCGCGGCCTTTGCGGCCCGCGCTGGTCAGGCCTCTCTCGGCCCTGCCACGGTGGGTTCCTTTCGTGATCCATTTCAGGTTCTTGTCAGCGGCGATCGCCGGGTGGTGGGGGTCCACCAAGATGACCTCGTACCACTTGTTCTTGCCGTCCTCCCCGACCCAGTAGGAGTTCAACACTTCCATGTTGGGGAACCGCTTGGACGTGCGCTCTTCCGCGATGCGCTGGATGGACTTGCGCCGGGTCAGCGTCCTGAGGCCCATGTGCTTGGATTTGCGGCCCCTGACGTACCGGGACTTGCGGCTGCCGCCCCTGCGCACGTGCGCGCGGACGACGATGATGCCCTGCTTGGCCTTGTAGCCGAGTGCCCGGGCCCTGTCGAGCCGGGTGGGCCTGTCGATCTTCACGACGGTAGGCTCGCGTCTCCAGACCTGAAGCCTTTCCCAGAATAAGTCGCCGACATAGGACTTGCCCGGGTTCTTCCAGGCGTCGCTAATGTGGCTGTACATCGATTTTACCATAGTTTCGTGTCTCCTGTGCGTTTGCGTTTCGTGGTTCAACCGGTCCGGACGGATCGGCCACATCCCGGCGGGACGGATCCCGCGAACGAAACCGTGGTACAATAAACAGGTTCTATCATATAAATATTTCTGAACCATCGTCTGTATGGATTCTCGCGGAAATCCTGGTGTCGTATCAGGTCAGAATTGTCGCGTAGTGTAAGCCTGGAATGGGGAACGCGGGGCGGGGGAGCGCGGCCGCCTGCGCGCACGCGTATGAGGCCGGGGAAGCGACGATGCCCCGGCGCAGGCAGCCCGTAGAGACACTGCCTGAAAACGTGGCGCAGGCAGCCCGTAGAGACACTGCCTGAAAACGTCCAGGAGACGTGCAATAGTTGGTCCTTGACACGATACCAGAGGGCACAAAGTTACATAGAGGTATACAGAGGACTTTTCAGGAGATGGCTCATGCAGCCTTTTCCTAAACAAACCTATGTGTACCTCTGTGTTTCTCTGCCCCCCATGATTTCCACGGGAAGATGGCACGGTGTCTGCAGGATTGTACAAACCTCTGAAACCTCGAAGATTAATAAAAGAGAAAATAATGGCCTGTCGGCCGAATTGTAAGTTAATGAGAAGAAATTATTTCTTCTTGGGCGCCGCCTTCTTCGCCGGAGCCTTCTTGGCCACGGTCTTCTTGGCCGGAGCCTTCGCCGCCGCCTTCACCGCGGGCTTGGCTACCGTCTTCTTCGCGGGGGCCTTCTTCACTGCGGGCTTGGCTACCGTCTTCTTTGCCGGAGCCTTCGCCGCCGCCTTCACCGCGGGCTTTGCCGCTGCTTTTACTGCGGGCTTTGCCGCTGCTTTTGCTACGGGCTTCGCCGCCGCCTTCTTGGGCTTCGTCGCCGCACCACCGCAGCCACATCCACAACCTGCCATCCATCTCACCTCACTTAAAGCTTTTAAATATAATTACAGCTTCTCGTACTTAAACTTTCTACTGTATAAGCATGTCTGCAAGCGCATCGACGCCCGTTCCTTTTCGCAGGTTTGTCTTGAGAATTTTGATGTTCGAGTTGTGTCTCTTCATGTCCTTTTCCATGCGCGCCACGCTCGCGCCGACGGCCTCGGCGAGATCGACCTTGTTGATGATGCCGATCTCGCACTCGCGGAACATCGCCGGGTGCTTGTTGACCACGTCGTCGCCCTCGGTGACGGAGACGATTACGACACGCTTGTGGCTGCCGACCGGGAAGTCCGTGGGGCAGACCATGTTGCCGACGTTCTCGACCAGCAGGATGTCGATCTTGTCCAGCGGCAGGTGATGCAATGCATGATGCACCATATGCGCGTCGAGGTGGCACTCGGTGCCGGTGTTGAGGTTTTCAGTCGGGATGTCCAGCGCGTGTATCCGCTGGTAGTCGTCGTCGCCGTAGCAGTCGCCCACAATCGCGCCGACCTTGTAGCCCCGGTTCCGCAGAACCGGCGTCAGCTTCTCGATGAGCATCGTCTTCCCGGAGCCCACGGCGCCCAGGATGTCGATCGCCCTGATGCCGTGCTCGTCGAGGTGCTCGCGGTTTTCGTCCGCCTGCCGGCGGTTCGCCTCGGTCACGCTCGTGCCCACGTTTACCTCTATCTTGTGCAAAAATATCACCTTGGAACCACATAAATGAAAGCCTGATGGGTAAAATATTTGTCGCCGCAACCCATCTTCCGGACATGTGATGGGGCAGGCAGCCAGGGCCCGCCTGCATAGGCCGCGTTGATCGCCAGACGGCATCTCGCTGACACGCTGGCGGCGGAAAGAGCGACACTGCTCGCTTACATTTCTATAATTACAATTTTTTGAGGTTTTATTTATTAGATGTCAGGTCTTAAGTCTATTCTGGCGAGAATCTCCGCTCGCCACCGATCGCTTCACTCCCGCTTGAAAAACGTACGGAAGGTTGGGATGCCGGAAAACGTCGATTTCGCTAAATTTGAAAGGTATAAAGCGCCCGTCCTGTTACTGCTGATAGCGGCCTCCATCATCATCGCAGCGGCCTATAATCTCTTCGGCCCGATCTTCTTCGAGCACGTGCACGTTTTCTATGTCCCGGCGATCATCGCCGGCCTCTGGTATGGCCGCAGGTCGCTGTATATCGCCGTGCTGCTAAGCATCATCGATATCCTGCTTAACTTGCTGCTCTCGGGGGAGGTTACCCCGGTGCTTTTCCTGGACAGCTTCATGCTCATCGTGGTCACCGTCATCGTCGGCGTCCTGTCGGAGTATCAGGAACAGCTCAACCGCCAGCTCTCGGAATCGCTAGACGGCTACCGGGCCATCTTCGATACGACCGGCGACGGCATGGTCGTGCAGGACGCGTCCACAGGACAGGTGCTTGACTCTAACGAGGCCTGGACGAGGCTCTCCGGCTATAACCGGGACGAGTCCCGGGCCCTTTCGCTCTCCCGGCTCGGCACCGGAGAACCCGACTACACAGAGGAGGAGGTCCGGGAACATATCCGAAAAGCCATGGAGGAGGGCCCGCAGCTCTTCGAGTGGCAGATCAGGCGCAAAGACGGCGGCATCACCCTGGCAGAGGTCAGCCTGAAGAAGGTCAATATGAACGGCGATGGAAGGGTCATGGCCGTCATCCGGGACATCGGCGAGCGTAAGAAGACCGAGGCCACGCTGAGGCTTGACGAGCAGCGGCTCGTGGCATTGCTCAGCCTGAACCAGATGACGGAGGCCGACCTGCAGGAGATCACGGACTTCGCCCTCGAGGAGGGGGTCCGCCTCACCCGGAGCCGGATCGGCTACCTGGCGTTCATGAACGAGGACGAGACGGTGCTGACAATGCACTCGTGGTCCAGGTCAGCCATGGCCGAATGCGCTGTCCTCAACCGGACGAAGGAGTACCCGATCGTGACCACCGGGCTGTGGGGTGAAGCCGTCCGGCAGCGCCGCCCGGTGATTACGAACGACTACGCGACGCCCGGGGCCTGGAAGCGGGGGTGCCCGCCGGGGCACGTGCCCATCCGCCGGCACATGAACGTACCGGTATTCGACGGCAGCCGCATCGTGGCCGTCGCCGGCGTCGGCAACAAGGAAGAGGAATACGACGAGTCAGACGTACGCCAGCTCACCCTGCTCATGCAGGGCATGTGGCGCCTGATCCAGCGCAAGCGGGACCTGACGGCGCTGCGCGAGAGCGAGGCCAAGTTCCGCGTGCTGGCGGAGACGACGCCGTCGATCATCGTGATTATGAACCGGGAAGGCATGGTATACGCCAACCCGGCAGCGGAAAAGGCCACCGGATATTCCCGGGAAGAGCTCATGGCCATGGGCCCGACGAAATCGTACGCCATGATTGCCCCGGATTACCACAACTCCGAGGCCCTGAAAGACATGATGGGCCGGATGTCTGCCGGCGAGACCGTGCGCTACGAGATGAAGGTGAAAACCCGGTCGGGCGAGGAACGCTGGCTGGACGCGGCGGCCGGCCTGCTGCAGTTCCGGGAAGACAACGCCGTACTGGTGACCGCCTTTGACGTCACCGCGCGCCGGATGGCCGACGAGAAGCTCCGCGCGTCGCTGCACGAGAAGGAGATGCTCCTGAAGGAGATCCACCACCGGGTCAAGAACAACCTGCAGGTCGTCTCCAGCATGCTGAGCCTTCAGTCGATGAACTTCGACCCGGGGATGAGCGGGATATTCCGGGAAAGCCAGGACCGGATCAGGTCCATGGCGCTGATCCACGAAAAGCTCTACCAGTCCAGCGACCTGTCCCGCATCGACTTCGGCGAGTACGTGCAAAGCCTGACCGCCTACCTGATGCGGTCTTACAGCTCGTGCGATCATACCATAAAGCTTAACATAGATGTCGTCGACACAAATGGTGTCGGCAACATTCTCCTTGGCATCGACCTGGCCATCCCCTGCGGCCTGATCATCAATGAGCTGGTCTCCAACGCGCTCAAGTACGCGTTCCCGGGCGGCCGGCCCGGTACCATCACAGTATCGATGCGCAGGGATGGCAGGCAGTATACGCTGGTGGTCGGGGACGACGGGGTGGGGATGCCCCTGGACCTGGACTACCGGAAGACCGGATCGCTCGGCCTTCAGCTCGTGGACACGCTGAACGAGCAGCTGGAAGGCAGCATCAGCATGAGCCGGACAGCCGGGACCTGGTTCACGATCAAGTTTACGGACAAGAAATGAAAGAGTGAGCACCTATGGCCAACGCACGGTTACTTGTCGTGGAGGACGAGAGCATTGTCGCCAAGGACATCCAGAACAGGCTCCGGAATCTTGGCTACGACGTGCCCGAGGTAGTCGCCTACGGTGACCGGGCCATCGAGAGGGTCGGCGATCTGCGCCCCGATCTGGTGCTGATGGACATTTTTCTCAAGGGCGACATGGACGGCATCCAGGCCGCGGAGCAGATAAAGACGCGATACGACATCCCCGTCATTTTCCTCACAGCCTTCGCCGACCCGAAGACGCTGGAGCGCGCCAAGATCACCGGGCCGTTCGGCTACATCCTGAAGCCGTTCGAGGAACGGGAGCTGCTTACGGCTATAGAGATGGCGCTATACAAGCACGGGATGGAGAAGAAGCTCAAGGACAGCGAACGCTGGCTGTCGACCACGCTGAAGAGCGTCGACGACGCGATCATCGCGGCGGACACGACGGGGAAGGTCATGCTCATGAACCCGGTCGCGGAAGCGCTCACGGGGTGGAAAGAACAGGAGTCCCTCGGGAGGGACATCGCGGGCGTCTTCAAGATCGTGGACGAGAGGACCGGCAACCCGCTGCCCGGCCTCCCCGGGCAGCAAAGCCAGGCCACGCTGGTGGCCAGGAACGGTGTCCGGCTCGTGATCGAGTGCAGCGCGGCACCCATCCGGGACGACAAGAACAACGTGGCAGGGTCCGTGATCGTGTTCAGGGACATCACCGAGCGCCGCCGGACCGAGGAGGCGCTGCGGTTCACCCAGTTCTCGGTGGACAAGGCGGCTGACGAAGTGTACTGGATCGACCGCGATGGCCGCTTTAGCTATGTAAACGAGGCTGCCTGCAGGGCGCTGGAATACACGAGGGAAGAACTGCTGCGGCTTAAAATCTATGACATTAATCCGCTGGAGACACCGCAGTCCTGGCCGGCCAGATGGGGGGCGAATCGCGACCGCGGCAACACGGCCTTCGAGTCGGTCCACCGGACCAGGTCCGGGAAGAGGTATCCTGTCGAGATCGTCGTGAACTACATCACCTTTAACAATAAGGAGTTCCAGTGCGCCTTCGCCCGGGACATCACGGAACGTAAATCGGCGGAGCTGGCGCTAAAGGCAAACAACCGTCACCTCGAGATTATCGGTACTATCACCTCTACGATCAACCGTTCCGACAATACGCGGGACATGCTGGACCACGTAGTACGGAACATCCTCGAGCTGCTTGAGATTGACTCCGGCGCCGTTTACCTCTTCGATGCGGACGACGCGGCGGAGATGCGTCTCCGGGCCGCGGTGACCCGGTTCGAGAAGGGCAAGAACGTCCGCTACCGGCAGTCTGTGCCCGGGATCACGGCCCTGGACCCCGGCAAGGTCTACTTCAACGAGGCCTCCCGGTTCCTGCATGACAGCCCCGGCACGGGCACGATCATGACGGTCCCCGTCAACGTGAAGGACCGGGTCATCGGCGTCATCGCCCTTACGTCGAGCGGCGGCTTCGAGCGCGACGAATCGCGCGAGCTGCTGAGCATCGGCTCCCAGCTCGGCATCGCCATCGAGAACCACCGCCTGTTCAAGAAGATTCAGGACACGAGCAACTACCTGGCGAGCATCATCAACGAGTCGCCGGACGCGATGCTGACCACCGACCCCGAAGGCCGTATCGTGTCCTTTAACCGTAGCGCCTCGCGGCTGCTGGCCTACACTGCGGAGGAAGTTGCGGGCAAGCCCATCAACACGCTGCTGCCCGCCGGGAGCACCCTGGCGCCGGACGATAGCAAGAGCTATGTACGGGAGTTCAAATGCAAGGACGGCTCGCTCGTCACGCTGAACATCTCGACGTCGAAGCTCTACCGGGATGGCGCCCGCGGCGGCTACATCATCACGCTGAAGGACCTGTCGGAGATCAGCGGCCTGCGCGTGGTGCCGGTCACCGAAAGCAACCCCCTCGAGACCAAGTCCGAATACCACTTCGAGCCCGGGCTGATCTACCTGTTCGACAAGCGCAAGCGGCAGGACTATATGGAGATCTTCGCCGACCAGGTGATGCACAACATCCAGGGCTTATGCGTCACCAGGCAGCACCCGAAGAAGATCCGTGAGCGGTACGGGCTGGAAAAGACGCCGATTATCTGGCTGAACAGCGGAGACTCGGCCGGCGAGAGCGCGATCAAGCCCGACAACATGACCGGCCTGGCGGCCACCGTCTACAAGTTCATGGCCGAGGCCCAGGACGGCCTCATCCTGCTGGACGGCATGGAGTACCTGATGATGCGAAGCAGCTATGAGACGCTGCTGAAGTTCGTGCACTACCTGAACGACCGGATCATGCAGAGCAACAGCCGGGCCATCTTCTGCATCGACACCCAGACGATCGACGAACGCCAGCTCCACATTCTCATGAGCGAGATGGAAGACTTCGAAAAGCTCCTGCTGCCGCCTGTCCCTGCCGGGCCCGAAACCCCTGACTGATAGGCCGCCCTATGAAAAAATCAACCAAATCAGCAATCATCGGGCGGACGTAGAGACGGGCAACCTGCGCCGTACACACGAGCAACCTGCGTTGTACACACGAGCAACCTGCGTTGTACACACGAGCAACCTGCGTTGTACACACGAGCAACCTGCGTTGCGGTCACGCACGCGCAGGCGCGGTCGCCCGGGGGAGCGACGACAGACCTGCCTGTTTTTCATCGTTATTGCCGGGCCATTGTTCCGATCATCCGCCTGCACCTGACGACGCTTGCTGGCCGCCTGGCGGCTTGGACGCGGGTTTCCGGCACAAAAAGTAAATAGTCCATGAGGCGAACTATTAGCCGATGCAGAAAGAAGAGATGCAGGAAAAGAAGCAGATCGTCATATGGCCTGTCTACCTCGACGCGGGAAAAGCCCGGAACGAGGGCCGGCTCGCGCCGGCGGAGTGTTCGGTGAAGGCGCCGAAGGCCTCCGAAATATACCGGGCCGCCGAGAAGCTCGGGCTGCACCCGGAGCTGGTGAAGGATAAGGCGCATCCGGCCGCCTGGACGGACAGGAGCGGCATGGTCGTGGTGGATAACAGGGGCCCGAAGTCGGAGATCATACGGAAGATCGGCGCTGAGATCATCCGGATACGGGGCGGCAGGCAATAGCGCGCAAAACAGTGTCGTAAAACATTATCAAAAAAACGGCAAATAGGGGTTTTTTATCTATTTGGGCCTCTAGAATTGCCTGTTTTAGCGGTCGGCGAATGAATATGCCCTGCCATTGTAGTGCAACCGTTAGTTTCTCTTTTTAATTTAAATGTACTGTAATGACATGTAATTAAAACGCATTGGCAATAAAACCAATTGTTTTCATTATATAGCCCGACATGATCGGCCCGGTGACCTTTGTGACTATCGTGTCCAGTGCTCGAAAATGTTTAATACCACAGTAGCTTACTCTGATTGATGATCGACCTCCACACGCATACGATTTTCAGCGACGGCGAGCTTTTGCCCAGCGAGCAGGTGCGGCGGGCGAAGGTACTCGGCTATGAGGCCATCGCGATCACTGATCATGCCGACTACACCAACCTGGAAGAGCTGGTGGCGGCCGCGAAGAAGGCCCGTTACCTGGAACAGCCGTGCGGCATCACGGTTATCCCGGGGGTCGAGCTTACCCACGTGCCGCCCGCTCACATCGGGCCGCTGGCGAAGATCGCCAAACAGCTAGGCGCCGAAATTGTCGTCGTCCACGGCGAGACGCCGGCCGAGCCGGTCGCGCCCGGCACTAACGCGGCGGCCTTAGCCAGCAGAGACGTGGACGTGCTGGCGCACCCGGGGTTCATCACGCCCGAGGAGGCCCGGGCTGCTGCGGCTAATGACATTTTGCTTGAGATCACGGCCCGTAAAGGCCATAACATGACCAACGGCCATGTCGCCCGGATCGCCAGTGAGGCAGGTGCCAGGATGATCGTCGACACGGATGCCCACGCCCCGGAGGACCTGATCACAGTGCAGCGGGCCAGGGAAGTGGCCATAGGCGCCGGGATGAGCGCGGATGATGCCGATCTGACACTGGAGAACGCCCGGGCGTTCGTGGCAAAAATCCTGAAAAACAGGAAATGATCGGCTGCCCTGTTCAGTCCGATGGCGCCCGGCCGGACATTCCACGCCTCAACGGACAGGTATGCGGGTCAAGTGCATAGCCCTACGCGGATTTCGAAAGTTTTATTATCTCTGCGGTCGATATATCACGTTTGTACACTTTACATGAAAATGCGCGTATAGCGCTCGTGCTTTCGGCTATTAGCATAGCTTATTAAGTATTGCGTAAACTTTTTATACTATTAGATAAGTCTATATATAGTTTTGGAAGTGACGTTTTTTGAAGCGACTTGGCACGGTTTTGCATTTATCGCCGCACGGGCACCTGATCGTCAGGCTTGAGGAACCGTCGCTCCCGAAAATGTACGCGAAGGTCGTCACTAAAAAAATGGATAAGATCGGTACCGTTTATGACGTCTTTGGACCGGAGACAGCCCCGTATGTCTCGGTCAAGCTTGATAAGAAGATGGCCAGGGCCGGCGTCCAGGCCTTGATAAACGAGAGACTATACGTAGCTTAGAAGGTGTAATCGTGGCAGAGATAGAAAAAGTAAGAGAGATAGAGAGAAAGGAAGTCACCAGGGAGAAGACCCTCGAGCGGACCAGAAAGGAGACGGAGAAGCCCGAGGGTGAAGAGCGGGTCGTCGAGTGCCCCGAGTGCGGCTCGCGCCAGCTTGTCCACGACTACGAGAGGGCCGAGCTCGTCTGTAACGAGTGTGGCCTGGTCGTCGATGAGGATTTCATCGACATGGGCCCCGAGTGGAGGGCCTTCGACCACGACCAGCGCATGAAGCGGTCGCGGGTCGGCGCACCAATGACGTTCACCATTCACGACAAGGGCCTGTCGACGATGATCGACTGGAGAAACCGGGACTCGTACGGCAAGTCGATCTCCTCGAAGAACAGGGCCCAGCTGTACCGCCTGCGAAAATGGCAGCGGCGCATCAGGGTATCGAACGCGACGGAACGCAACCTCGCGTTCGCGCTGTCGGAACTCGACAGGATGGCGTCCGCGCTGGGCCTGCCCCGCAATATCCGCGAGACCTCGGCCGTCGTATACCGTAAGGCCGTGTCCAAGAACCTGATCCGCGGCCGGAGCATTGAGGGCGTCGCCGCGGCGGCGCTGTACGCGGCGTGCCGCCAGAACGGCGTGCCGAGGACGCTGGACGAGATCGCCGAAGTGTCGAGAGTGAGCCGCAAAGAGATCGGCCGGACCTACCGGTTCATCTCCCGCGAGCTCGGCCTCAAGCTGATGCCCACGTCGCCCATCGACTACGTCCCGCGGTTCTGCTCGGGGCTGTCGCTGAAAGGCGAGGTGCAGAGCAAGGCCGTGGAGATCCTGCGGCAGGCGGCAGAGAAGGAGCTGACCAGCGGCAGAGGCCCGACAGGCGTGGCCGCGGCAGCCATCTACATCTCGTCCATCCTGTGCGGCGAGCGCAGGACACAGCGCGAGGTCGCCAACGTGGCGGGCGTGACCGAAGTCACCATCCGCAACAGGTACAAGGAGCTCGCAGAGGAGCTCGACATCGAAATAATCCTGTAAGACACAAAGACTACTAAGACACAAAGGCCTGGATAGGCTTTTAGTGTCTTTTTTTATCTTTATGTCTTAACCCTTTCTTTTAAAATCGTTCCTGTAAGAGCTTAAACGATCCCGGGCAGTGGCCGGACGGCCTCGCGCGCGCATGAGTGACCGGCCCGGAAGAGATACTCGCTGAACGACCGCCGCCTGCCGCACCCTGATCCGCCGCGTACCCGGGAGAAAACGCCCCCGTCATTTGTCGGAATAACCATTATGGCCAATTGCCACATTCTGATCACCGTATAGCTATGCTGGCACCTGTCGACATAATCCTGTTACTGATGACCGGCTTCGTAGCGGGCGCTTTCGGCGGCCTGCTCGGCCTCGGCGGGGCGACCATCCTCGTGCCGGCGCTGACCCTCGGCTTCGGCCTGCCGGTGTATCTGGTCATCGCGGTCTCGCTCACGTCCAATGTTTTCGTCTCGATCACGGCGGCCATAGGGTATAATCGCCGTGGCTACGTCCACAAGAGGACAGTGGTCATCATGACTCTGGGATCGATCGCCGGCGTGATCATTGGCACAGCCGTCGCCACTATGAGCCCGGAGAGCCTGATCAAGATAGCGTTTGGCATTTTCCTGCTGATCATTGTCCTGGAGGGCATCCTGCGCGTTCCCGGGAAGAAACCCGATCGGCCGATCGACGAGCCGGAAAAGCTCAACGTGCCCGGGCTTTCAGCGCTGGGCTTTATCATGGGCATGCTGGGCGCGACGCTGGGCGTCGGGGGAGGGACGGTGGCCACTCCTGTGCAGCATTCGCTCTTTCGGCTGCCGCTGAAGAACGCCATCGCCAACTCCCTGGCCACGATCATCGTGTCCGCAAGCCTGGGCGTCATACTTTATTTTATCATGGGTGCCGGGCGCCTGTTCTCGGCGGAGGATGCGATAATCACGGCCGCAGCGGTCGTCCCGGGCTCGATAATCGGGGCAAAGGCGTCCACGATGTTTGAGAGGCACCTGCCCGAGCGCTACATAAAATTTATTTTTTATGCTACGTTACTCTATATTGCCTATAACATGATTAAAAGCGGCATGGGCTGGTAACGTTGATCGTGCTGAAGATCGGGGGAAGCCTCTTCGACTCCTCGAAGGAGTTGTTGAGAAAGGTGGCCGCGGAGGGCCTTGACGTCCTGGTGGTGCCCGGAGGCGGCGCCTTCGCTGACGCCGTCAGGGACGTCTATAGCAGAGGCGGCCTCTCCGACGACGCCGCCCACTGGATGGCCCTGCTGGCCATGGACCAGTACGGCTACTACCTCGCGGATGGCACCGACGTGCCGCTGTCTGATAAAATCACCGGGAAAGGCACCCGGATCGCCCTGGCCTATGAGATATTACGGAAAGACGACGCGCTGCCGCACTCCTGGGACGTGACATCGGACACGATAGCCGCCTGGATGGCGTCGAAGTCCGGGGCCCGGCTGATCAAGGCGACGGACGTTGATGGTGTTTTCAAGGACGGCCGGCTAAGCGACACGATCAGCGCCCGCGAGCTACAGACGATGGGCGAGACGTGCGTCGATATGGCCCTGCCCGGCTTCCTGATCGAGCACGGCATGGACGCCTTCGTGGTCAACGGCCGGTGCGTCCCGCGGGTCATCGCCGCCATCAAAGGGGAAGAGACGACTGGTACTGTTATCAAAGGTAAATAGCACCTAAAAGACATTCTTTTAATATTCCTTGGCGCTCTTGGCTTCCTGGCGCCCTTGGCGCGCGTGACAGTAGTCGAATACCCGAAACCACAATAGCGACGCAAACCTTGTCAGGGCAATGCGACTCCTGTCACGCTCGCCAAGGGCGCCAGGAAGCCAAGAGCGCCAAGGATATTAAAAAACGTTAGGAAAATTAAAAAAAGGAGCGGATGATCGGGCTGCGTCTACTCTTCCTCGTCATCGGCCTCGTCGGAGAGGTCGATGCCGCCCGCGAGGACGGCGATGATCGAGTCCAGGCCGTCGACTCCTTCCGCGACGAAGCTGTCGCCCGGGATCTGCTCGAACACCTTTTCGCTGTCGAACTTCTTGCCCGCCAGCACCAGCGCGCCCGCCCGGCCCATGAGCTCGAACGCCTTATCCATATCGCCGCTCGCCTCGGCCTTCGAAGCTTCGATGACGGTCTTCGCCACGTCGGCCTTCGTGTCGAAGTCGCCCTGGATCAGGCATTCGGCTGCCGCGAACACGGCGACGAGAGCCCGCTGCACGGACTCGATCATCTCGTCCTTGTCCGCTTCGATGGGCTCCACCTGGGCCAGGACAATCGCCTTCATGTCCTCGAGGTGGGCCGCCGCGTCTTCCTTCGGGATCATGCCCTTCTGCAGCTTGCCCGTGATCTTGCAGACCGCGAGGATAACGTCCTCCTCCATGTCAAGGAACACGATGCCTTCCCTGCCCAGGCCTTCGGCCGTCGGGTCGATCTTGAACTTACTCTCCTTGACCTGGTTTATCCAGTTATTCCATCGTTCCGGTGTATAGAATGTGATCATCCGTTGTCTCCTTAATCAATACATGAACCGTCTCTATCAAAAGATTTTCGCTCCCTGACATCTGCGACACAGGCGTATTTATGCTTTTCCGTTGATCTGCTCGCCTATTTTGCTGTCCAGCAATATGAGGAACTCCTGCTCCCGGCCCGCCGGGATGGTGGCGCCCGCGGCGATGTCGTGGCCCCCGCCGGTGCCGCCGACGGCGGCCGCCGCTTCCGATATAGCCCGCGCGAGGTTCAGCCCCCGCACGATCAGGTCGTGGTTGCCCCGCGCCGAAACCTTGATCCCCTGCTCCGAGGCGGCCAGGCCGATGATCGGCACTTCCCGTGTCACGCAGTCGAGGCTGGTGCTCATGCCGGCGATGATGCCGACGATCGTCTCTCTGATCTCGCTCCCGGCGTCGAAGTACTGCATGTTGGCCAGGCGTACAACGCCGCGGTCGCTCACGTAGTTCAGGCCGTTGACCAGGTTGCGCCGGTGGACGTCGAGCAGGTCCCGTGCCGTGTGGTATGCCTCCCCCCGGTCGCCCATGCAGACGGCCAGCCCGATATCGGAGTACTCGTAGCGGGCCGTGGCGTTGAGCAGCGTGGAAAACTCAGAGGCGTCGCGCAGCTCGGTGCCGGGCTGCTCGGCCAGGAGCGTATAAGTCTCCCCGATGAGCCGCTGCACCTTCTTCGCCGGCATGCCCCGGGCCAGGCAGTGCCGGAACAGCCGGGAGATGACGATCGTTTTCTCCTCGCGGCCCAGGTCGATCCACCGCCGCCAGCTCTCGGCCTTGACCGGCACGCCCGACTGCTCGAGAAACGCGATGCATGCGCTCTCGCTGCCGCTCAGGCCGGGCACGTAGGGGTCCGAGCTGTACTGCAACAGCTTGAAGATCGGCCGGGTCTGCCTGCCGAACAGCCGCAGGTCCTTCTCGTAGGACAGGAATCCCTTTGCCACGCCGAGCTCCAGAATCTTGCGGTTCACGCCGACCAGCGCGTTGGTCCGCATGTCCTGCAGGTCGCCCACCGCGCCGACGATGGCGAGCGCCGACAGATCCTCGTTCGGGCCCAGCTTCATGGACAGCAGGAACGCGACCCCGGCCCCGCTGATGTCCGTGGCCCCGTTGAGGCCGACGAGGTGCGGGTTCATGTGATACTCGTAATCGCCGGGCTTCGGCTGATGATGATCGGTAACGATGGCGTTGATGCCCAGCGATTTGATCCTGTCGATGGCGCCGCTGCCCAGGTCGGTGAAAATGACCAGCCTTTTCCCGGCCCGGTTCGCGATATCCACGAGCGCGTCGTCGTCCAGCTTCTTGACAAAGCGCACGTCATGGGATTTCCCCATCCGCCCCAGGGCGAGACACATAATGCCTGCCGCCGTCAGCCCGTCCGCGTCGATGTGAGAGACCACGAGACACTCGCCGCTCTCGCGTATCAGGCCCGCACACTTCTCCGCCGCCCTGTCGAATCGTTCCATCGATAGCTACATGACACTCGTCCTTTAAGGCTCTTGCGATACCAGAGTGAAAGTATTATTTTCAATACAATGCACAAAAGTTCAAGAGACCAAGAGGCGAAGAGAAGGGACCAAGACGCCACTGTAGGAAATATGAGACGCCAGGGCGCCAAGATTTATTTTAATATTTAAGAGGCCAAGTGGCCAGGTAGCAAGATCTCATTTATAGACCCATATCTTAGAAACTTGGGGCCTTGAATATAAAAAAGCTCTTGGTGCCTTGGCGCCTCATATTTTCTACAGTGGCGCCTTGGCCCCTTCCCTTGGATCTTTGGCGTCTTGGAAATCACAGCCCGGCGATGAGGGGCACGAGGAATACGACGAGCAGCGACAGTATCACGCCGCTCACCAGCGAGAGGATGCTCATCTCGCTGCCCGCGTACTTGACCACGAACGGCAGCGTGGTGTCCATGGTGGTCGCGCCGCCCGGAGCCACTGCGGCCGTCTTGCCCAGGTACTTGACCACGAACGGGAGCATGACGATGGAGAGCATCTCCCGCAATACGTTGGCGAGCAGCGCCATGATGCCGATCTCGCCGAAGCTGATGCCTGCCAGCAGGACGCTGGACAGGCTGTACCAGCCGAAGCCCGCGCCGATGGCCATGCCGTACTGGGGCGTCAGCCCGATGAGCAGGCTTACCGCCCCCGCGCCCGCGATGCTGCCCGCCGCGATCAGCAGGGGGACGAGCAGCAGCCTGGCGCCCATGCGCCTGATGTCGGCGACCACGTTGCTGTTCTGGCTGAGGTCGATGCCGATGACGAACAGCAGCAGACACAGGACCGCGGTGAGCAGCGTGTCCAGGTTCGCCGGCAGCGCGTCCGGGGCCAGGCCTGAGACGCCGACAAGGACGCCGATGACCAGCGCCACGAGGATTTGCCAGATCATTTGGGCACGCCCCTCAGGAACAGGCGATCGAAGACGACGACGAATACCAGGCTGCCGGCGATCGCGCCCAGCGCCAGGAGCAGCGCGCTCACGCCGTAGTTGCCCAGGTTATCCATGACGCCCCGGTTCAGGCCCGTCTTGAGCCCCATGAGAAAGATGAGGACGAACACCAGCCCGGTGATCGCCATGGAGACGGCTTTCTTCTGCCCGGCCACAAAGTTCTTTTTCCATACCCCGAAGAGCAGCCCGGCGAGAAGCGAAGCGATGATAAGTCCCATGTAGATGATCGTCTCGGCGTCCATAACGGAACTGATCATAGAAGGAGGTATTATTTAAATTTTACAACACACAGGGCACGATAGATATACCGGGTAGCAAGGGCAGGGAATACGGTCCCGGTGCTATCGCAGGACGGACAGCGGACATGACGTCAACAATAACGGAGCATGCCCTTGTGTGCATCGTGCCCCCGGCGGCCTTCGTGCCGTCTGTCTGTTTCGTGTCGACATATACCGATTTAATTAAAACAACGCCGGTAAATTATTTATAGAAGTACATTTCTATTATGCTGCATAACACGTAATGTTTTGGAGGGATAGATTTGGCCAACCAACAGGCTGGCGGTCAGCCAGTGTACATTCTCAAGGAAGGGAGCACCCGCTCCCGGGGCAGAGAAGCTCAGTCTTACAATATCATGGCCGCAATGGCAGTAGCCGAGGCGGTCCGGTCCACGCTCGGGCCGAAGGGCATGGACAAGATGCTGGTCGACCCGACGGGCAACGTGACCGTCACGAACGACGGCGCGACGATCCTGCGGGAGGTCGACATCGAGCACCCCGCGGCCAAGATGATCTGCGAGGTGGCGAAGACCCAGGACGACGAGGCGGGCGACGGGACGACGACGGCCGTCGTGCTCGCGGGGGAGCTGCTGAAGAAGGCATCAGAGCTCATCGACCAGGAGATCCACCCGACCGTGATCGCGACCGGCTACCGGACGGCGGCGGAGAAGGCGAAGGAGATCCTCGGCAACATGGCTATCTCCGTGAACAAGACCGATAAGGCCCAGCTAAGGGAAATCGCCATGACCGCCATGACCGGCAAGGTCGCGGAAGGGACCGGCAAAATGCTGGCGGACCTGGCCGTCGACGCCGTGATCGCGGTCGAGGAGAACGGCAAGGTGGACGTCAGTAACGTCAAGGTCGAGAAGAAGGTCGGGCCGGGCATCATGGCCTCCGAGCTGGTCAAGGGTATCGTGTTCGACAAGAAGCGGGCCAGCGAGGGCATGCCGAAGTCGGTCAGGAACGCGAAGATCCTGCTGGTCAACCTGCCGCTGGAGGTGCGCAAGATCGGCGCGGACACCTCGATCAAGATCCGCAAGCCCGAGCAGATGAAGAGCTTCCTGGACCAGGAGAACGAGCAGCTCCAGAAGAAGGTCGCGGCGATTGCCGGGTGCGGCGCCAACGTGGTGTTCTGCCAGAAGGGCATTGAAGACCTGATGGCCAATTACCTCGTGAAGGAAGGCATCTTCGCGGTCAAGAGTGTCTCCGAGACGGATATGAACAAGCTCGCGAAGGCCACGGGCGGCCGCATCGTGACCAAGCTGGAAGAGATCACCGCGGCAGACCTGGGCGCCGCAGCGCTGGTCGAGGAACGCCGGGTCACGGGCGAGGACACGCTCATGTTCGTCGAAGGCTGTAAAAACCCGAAGGCGCTCACTATCCTGCTGCGGGGCGGCACATATACGGTGATCGACGAGCTCGAGCGCGCGGTGCACGACGCGCTGCGGGTCACCGGCGTGGCCGTCGAGGACGGCAAGATCGTGGCCGGCGGCGGCGCCCCGGAAATCGAGGTCGGCCTGCGGCTGCGCGCATTTGCGGCGACGGTGGGCGGCCGGGAGCAGATGGCCGTCGAGGCGTTCGCCAGCGCGCTGGACGTCATCCCGCGCACGATAGCCGAAAACGCGGGCCTGGATCCCATCGACATGCTGGTCGCGCTCCGTAGCAGGCACGAAAAGAAGGACGGCAAAAACTTCGGCCTGAACGTCTATGAAGGCAAGCCCGTGGACATGCTCAAGCAGGGCGTCATCGAGCCGCTGCGGGTCAAGACGCAGGTCGTCAGCTCGGCGGCCGAAGCCGCGGTCATGATCCTGCGCATCGACGATGTCATCGCGTCGGGCGGCTTCAGCGAGCAGGAGATCGCGGCTGCACAGGCATCGGCTCAGCAGTCGCTCGCCCACATGCGCCGCGGAGGCCCGGGCGCCATGGGCGGCATGGGCGGCATGGGCGGGTTCTAAACCCGGCCCTCCATCTTTTTTTATTTTACTATAAAACTACAGGGGCCATAGAGAGTCAGTCGATGACCGGGATTTTGGTCAGGTATAGATGATGAAAAACGGGTAAGCCCTGTCGCCAGAAACGTAGTCGCGCGTGCCAGCGCGCCAGGGGCGGGAGGGAGGGTAGTACGAAGGGCCCGCCGAAGGCGGCAAAAGACAAATCCCGGCGCGCAAATCCGACGAATTTTTCGTATGAAACGCTAATGTGCCTGATGCACAGGCATATACAATGAAAATTCTGAACGTTTTTCATACTAAAGACTTTAAAGATTTTCATCGTAAATGCCTGTGCATCAGGCACATCAGCGTTTCATGAGAGCACAGAGGTGCATTGATTACCCATTAAATATGGCTATGGGGCCAATCCTATAATCTGCCACATTATGTCCGTTGTGCTCTCTGTAGCCCTGTGATTACCGCAGGTATCCAGCACGGAATTACCCCGGCAGGAGCCCTAAAATATTTAGAATAGCAGCGGATAGGTATCTATCACTCTTCATAAAGGTAAGCTCATGTTAAAATACGACCTTCACCTCCACTCGCGCTATTCGCCTGACGGCACGCTGGATGTCCGTGACATCTTCCGCATCGCTAAAAAACGCGGCCTGGACGGCATCGCGATCACCGATCACGACACGGTCAGGGGAGGGCTCGAAGCCCTGAAGCTGAAGCCGGAAGGACTGGACGTCATCTGCGGCTGCGAGGTGAACACGGACCGGGGCGACGTGATCGGTCTCTTCCTGACAGAAGAGATAAAGTCGAAAGACCATGCGTCCGTGATCGAGGAGATACATGCGCAGGGAGGGGTGGCGGTGGTGCCGCATCCCTTCGACAGCATCCGGGGATCGGCGTTCTGGCTCACGGACCGCGACGCCCGGCTGATCGACGGCGTCGAAGTGGTTAACGCCCGGTGTGTCTTCCGGCGGTCGAACGCCGCGGCCGACATCTATGCCGGCCGGTTCGACCGGGCGAAGACGGGCGGCAGCGACGCGCACTTCGGAGGGGAGATCGGCAACGCCTGCACGCTGATCGAAGAAGGCGACGATCTGCGGGAGGCCCTCCTCGGGCACCGCACCCGGCCGTTCGGCCGTCTCTCGTCACCCGTTTTTCACCTCCGGACGAAAGCGCTGCTCATGGAGCGGCGCGTCATAAAGCGCAGGGACTGATCGATGTCGCCGGGGCTGCGCTGTAAATTTTTATAGGCGCGGCCGTAATGAGCTGATCATGCTCCGGGAAGATACGCTGGGCGGCTACGTCGGCACGTTCGCGTTCAGGGGCTCGACGATCACCTATAACGTGGAGGGCAGCGGGAGCCCGGTGCTCATCGCCCGGGGGCTGTCTGCCGGGCGGGGGTCCTACGACTGGCGGTATATCTTCGATTGCCTAGCCGGCGCTTTCCTCGTCTATGCGCTCGATGTCACCGGCCCCGGGGACCTCCTTGAGTTCGGCCGTTCACACTATGCGAAAATGATCGAATCGTTCTTACGTGAGGTCATCGGGAAGAGTGCATCGGTTATCGCCAGCCCCGTTGAAGCGCCGTTCGTGCTGATGGCGGCGTTCGAGGCCCCGCGGCTGACAGACAGGGTGATGCTGGCGTATCCCGACGGCGCTGTGAAAATCAGGGTACGTGGCAGCATTTCACGCGAAGCGATACAGCGCAGGCTCGGCATACCGTCCATTGACGAGGTAACGGGCGGGTGGCCGTGGCGGCTGACAGGATGCGGCACTTCGCTTCGCCGGTTTGCGACGGGCCGGTTGGCCGGCGATAACAGCTTCACGGCCCTGTTCCGGAGGTCCGGCCACCCGCCGGGCGGCGTAGACCCGCTGCGGTTCTGCGAGCAGGCCATGCGGTTCCTCGGATGAATCCTGCCCGGAGCGCCGTCCGCTTTTAGAAAAATACATATAGGTAAAACGGTATCTCTTGATCGGCTTTACTCGATCGCGGCTATGGTCTAGTGGCTATGACGTGAGCTTCCCAAGCTCGAAGTCCGGGTTCAATTCCCGGTAGCCGCATTTTCGTTTTGTCGTAAAACGCCTGTCGTAAAATCCCGGCAAAATAATATCTAATTATTATTTTTAAGTGACCGCGATAGTATGACTCTCGCGATTTTTCCCTGCGATAGCGGCAGTTGCTGCTTATTATTTTGTAAGTATGTTTAATATAAATGCTGATTAATTAAACGCTTGAGAAGAAAAGGTTAAATACTACCATACCGTATTCTATTTTAGGGTAAATAGGTAGGGATGTATAGATGGATTTTGTAGTGAGTGAGATTACTAAGCGTCTGGAAGAGTATTTAAAGACTGATACCAAGGGCATCCGAAGGGTTGTGCTTCATGCATTCGTCAAGCTCAAGAAGCTGACCGCGGACACCCTGCACAGGATTTTAGTCGAGCGCAACTTCGCTATCACGCTGAAGCAGGTGACGGCGATGCTGGGCGTGATACACTCCAAGCTTGGCATCCTGCACGCGCATAAGAACTCGTACGATTCCAAGTACGAGTACAGCATCAAGGAAAAATACGCAGAAATGGTCCAGTGGTCGCTGTCTAACACAAGGATGGACTTCTGAACAGATGGGCTAATATCTCCGGCCATTCGCCATGACAGTTAGCTACGTCTACGTGATCGCGTTCAGGGGCGACGAATTCCTCATGGTGCGCCATGCGCGCCGCGCCTGGGAAATGCCGGGCGGGAAGGTCGATCCCGGCGAGGAACCCGAAGCGGCCGCTGTCCGGGAGTTCCGCGAGGAGACCGGCTTCGACGTGACCGGGCTCCGCGTCATCGAACGCGAGCCGGGCGGGCTGGTGTACATCGGTGATGTAGGCCGGGAAGTCGCCGTACGGCCGGACAAGAAAGAGATCGCGGCATCGGCATTCTTTAAAAGCCTCCCGGAGGACCTGTCGTTCCCGCTGGTCGAGTACGAGCGCATGCTCGCCGCGGCTCGAAAAACGAGACAGCGCTAAGCCAGTCAAAATTATGCGATATGCCATCGGCACGGAAGCGCCACATACAGTTGACATAACCCCCAAAAACGTCCCGCCGGCGCTTTCGTGCCATTTTCTATAATCGCTCAGACGGGTAGCCGTCGGCATCGGCGGCCTCGAGTGCGCGCGTGACCGACCCGGAGGGGTCCCTTAGATCGACCCGGAGGGGTCCCTTAGATCGACCCGGAGGGGTCCCTTAGATCGACCCGGAGGGGTCCCTTAGATCGACCGGGAAGGGCCGATTATCGGGGGCACGGCATGCCCCGCGTCCCGGGGGCCCGGCCTGTCATGCTTTCCTGCCTGCAGGAATGCGCCTCTGTTTAAAAGCATTTAGAAACGACTATAACGTCCTCCGTGCGGCCTCTGTGTGCCCTGTGGCATCTGTGATTCCCCCTGGCACCCGGTAACTGCCGGACTCCGCCGCGATCTCGCCTAACGTATAACATCCGCGGGGAGAAACGTGTAGTATGAAAACAGCGGAGGCGTTTTCATCGTGTACCGCCCGGAGGGCGTTTATCCGGCGATGCCGACGCCGTTCAGGCGGAACGGCGACCTCGATGCAGGCCTGTTGAGAGAACTGATCGAATACTTCGAGGGCACCGGCGTGAACGGCCTGCTCGTCATGGGCACGGCCGGCGAGTTTGCCATGATGAGCGAAGCCGAGCGCCGGACGGTCGTCGACGTGGCCACTGGCGCTGCAAGGAAGCTCGAGCTGCTACTCAACGTGGGATGGGCGTCCACACGGGAGACGATCGCGCTCGCGAGATACGCGAAAGACGCCGGGGCCAGCGCAGTCATCGTCGTGGCGCCGTACTTCTACCATCCGGCGCCCGGGGGCATGGCCCGTCACTACCTGGACGTCGCGGAGGCCACGGACGGGCCGGTCATCGCCTACAACATACCGTCGTTTTCCGGCAACCGGCTGACCCCGGACATCATGGACGACTTCGCCCGCGACCGTCGCATCGTCGGCCTGAAGGACAGCGGCGGCGATGCGGCGGCGCTGTCCGAGTTCATCGCCCGGGCCCCGGAGGGCTTTTCTGTTTTGGTGGGCATGGACAGCCTGGTCAGCGCCGGCCTGGCGCTGGGCGCGAAAGGCATGGCGATCGGCAGCGCATCCATTGCCCCGGAGATCTGCGTCGAAATGTACCGGGCCATGAAAAGCGGTAACCACTGCCGGGCGTTCGAGCTGCAGCGCTCCCTCGACCACGCGATCCGGGCCATGCAGGCCGGCACGTTCCCTGCGGCGATCAAGTATGCGATGGGGTACTTCGGCCATCCCGCAGGCTATGTCAGGGCGCCGCTGCAGGAACTGAACGACGCGCAGCGGCAGGAAGTCGAGAAGCACCTTAAAAATATCCGCATTATGAAGGAGCAGTTGCTATGAAGGGACTCTGTGGAAGACTGTTGAGGGTGAACCTGACGGATCACAGCTACGAGATAGAGCAAATCCCGGAGGACGTCGCCAGGAAATGCCCCGGCGGCAAGGCCCTGGCCGGGCACTACGCCATCCGGGAGATTAAAAAGGGCACCGACCCGCTCGCGCCCGAAAACGTCCTTTACCTCTTCACCGGCGTGCTCACGGGGACACCGGCGCCCACCGGCAACCGGACGGTAGCCGCGACCCGATCGCCGCTCACGGGCACGTTCACGGACTCTTACATGGGCGGCTTCTGGGGCCCCGAGCTAAAGTTCGCCGGCTACGACGGTATCATACTCGAAGGCCGCTCGAAGGCGCCCGTGCGCATCCATATCAACGATAGTCAGATTACATTCGCGGATGCCACGGACCTCTGGATGAAGGACACATGGGAGACTGAGGCGCGTATCAAGGAGATGCAGGGCGGGACGCCCCACCCGATCAAAGTGTTGAGCATCGGTCCCTCGGGGGCACGGATGGACCGGCTCGCGGCCATTATCGCCGACGCGCGGGCCGCCGCGCGCGGGGGCGTGGGCGCCGTCATGGGCTCCAAGAACCTGAAGGCCGTCTCCGTATACGGCAGCGGGCGTCCGGAGCTCGCCGACCGTCAGACCTTCATGACACTGGTCCGGGAGCAGAACAAGCGGCTCAACCACAATCCGGTGACCGGTGACGCGCTAAGGCACCGGGGCACGCCGAACATCCTGACCGGCGTGAACGCCGCCGGCGCCCTGCCCACGAAGAATTTCCAGACAGGCCAGTTCGAGGGCGCCGATCGGATCAGCGGCGAGGCCATGCAGAAGGAACTATGGAACGACGGCAAGAACTGGCATCCCTGCTGGAACTGTATCATCAAGTGCACCCACTTCCACGTGCTCGAACAGCCGGGCTACGAGGGCCGGATCGACGACGGCCCCGAGTACGAGACGACGGCGCTCATCGGCTCCAACTGCGGCATCGACGACCCGAAGGCCATATCGCTGGCGGACTATATCATCGACGGCTACGGCCTGGACACGATCGGGGTGGGGGGCACTATCGCGTTCCTCATGGAGTGCTACGAGCGCGGCATCATCGGCAGGGACCGGACCAACGGGATCGACCTCCGGTTCGGCGACAAAGAGGCCTGGTTCGCCGCCATACACGCCGCCGGCCGGGGCGAGGGAGACCTGGGCAGGCTGGTCGCCAATGGCAGCATGAGAGCCGCGGCAGAGATAGGACAGGGCACCGCGGAGTTCGCCGCGAACGTCAAGGGACAGGAGATCCCGGCATATGACCCGCGCAGCGGCCAGGGCACGGCGCTGTCCTACGCCCGCTGCGAGCGGGGCGCCGACCACCTGAAGCCGTGGGTGTTCAATAAGGAATGGCTGACTTCAGAGGAACGGACCGACCCGTTCAGCACTAATGACAAGCCCTCGCTGATCAAGAGGGAGAACGAGGGCTCGGCGCTGTTCGATATCGTCTGCGTCTGCCGGTTCGTGGGCAACGAGCTGACGGCGAAGGGCGACCTGCTCGCGCTGGTCAACGCCGCGACCGGCTTCGGCTATTCCTGGCCGGAGTTCATCGAGACCGGCGAGCGGGCGGTGAACCTGGCCAGGGCTTTCAGCGTTCGCGAGGGGTTCGGCCGGAAGGACGACCGGCTGCCGGAACGGTTCAGCACGGTGCCGCTGCCCTCCGGCCTGGCGAAGGGCAACGTGGCCCGCGTGGAGGAGATGCTCAGCCCGTACTATGAACTGTGTGGCTGGGACGATGACGGCAGGCCCACGCCGGACAAGCTGCGATCGCTTGGCCTGGACTTCGTCGTGGATATCCTTTACGGGGAGGGCGCCGCCGGGGAAGAAGCGCGGGCAGCATGAATAGATCATAGGGGTTACATGGGCTCGATGGAATCCCCCCGGCTGACCACATAAGGGTAATATGTCGGGCAGGATCAGGGTGAACATCATCGGCGCTGCTGCGACAGTCTTCGATCGCAAGTCCTGTGAGGCCGACGCCCGGCCGGGCATGCGGCTGCGGGACCTGCTCGCCGGGCTCTCGGACAGTGCCGGGCCGGACTATAAAGAGAAAGTCTACGACAGGGACACGGGTAAAATAAACGAGTACCTTGCGGTCTTTATAAACGCCAGGGAAGCCCGGTCGCTGCAGGGCCCGGATACGATATTGAAGGACGGCGACGTCGTCACCATCATGCCGCCCATGGCCGGTGGCTGAGCATTCGCCCGATGGCGAGGCGTTGTTAAAAAGGTGGATGCCCGTAACCATTGACGTTTTTTACGTTGATCAGGTTTAAAAAAGTCCGGGACTAATGAGTTTTGGTCGATATCATGAAAATAGCTGTTATGCACTGGGCGTTTCCCCCGGTAGTCGGAGGTGTAGAGTCACACCTTGTCTATCTGTATGAAGAGCTGGCAAGGAGAGGCCATGAGATCTCGCTTTTAACCGCTCCGCACCCGGCGCGTAACGACGACGACTACAGCTGGATAAAAATCACGTCTGACAATTACATGAGCATGGAGTACCTGCAGAGGACCGCCCCGGTCTCCGGGCGATACGATATCGTTTACGACATGATGGAGCGGTTCATCCTGAAGGAGAGTCCGGAGATCATCCACGCGCATAACTTCCACTATTTTATCCCGGACCATGCGGAGTGCCTGGACGAGCTGTCCCGCAAGTATAGCATACCTATCGTACTGACCATCCACAACTACTGGGAGGAGGACCTCTGCAGGCACCTGATGCGGGACGTCAAATGGGACAAGATCGTG
>MVRA01000213.1 GCA_002067315.1 Methanocella sp. PtaU1.Bin125 | reverse complement strand
GGCCAAAATCCCGGTCATCGACGGACTCTCCAGGGCCAGTGTGATTCCCGTGAGAAATCCCGGGCAACTGCGTAACCATGCCCGGGAAAAAATATATTTCTTCAGCGTCTAACTCTCATGGGTTTACAACATGGCTATGGTACGCACAACTTACTACGTCGAGAGCGACATGCCTGTAGAGAAGGCCGCGAAGGAGATCGCGGCAGAGCAGTCGACAGGCACGTGGACGACGGTTCCGGCCGAGCGAGAGGTCCACGAGAACCTCGGCGCCCGGGTCGTCAGCGCGGAGGGCAATACCGTCGTCATCGACTTCCCTGAGGAGATATTCGAGGCCGACAACGTGCCCCAGATCCTCTCGGTCGTCGCCGGCAACCTGTTCGGGCTGGGGGCCCTGAAGGCCTGCAAGCTCATGGACGTGGACTTTGATCCGCTGGCGAAGTATTATCCCGGCCCGGAGTTCGGCATCGATGACGTGCGTAAGATGCTCGGCGCGTACGACCGCCCGCTGGTCGGCACCATCATCAAGCCCAAGGTCGGCCTCAGCCCGGCGCGGACCGCGGAAGTGGCCGGGGAGGCGGCGAGGGGCGGACTGGACCTGATCAAGGACGACGAGACGCTCACCGACCAGGCCTTCTGTCCGCTGGAGACGCGGCTCACCACCGTCATGGACCGGCTCAACAAAATCCACGATCAGACCGGCAAGCTCACCTTCTACGCGGTGAACGTCACCTGCGGCGCCGACCAGATCGTCGAGCGGGCCGAGCTGGCCGTCGACCTCGGCGCGAACATGGTCATGGTGGACATCCTGACGGCCGGCTTCTCCGCCGTCCAGGCGCTCGCCGACGTGAAGCTCGGCGTGCCAATACACATCCACCGCACCATGCACGGCGCGCTGACCCGCGGGCCGTTCGGCATCTCGATGCCCGTGATCGCGAAGCTGACCCGCATGTGCGGCGGCACAAACCTCCATACCGGCACCTACGCCGGCAAGATGGACCGGAACGTCTGCGAGATCGACGAGGCCCGGGACGCCCTGCGCAGGCCGTGGGCCGGGTACAGGCGCGTCTGGCCCGTCGCGTCCGGCGGCCTGTACCCCCAGAAGGTCCGCGCCAACCTGGACTGCTACGGCACCGACGTCATCCTGCAGGCCGGCGGCGGCATCCACGGGCACCCGGACGGCACGACGGCCGGCGTCAAAGCCATGTTCCAGGCCGTGGAGGCGTGGAAGGCACACCAGACGCTCGAGGAGTACGCGAAGACCCACAAAGAGCTGGCCGGGGCGCTGAAGCGGTGGGGGCCGTCGCAGTAAGCTAATAGTGGCCATTCTCTTTTTTCTTTTCGTTTTAATCAAGATATCCCGATACTCACATTGACATCGGTCGTTTCGCCGTTGATCAGGACGATGTAGTAGCGGCGGCTGAAGTCGAAGGCCGGCCACTGGTAGGGGTCATCGACAAAAGCCCGCTGCACCGAGGCGTTAGCCCGCCAGCCCGGGTAGACCGGGACAGTGCCGTTCATTACTGCCGGCCGGCGCGTGAAGGTATCGTTGTATACTGCAAGTTCGGAGGCGGTACCGTTTTTCAGCCGGTAAAGGTTCGGCTCGTCCACGATCAACGGGTATATACGGGCATCGGCAGGGCCAAAACTGCGGACCCCGAAGAAAAAGTCCTGCGTCCCGTTCGTGGCCAGGATCGGGCCTGATAGCAGATGGTACCAGCTGGCGCCGGACGGTATAGTCACGTCCATCGCCGCGGGGATGCCCCGGTAGGAGTACCACTCCTTGCCGAGGACACCGCTCCGGTTGAGATCGACGTAAATGACGTAGCGTTCGCACCTGAAGTCCTTGCCCATCTTTATGGGCACCTGTACGAGGGTGTCGCTGACGTTGATGTATCCCGACGTGCCGTACTCGTCTAACGGAGTCGCATTGCCGATGATCACGCTGCCGACGTTATCCCGCATCGCATCGCGAATTTCCGGGTCAGACGTCGCTATGCCGACCGCTGCGTCGGGCTGTGGCAGTATCCAGGAGACAAATAGTATAATAGCGGCAAATACGCCGACTATGGTTATTATTAAGACTGCAATGATAGCGCCGATCAGGAACCGCCGGTCCATATCACTGAGTATGCGATTTCAGTATATAGCGGAAATCTCACGATTCGTTAATTGCGACTGATTGCGGTCTATCCCGGGCCGCTCAGCCTGATGATATCGTAATGTTCTGGATGCAGAAGCTCAACTCGCGGTCTTCGCTGCTGTTCAATACTGGCACGTGCGCCGGGTTGTCGGTGCCTTCGGCCGAGACCAGCGTGACCACGTTATAGCCCGGCTTCCACGGGGCCCGGCAGGTCACGTTTGTCCACCCGGAGACGGTGGCCTGGTGTACCAGCTCGCCGTTGACGTACACCTCGAGCGTCCGCGGGCGCAGGAAGCTCTTCACCCGGAACGAGAGCGCCGGGTCGTTCCCGCCGCCGGCGTTCGCCAGGAAGGTGGCGTTGTTCGATATCCACCGCGTCGCCACGTCGTCGTAGCGTTCTTCATAATACCAGTTACGGATTAAAATGATATCTCCGGCGGCCGGGTGGGTCTCGTTGATGACAGTAATCCACAGCGGGCTGTCGGTACTGACGTCCCAGCGGTAGAGGTGCCGGTAGCCGTCGGCGTATTCGGCCTTCAGGCCGGTCACGTTCACGAACGTGCAGTGGTCTTTCTCGATCTCCATAACGGGGCCGTCGCCTCCCTGCGCCAGCCGGACTGTAGCGTTGCCGTCCAGCGATATCAGCCCGATGCCCAGCCGTCCGGCCTGCTGCCGGGAATGGACGTACAGGTCGATGCCGTCATTATAGACAGCGAAGTTGCGGATATCACTTTCAGGCACGGGGCATAGCGAAAAGACGCGCATCCCGTCGAGGATTCGCTGGTTAGTGTATACGGGCAGGTTACCCACCTGGCTGTCCTCCAGGGGGAAGATGGTATATGGGAAGTTAAACGTGTGCGCGTCAGGGGTCACGGATGTCCCGATCGGGTGCAGGATCATCGGCGTTAGCGTGATCAGGGGCAGGAGAAGGAAAACGGCGACCGTCTTCCAGTCCACCCGCCCCAGTAAAAACAGGAAGGCCGGGTAGATGTAGAAGTAGCGGTTTCCGATGGCGTGGGTGCCGCCCAGGTAGTTGTTCCCGATGACGGTCGTGAACTCGAGGATGTACAGGACGATACCGGCGGCGATGCAAAGCTTTGCGGCGTTTCCGATGACGTTGTCTTTACTTTGATCTTTGCCCCTGCCCCTCGCCAGGCCGGCGATGTATGCGACCGCGGCAAAGGCGGCAAAGGGGAAATACCACAATAGCCCGGAGAATTTGCCGATCAGGTAATAGACCATATTGTAGGGAACGATCATCAGGTTATCGACATTGATCAGCCCGCCCGACTGGCCGTTCAGGCTGAACGTCGCGCGGCCCGCCTCATTCGTCGCGTTATAGTCTCCGGTGAACGGGTAGATGCCACTGTAATACAGCCGGTTTCCGCCGTAGAACGAGAGGACGCCCGCGTTCCAGTAAAAAAAGCCGTAGAACAGCAGCACCGGCACCGCCATCCCGATCGCTGCGACAAGGAAATTTTTCCACCGCCGGTTGTACAGCTCATAGACGAAGAAGGGGAGGAAAAAGATCGCGTTCGGCGCCTTGGCCACCGTGGCCAGGCCGAAAACGAAGGAGGCGGCCGCGAGGTAGCGCCAGTCGTGTCGCCCGGTATACTCCAGCCAGACGAATACCGCGAGCGCGATAAGGAACATGTTGTAGATCTCGACGTGCACCCAGAACAGGTAGAGTGTCGCCGTGGAGAGGAAGAAAAACAATGTCGAGACAAAGAGCGCCACCGGTTTCGGGTTAGTTTTGCCCAGGTACAGGTACCCCATGAAGATCATGCCGAAAAACATGAGCCCGTTGAACACCAGGATGCCCTGGAAGCCCAGTAAAGCGTAGAACGGCGATGCAAAGAGGGCGTATGAAAACTCTTTCCCGTACGTGTACTGGCCCTCTGCATCCTTGATCAGGTATAGCCCGGCGGGGAGGTCGTCCACCCGGTTTTCCAGCGTCCGCAGGATGTCCTTCTGCTCGTAGTGGATGTCGAGATCGCCGGCGATGCTCTGGATTTGCATGAAATACGTGGACGAGTCGGCCCACCGGTGGACCGGCATCATGTACGTGGCCCCTACCGTAGCCAGGAACAGGGCCAGCAGCAGGACTGTCGCTGTCACCTTTTTGTTCATAGCGAGTTTGCCGGCGTCGATCATACGCTCACTCCCCCTGCCGGACACCGGTCGCGCTATCGCCGCACGCCGAAAGATGGCGCAGGAAAATGATGCCCGCGCCGATGATTGCCGGGATGAACGTGTTGATGAAGAACAGCAGGAACGTGGCGTTGAACGCCGCCGGGCCGGGGACCCCGAAACGGGCAAGCAGCAGTACGGCGGTGCCCTCGCGCAGGCCCAGGCCCGAGACCGTGAAGGGCAGGATGTTGGTGAGGACGGTCAGCGGGTAAGAAAACAGGATGGCTTCGGGGCTCACCGGCACAAACGCCCTGACCAGGCAGTAGCACTGGGCGAGCAGCAGCACGAATCCGAGCAGTGTCAGACTGATACTATAGAGGATCTGGCGGGGCTTCAGCGCCATCATCTCGCCCAGCGATACGAAAAAACGGTTCCCGGACAGCTTCGGGTGGCGGTCGACATAGCGGGACAGCCGCGAAAGATTAAATACGAGAAGCAGGATGGCCACGATTGTCAGGATGAACAGCAGCGTGGCCCAGTGCCCCAGGATCGCCACGCTGCCCAGGCAGGATAACATGATGATGCAGAGCAGGTCAAAGATCTTATCCAGCGCTACCAGACCCGTGTAGACGTGCCGGTCCCGGACCGGCAGGTATGCCACGCGGGAGAGTTCGCCGGTCCTGGCCGGGGTCACGAGGCTGAAGCTGATGCCCGCCAGGAACGAGGTCAGCGAGTCGCCAAAGGGGACACCGGCCCGGGTGCGCACCAGGTAATGCCATTTGTATACCTTGGTCAGAAAGAACGCGGGCATCACCCCGAAGGCGATCGCAAACCAGGCCAGGTCGACCTGTTCCAGGGACGCGAGCAGCTGCTCGACGTCCAGCAGGAATAGCAGTGCGGCCAGCAGAGCGATCGATATCGCCAGTGCTATGGCATAACGTATCCGGTTACCTGTCGCTGCCATTCTCTGTCCTCACCTCGCATAGTCTACCTTTATATACGTACCTGTCAGGCTTGCCTGTTCCTGCGGTTCGCGGTGCTGATGATCAGCTCGCCCAGCAGCCCGATGGCGAACAGCTGGATGCCGACAATGATGAGCAGGATACCCAGCATGAGCAACGGGCGCTCACCGATCGCGATGCCGTTCAGCCAAAGGTACGCCATATAGGTACAGATGATCAGCCCGGTACTGCCGAAAATTAACCCCCCGCCCCCGAACAGGTGCAGCGGCCGCTGGCCGTAGGACATCAGGAACTTGATCGTCAGCAGGTCCAGGGTCCCCTTCAGGAGCCTCATGAAGCCGTACTTGGATCGGCCCCTGGTACGGGGGCGGTGCCGGACGCCGATCTCCCCGACGCTGTACCCCTCCCAGCTGGCGATCGCGGGGATATACCGGTGTAGCTCGCCGTAGATGCCGATGCTTTTCACGACCTCCTGCCGGTACGCCTTGAAGCCGCAGTTGAAGTCGTGGATATGCACCCCGGTCAACTGCCGGGTCAGCCAGTTGAAAACACGGGACGAAAGCCTCTTGCCCAGCGCATCCTGCCGGTTCTGCTTCCATCCCGACACGACGTCATACCGGGCCAGCGCTTCGATGAACCGGGGTATTTCGGCCGGGTCGTCCTGCTGGTCACCGTCCATGGTGATAATCACGTCCCCCCGGGCCCCGTCAAAGCCGAGGGCCAGCGCATCGGCTTTACCGCGATGCCTGCGGAACCGGAAGATACGAATGTGTTCGTCGACGATCTCACAGATGCGATCATACGTCGCGTCCGACGAGCCGTCGTCGACAAAGACGATCTCGTAATCGAGCCCCGTCGCGCGCAGCACTGCTGAGAGCTCCTCGTATAACGGGCCAACGTTCTCTTCTTCGTTGAACACCGGAATGACGATCGACAGGTCCGGATATCGGTCTGTCGCCGGTACATCTGCCGGTTTCATCGAGAGCTTCTCACGCATCAGACACTACCACCCGCCTTGTCCACCGTCAAGTCCGGCCCCATGTTTAGCTCCCTGCGGCCTCGCCGGACTTTTCGACCTTATATATCCAGCAATGGTCTATGCCATTCAGCCTTATAATCTTCTCCGGCGGCACGGAATGGAACTGTTGCATGAGACCCAGGTTCCATGTCCGCTGTATCGCCGAGACGTAAAACACCACGTAATCGCAACCCTCGAGACCTGTGAGGTTGTTCTCTTTGCGGGGCAGCGTGACGGTCTGGCCGTGGAAGAATGCGGTGAATCCGTTATAGTTGACCGCCACTTTCATTTTATCGGCGCCTGGCTTCTCGTTAAGGTACCGCGCCGCAGCGTCCAGCCCGTCGCCCCATCCGATCAGCAGGACGTTGGGGGCGTTCGACGGGTTGCCGGGTATGACCGGATTGTAGTAGGAGAGGAAATATGGCTGTAGTGGGACGAGGATCGCCAGACTGACGATAGTAACTAGCGCCAGCGCGGCTGCATACGTGGCATCCGCCCTGTGCCGCGATTTTTCACCGGATACCTGGCCTGATCGGCCCCAAAGCCTCGCTACAATCGCTTCCGCACAATAGCCTATTCCAACCGCTCCGAGGACGTCGGCGGCGGGGAAGACTGGCAACAGATACCGGTCAAATTTCTTGTCGCCCAGGGTCATTTCCACCGAGAATGCCACGACGTAGACCAGCAGCAGTGCGACGCTCATCTCCCGCGCCGAGAAGCGCCGGCTCACCGCCCGGGCGATCACGAACGCAGCAGCTATCGGCAAAAAGATCAGGGCGAACGGGGTGCTGCGCATCAGGAAGACGACGGGATAGTAAGACAGGGGGTACTGGCCATCCAGGTAATCGCCCATGAAGAAGCCGCCCCGCTCATGGGGGGTTTCTACCGCCCATTCGATACCATTGATATACTTGTCCAGCGTCTGGACCGGTTCTACCCACATTGCGGGCCAGACGACGACAAAGGTAGTTGCAATGGTGACCAGGATTATCAGGGCTGGCTTAGCCAGGCCTCTCAGGTAAGCCCTGAACGTCATCCGCCTCCGGGAGACCTGATCGAAATAGCGCCAGGCAGCGAGCGACAGGAACAGGAAGGGGATCAGGAATAGCCCGGGGGACTTGGTCAGGACCGCCAGCCCCGCTGTAACGCAGGCAAAAATGAGGTACCTGTAATCATCCTTTTTCAGGTAGACGAGCATGGCCAGCGCCGAGATCAGCATGAACGTGGCCAGCAGCGCATCCAGCTGCAGGACCCGGGAATGCCCGACGAGGAACGGGTCGAACGCGATGATCGCCGCGGCGAGCGCCGCTATCTTCACCCCGAAGAGCTCGCGGGCGAGGAAAAAGACGGCGACCACGCCGAGAGACGTGGCCATTGCCACGGGTAATAGCATGAAAAATAATTGCTGATCGAAACTCAGCGGTGCGAAGCCCGTGAGACCGGCAGACGTTTCGGACAGCCAGGAGGCCAGGCCCGAAATCCACATGAGTGTCACGCCCGGATGGACATGCTGGAAGGTGTGCGCCAGATCCAGTGCGGTCAGGGCGTTGACGAAATTGTGGGAACGGTTGAACCATGTGGGCTCATCCGAAGTGATCATCGTGCCCAGTGATATCAGGCGCGGCAGGAACGCGGCGATGAAAATGACGATGCCGATGGCCATTTCCTGCAGCAGGCCCTGAGGATGCGAGAGAAGCCCCCGGATTACCCTGTCCAGATCAAATACCAATTAGTTTACCCACCCGACGATATTATAGTCAAATAGTATTAATAGCAAATAAAGTTACAGCCTGGCCGGTCGTTATGATATGGCCCCGGTCAGCAGAAGTGTCACAAACGTCTGATACAATCCCCGGGAATTTTCAATGTTTATTATCAGGGATTCGCCCGGATCGTCCGGGCCAGTCCTTCTTCGAAGCCGACGTCAGGCTTCCACCCGAGCGCCCTCAGCTTTGAGATATCGGCACACAGCCGGGGTATCTCGACCTTTCCTGCCCGCATGCGGCTCTCGTCGCTGACGATCGGTATCGCCGGGTCGATGAGGTCCCGGATTTTTTGGACAACGCTCGCGATGCTCCAGTCCATACCCGAGCCGATGTTAAAGACACCGGAGCCCCGGTCGGCGATGCAGATGAAGCCCCTGACACAGTCCTCCACGTAGAGGAAGTCGCGGGTCGGGTCCGTGTTGCCGACCTTGATGGCCCCGTTTTTCAACGCCTGCTGTATGACGCCCGGTATCAGGAAGCTCGGGTCCTGTCCTGCGCCGAAGACGTTGAACGGCCGGAGGATGGCGTAGTCCAGGCCATAAGCGTTGCCGTACGCCTGTACGATCTGCTCGGAGGCGATCTTGCTGGCGGCATAGGGCTCGCGCGGCACGACCGGATGGCGCTCGTCGATGGGCAGGTACTGCGGCACGCCGTAGACGTGGGCGCTGCTGACGTAGACGAACTTTTTTACGCCGCCTGCGCGCGATTCCTCGAGCAGGCTGGCGGTGCCGAACGTGTTGGTGTTCAGCGTGCGGACCGGGTCGCGGATGGAGGCGTCCACGTTCGAGATCGCCGCCAGGTGGAAGACCACGTCGACATCCCTACACAGGCCCTTGATCGACGCCGGAGTGGTGATGTCCCCCGTAACCCAGGTAATCGCACCCTCGCCGGCGCTGCCGTCCACGGTCAGCCCGGTGACCTTCGCACCCTGCCGTAAGAGGTCTGCCGCGAGGTATTTCCCGATAAAGCCCCGGGCCCCGGTGATCAGGACCCGCTTATCCTTCCATGCCATTGACGTTCCCGCTTATTTCTTCCGGCTCTTCATTTCTCTCGCCACGAGATCGATGTCGCTCTCGACCATCATCTTCACCAGCTGCTTGAACGAGACTTCGGGCTTCCAGCCGAGCGTCTTCCGTGCTTTAGACGGATCTGCCAGGAGCAGGTTCACCTCGGCCGGCCGCAGGAACTGCGGGTCTACCTTCACGTATTTCTCCCAGTCGAGCCCCGCGGCGTCGAAGGCCAGCTCGCAGAACTCGCGGACCGTGTGGGTCTCGCCCGTGCCGATCACGTAGTCGTCCGGCTGCTTCTGCTGCAGCATCATCCACATGGCCTCGACGTAATCGCCGGCGAAGCCCCAGTCCCGCTTCGCGTCCAGGTTGCCCAGCCGTAGCTCGTCCTGCTGCCCGTGGTAGATCCGGGCCACCCCGTCGGAGATCTTCCGGGTCACGAACTCGATGCCCCGCCGGGGCGACTCGTGGTTGAACAGGACGCCGCAGCAGGCGAACATGCCGAAGCTCTCCCGGTAGTTGATCGTGATCCAGTGCCCGTAGAGCTTGGCGACCGCGTAAGGGCTTCGCGGGTAGAACGGCGTCTTCTCGGTCTGGGGCGTCTCCTGCACCTTTCCGAACATCTCGCTGGACGAAGCCTGATAGAATCGCGCATCCACCCCCGCCGACCGGATCGCCTCCAGCAGCCGGGTCACGCCCAGCCCGGTGACGTCGCCGGTGAACAGCGGCTGCGACCAGGAGGAGCCCACGAACGATTGCGCGGCCAGGTTATAGACCTCGTCCGGCTCACTCAGACGGACGGCGCTGATAAGCGAACTCTGGTCGGTCAGATCCCCCTGCACGAGGTGGACTTTATCCATGAACGTCTCCAGCCGCGAGGTACTGACTGAGCTGGTCCTCCGGACCAGGCCGTGGACCTCGTATCCCTTTTTCAGCAGCAGTTCGGCGAGGTATGACCCGTCCTGGCCGGTGATACCCGTGATGAGCGCGCGTCGCTTTGCCATATTGATCTCTCGATAAGGAAGCCGGTATTTTCCGGCTTAGCCGGTGTTTCCGGCTTAATCTGTAAACAACCTGCTGGAAAATAAGTCTATCGTTGTCATTCAGGATATTCCCGTCACAGAGGCTAATTTCGTTACGCCGGCTCTCGTGATCACGATACCCGGCGTGACCCTCCGGCGTCACGTCTTTTTATTCAGTCCCGTGCGGACTTTGACCAGGCTGACGAACATCGACGGGATATATTTGAAGCTGAACTTGCTGCCCTTGTCGTCCTTCCAGATGACGGGGACCTCGCCGATGGCGCAGCCGGCCTTCGTCAGCCGCCAGAGGAGCTCCACGTCGAACTCGAAGCCGGTGCAGACCAGTTGCGGGAGGACGCGGTCGATATACTCTCTCCGGAAGACCTTGCCACCGCACTGCGAGTCCCGTACCCGCAGCCCGAACAGCGCCCGCGAGAACAGGAAGTTGAACGACTCGCTGGCCATGCGCCGGATCAGGTACTGGCTCTCGATGATCATGGCCTCTTTCGATTTGCGATCTGCGATCACGCACCCGGCCCCCGTCCGGTCCATCTCCTCCAGCAGCCGCAGGAACTGGTCGACCTTGAGCGAGTTGTCCGCGTCCGTGTAGCCGACGACCTCGCCTTTCGCGGCCCGGAAGCCCTCGATCACGCCGCCGCCTTTGCCCAGCCGCCGGGGGAACTGCAGCACCCGGGCGTACTTCGCGGCAATCTCGGCCGTGCGGTCCCTGCAGCCGTCGCAGACGACGATGATCTCGTAGCTGCCCCGGGACGCCAGCCCCTTGCTGTAGTCGATCAGCGTTTGCTCGATCCTGTCTTCCTCGTTATAGGCAGGGATAATGACGCTAATCAAGGTGACATCTCCGGCTGGTACATATCTTGACACTGTGGTATATAAAATGTTCTTATGTATTCCATCGCGATGCACGCCGTTTTAGCCGTCGGTCCCCGCCCCCCGCAGGCTTCAACGCCTCGACCGCAGCGCCACGAGGATGATATCGGCCAGCAGCCCGAAAAAGACGATCTGCAGGCCGCCCAGGAAGAGCATGGTGCCGCCGATGATCGACGCCAGCCGGGTCGCCGTGTGGGTCGCCAGCCATTCCTGTACCACCGAGAGCCAGAACGCGATGCCCACGATGATCATCAGGACACCCACCGGCAGGAAGATCGTCAGCGGGTTGTAGTCCCGCACCATCCGCACCACGAGCACGATGATCTCCGAGCCGTCTTTATAGGCTTTCAGCTTGGGCTTGCCGACCCGCAGCCGGTAGGTGATCGGCACCTCGACGATGTGCAGTGATTTCTTCTGCGCGTCGATGATCATCTCGCTCGCGAACGGCATGCCCTCGGACCGGATCTCCAGCATGTCCAGCGCGCTCCGGCTGATCGCCCGGAACCCGGTACGCGAGTCGTTGAGCCTGAGCTTATAGAGAATATTGATCGTGCGGGTGATGATCTTGTTGCCGAAGCGGTTGCGCAACGTCATCGCGCCGCTGTGCATGTGCGCAAACCGGTTGCCCAGGACCAGGTCCGCGTATCCGTCGATGATGGGGTCGAGCAGCAGCGGTATCTCGTAAGGATCATAGGTGTTGTCGCCGTCCAGTATCACGACGATCTCCGAGTCGGGCGCGATGTACCGGAAGCCCGTCATACAGGCGTTACCGTAGCCGACGTGTTCCTGCGTGATCACCCGCGCCCCCGCCTTCCGCGCCTTCTTCGCCGTATCGTCGGTCGACTTGTCCACGACGATGACCTCCACGTTGAAGTGCTTGAGCGCCTGGCGGGTCTCGTTGATGACCTTGCTGATGGCCGGCTCGTTCATCGTCGGTATGATCACCGATACCTTGATCTCGTGCCCTCTGGCCTGCTCAGGCGGCTCGATTTCGGTTTTACTGAGCGCTGCTGGTTGCATCGTTATCCCTGTGAGGACTAATGAATTGATAAAAGTATCGCCATGGGCATAAACTTGATCGTGGGCATTGCAGGCACGACGGGCCCGAAGGCCGCAAAAGATCATGCGGGGCAATCTCCTCCGGCTTGCCTGCGTACGCGTGCGAGACCCGGCCGCAGGCGACCTGCACGGACGATGCACAATCGGCATCTGGCACACGCCCTCATGCTTTCCGTCCTCTTAATTTCTCTGGTGTCAGTTATTCATGTATCTTTTTGACAGGCTTGCCTGCATCGACACGACGCACATGATGCACACGATGGGCACGACGTTTACCTGACAGGTCAACGCATACATTATTCCGGTATGAACGTAGTGTACGTCGTGGCCGTCGTGTACGTAGTGTCCAGTGCCCGATTTCCCGAATAGTTACACAAAATGTGTCCAGCGTTACATTATCATATTACTAAAATTGTAAGCCATATTATTAGTTATTTTCGTCAAATAATTCTATTTTGTTCTTATTTTTTTGTAAGAGAAATTCTATATATGTAGAAATAAAAAACAACGATTAATACTGTATATGATTAGTTCTTAATCGTTATATGGGGCACAGGAAGTCTGGGTAATATGTTCGAAGCATTTACAGCAAGCATAACCGGGGCCAACCGGAGCGGGGGAAAGATGAGCGCCGAAAACTACGAGCGGATTCTGGCGCACCTTCCAGACCCGATCATTGTACGGGACGCGAACCGCAACCTGATTTACTGCAACAAGGCAGCGCTGAAGCTGACAGGGCTCAGCGAGGCGGGCAACCAGAAGTGTAGTCACTTCATGTGCAACAATATCCCCGCGGGATATTGTGACTCAAGCTGCCCGATAGAGAAAGCGTTCAAGACCGGGAAGCAGGAGATCGTGCAGAACGTCCGGATCAAGAAAGCGAACGGCGATCCCATGTACGGCGAGCTCACCGCGATCGTCCTGACGGGCGACAGGGGCGAGTTTACCGGCGGCATCGAGATCATCCGCAACACCACGGACCTCGTCAAGGAGAAGCAACAGATGCAGGCCCAGAGCGAGACGATGCAGCTCCTCATCCGCAACCTGCCGGCCAGCGTCATCATCGCCGACGCCTCCCACGTCGTCCAGTACGTCAGCGAAAGCTTTAGCGTGTTCACCAAGAAGCCGGTCGAGGAGATGATCGGCAAGACGGTGAAGCAGGTACTGGGCATCAAGTCGGATTCCGCCCTCGACGTGGTCATCGACACCAAAAAGAGCATCCACAACGAGGAGCAGAAGATCCCGGTCGGCAAAGGCGTCTTCATGCCCGTGCTGATCTCCGCCATCCCGGTGAAGAACGCGAAGGGCGAGTTCGTCGCGGGCATCGAGATCATCCAGGACGTCACCGCGCTGAAGGAGAAGGAAGCCCAGATCAAGGGGCAGCTCGAGTATAACTCGCGGCAGGCCGCCAAGCTGGTCGCGGGCATCGAGGCCATCGCCGGCGGCGACTTGAGCGTCACCCTGGCGAAGGAGAAGGACGACGAGTTCGCGAAGACCTTCGAGGCCTACAATAAGCTGGTGTCTGACCTCAGGCACGTCGTCACCGACGTCAAGGGCAACGCCAACGAGACCAAGAACAAGGCCCAGGAGGTCGCCGAGAGCGCCTCCCAGATGAGCACCAGTATCCAGCAGGTCGCGACCGCGTCCAGCGAAATATCCAAGGGCGCGGAGAGCCTGGCCCGGCTCGCCGAGGAAGCCTCCAATAAGGTGAAGCAGACCAACGTCCTGTTCCGGAAGCTCGACGAGAACGCCACGAAGTCCGTGAAGCTGGCTGCGGACGGCGCGAAGAAGGCGGCGGAAGTGGGCACCGAGGCGGCCGACGTCTCCAGCGGCATGCTGAACATCAAGGCCGCGGTCTCCGAGACGACCGCCGTCGTGGCCGGGCTGAACAACGCGGTGAAGGAGATCGGCAAGGTCACCGACACGATCAAGAACATCGCCGACCAGACCAACCTGCTGGCACTCAACGCGGCCATCGAGGCGGCGAGGGCCGGGGAGCACGGCCGCGGGTTCGCGGTCGTCGCCGAAGAGGTCCGGAAGCTGGCCGACGAGTCCCGCAAGAGCACCGAGCGGATCAACAGCCTGATCGAGAACGTGCAGCACGAGACCGACCGGGTGATGAAGTCCATCGACAAGGTCAGCGCCGAGTCCACCCAGGGCGAGCAGGTGATCTCCCGGGCGACCAGCAACATCAAGGAGGTCGTCACGTCCGTGGAGACCATCAGCAAGATGATCCTGGAGGTGTCGGACGACGTGCGCAAGGGCACGGTGGCCCTCGAGACCATCGCCAAGAGCATCGAGTCGGCCGCCGCCACGGCCGAGGAGACCGCCTCCTCTTCAGAGGAGACGAGCGCGGCCATCGAGGAGCAGACCGCCGCGATCGAGGAGCTCAACGCGAGCGCCCACGTGCTGGGCGACGTGTCCGAGAGCACCTTCCGCATCCTCGACGAGCGCTTCAAGCTGGACAACGCGGACCCGTCCGCCGCTAAGCCCAAGGCCAGGGCAAAGGTGTGAAGGCGTAATCGCCTTCACCAATTATTTTTACTTTTTATATCCCTTTTTAATAAGCAACTTTCAAACTGTATATGCTCTCTATCTATGATTATTGCATGGCCGTTCCCATGTAATGCGTGAAAAAACGCAAGCATGGTAAAAGGCCGCAGAGAGCGCAGAGGGGCGCAGAGCTCGCGGTTTCTTTTTAATTTTACGCAATACGATATCTAAAAAAGAAACTGCGCTATCTGCGGCCTTTATCTGTTCTTACTGTCCTGAGTCGCATGCGAGGGTACTCTGGAAACCGGCCGCCGACCGGGCACGCGCACGCGCGCAAGCGGCCGGGCAGTTAGTCGACGAAACGCAAAACGATAAAATAGTATAAGCGGGCACGGCTATTGAAATGCCGTGCCCATTGTGTCCGTCGGGTGAATTTATTTAAGCTTCTTCAGGAAGCCTTCCAGCGCGTTGTGGTGCCGCTTCTCGTCGCGGGACGCGGCGTCGAAGAAGGTGGCCGCCTCGCCGAAGCCTTCCTCGCGGGCGATCCGGGCCGCGGCGGCCTTCTCGTCCGTCGCCATGGCCTCGCCGCCCAGCATGTACTCGATGTTCTCCTTCGTCGTGGGCTTGATCTTGCCCAGCAGGGTGCCGACCTCGCAGGCGTGCCCGGCCTCTTCCATCGCCAGCTGCCGGAAGTACATCGCCACGTCGGCCAGCCCTTCCAGCTCGGCCTTCTTGGCCATGGCCAGGTACAGGCCGACTTCCATCGTCTCACCCTTGAAGGTCGCTTCCATGATCTTGGTCAACTTTTCACTTGCCATCTTACTACCTCATTTCACCGCAGGCGGCTGGGTCTCGACTTTGTGCAAGTGCCTCCTGCCTGCGCCGCACTTGCCGCATAGCCGGGGCCTGATCGCAGCTCTCATGACGTTGCCACATTTTTCACACTTGTAGTCGTACTGCATATCGGTCATCCGCCTGATTTTTCATTCGTAATTATACGAATGGTTAATGATATATCGTCCTGCAATGTTATATAATTATTGACACGCGTCATCACATTAATTATTTATCCGTTGACGCCTCTTACATCACCAGACATGGACGACTTTCTATCCGTTTTGAGGAAGGGCGCCGCAGGCACAGGCAAAGGCCCGGTGCTGCTGGCCGCAGGGCTGGCCGTCGGCCTGGTCGGCGCGATCGGGCTGGTCCAGTACACGGAGTACGGCCAGTCGATGATCTCAGATACGGCTGCGCTGCTGCCTTCGCTCCTTATCATCACCCTGACGACCGGCCTGCCGCTGCTGGTGACGCCGTACCTGCTCGGCGGTGCGCTGGGGTATGCAGTCCGGATGGCTTCGGGCGACAGGCCCGGGTGGTCGGAGTTCTTCGCGTCGGCCCGGAGACACTACCTGCAGCTCTTCTTTGCGGGCATCATCGCCTACGTCATTTACA
>MVRA01000212.1 GCA_002067315.1 Methanocella sp. PtaU1.Bin125 | reverse complement strand
CGCCGCCAGCCGCCGCACCTGCCCATGCCGCAGCCCCGGGGCCTGCCTCCGCGGCCGACGCCATAGACGACGGGCTCCGCTGTCTGCCCGGCCGTGCCGGCCACAACGGTTTCTGCGCCTTCGGTCTTCTGCTGCACTGCTGCCCCGGCAGTCTCCGGGGTGACGTTCCTGCAGGGCCCCATCCGCCTTCCTCGCGGACCGGTGCCCAGCGGGCCAGTTCCGTCTCTTCCAGGCATTCTTTTACCTCCTTATCCCTCGTTGTTCGGAGCATCGATGCTTTCCAGCTTGCCTGCGCAATACGTCCCGATGGCCTCCCTGACGCTCATGCCCTTGCAGGTGTACACTTTTGCATGTGCCGCTTCCAGTACCTTCAGGGCATTGCCTCCGATCAGCCCTGTGATGATCGCCGCGGGCGCGTGCTTGAGCACCAGCGTCGCCGCCTTGATGCCGGCGCCGCCGGACGCGTCGATGGCCGTGTTAGGCACCGCGCGATAGTTCATTGTCGACGGGTCGACGAAGATAAAATACTTGCATCGCCCGAACCGCTGGTCGACCGGGGTCTCCAGGCTATCCGATGTCGCTGTTACGCAGATTTCCATATGTCATGCTCCTGATTATTACTCATATGCGACAAAATAGAAATAGTTTCCTGTCGTGCGGCCGGTCTGATACCTGCCGCCGCGGGTGGCCGGTCAGCCGTTCCGCGGGTTCCGCTGGGTTATCCATCGGTCGATGTGATCCTGGCCGGACTCGATGATGCCGTAATGGCCGGCAATCTCCACCTGTACCAGCATCTTATCGAACGAGTTAACCCGGGTGAGGACGTCATATGCGCCACGGACATCGAAGAAGGGGTCGTTCCGGGCAAAGATCATGAGCACCGGCGACCTGACGTTTTTGGCGATCCTGAGCTCGTCCCCCGCCCCGCAGGCGGAGAAGAACTCCTTACCGTACATCTTCTGACAGCCGGGGCTGCCGGACAATTCCAGCGAGGTCAAAATCCTGCTGTCCACCGGTATGTGGTACTCGCAGCACAGCTGCCGGTACTCTTCGGGGGCCATGAACCTGAAGCTCCTCGACCGGTGGTGTAGCCTGCCGATCATCCGGCTCATGAGCGAGCTGCCCGCGCCGGGCTCAACGATCTGCCGGGCACTGCTCTTGATCAGCCGCGAATACTCGGATACGATGACGCCGCGCACGTCCCGGCCGTGTGCCGCCGCGTAGGCGAGCGACAGGATACCCCCGAAGTTGTGGCCGTACAGGTAGACTGGCACGCTGCCATGCTTTTCGCGCAAATGCTCTATCTGACGCTTCAGGTCGCCGGCCAGAACATCCCCGGAAATCTCCTCGACGCTGCCGCCGGATTTGCCGTGCCCCCGGATATCCGCCGCAAAAAACGCGGTGCCGCGGCCCAGCAGGCTGTCGTTTATAATCTTGGTCCCGTAGGGTGGCGCGTCTCCGTGCAGGCCGATGCCGTGGACGAACAGGACGACTGAGGTGACGTCCGCGTTCGCCGGCAGCCACTCGCGGTAGTACAGAGGCGCACCGTCGTCAGCGCTGACGTACCCCTCGTTCCGGATGTGCCGGCCGGCGCTGGCTTGGGGCATGCGGTCTCACCTGTCAAAGCATCCGATACACGGGTCGAACGTGATGGTGATCAGCCCCACGTCGGCCAGCCGGGCGCCCTTGATCAGGGGCACGATCCCGGGGCCGTTGGCGTAGGTCGACGTCCGCACCTTGACGCGGTCCAGGTCCTTCGACTTCTTGCCCCGGGCGTAGTAAAACAGCTCGCCCCGGGGCGCCTCGACCCGCGCGAAACCCTCGCCGTCCGGCAGCTTTGCAGGCTTCGCGAAAATCTCGGCCGGTGCCCCGTCCAGCAGCGGAAGGCATTTCCGGATGATCTCGATCGACTCGAACAGCTCCCTGACCCGCACGATGCTCCGGGCCCAGCAGTCCCCGCCCGTTTCGACGGCCGGGGTGAACCCGATCTCTTTGTACAGCAGGTACGGCGCCGCGGAACGGACGTCGTAGGCCACGTTGCTGCCCCGGGCGACCGGGCCGACCAGGCAGAGGTCTTTCGCCAGCTGCTCGCTCATCACGCCGGTCCCGATCAGCCGCTGGCGAATGGTGTAGCTCTTAACGATCATGGCTTCCAGGTCGCGGCATTTCTTCTCGATCGCGTCGCAGAAGCGGCCGATCTCCCCGGCCATTTCCGGCCCGATGTCCCGCAGGACGCCCCCCACGACGTTGATGCCGTGCAGGACGCGGTTACCCGTGCTGCGCTCGAACACATCCAGTACCATTTCCCTGACCCTGAAGCAGTGCATGAACAGGTTCTCGAAGCCGATCGCCTCCAGCGTGAGCCCGATGGCCAGCAGGTGGCTGTGCAGCCTTTCCAGCTCCAGCATGATCATGCGGATAACAGCCGCCCGGCGGGGCAGCTCCAGGCCCGCGATGGTACTTTCGACTGCCGTGCAGAAGCAGGTTGAGTGGTGCTGGGTGCAGATGCCGCAGATACGCTCGGACAGGTACGCGCCCTTGTTGTAGTCCCACTCGAACCTCTTCTCGATGCCCCGGTGGCAATAGCCTGCCTCGAGCTCGGCATCGGCAATGTGTTCGCCGTTCATGCTGAGCTTCAGCCGCAGCGGCTCGATCCAGACGGGGTGCTGCGGGCCAAACTGGATGACGGTCCTCATTTTACGCTCGCCTTCACGGCAGGCAGGACCTCTTCGGGTCGCCCCATCGAGATGATCTTCCCGCCCTTCATGTAGGCGACGCGGTCGCAGACCTTGTCCACGAAGTCCATGTCGTGGGACACGATGACGAACGTCTCGCCCGCCTCTTCCCGCGCGGTGAAGATCGAGCTGATCACCGACTGCTTGGTGATCGGGTCCATCGTGCCGGTGGGCTCGTCAAGCACGATGAGGTGCGGCTCTTTAATCAGTGCCCGCGCCAGGGAGACCCGGTGCCGCTCGCCTTCCGACAGCTCGCCCGGGTACTTGTCCATGATCTCCCTGCTTCTCGCCCCGGTGAATCCGGCGATCTGCAGGGTGCTGATCGCCTTTTTCTCGGCCAGCTCCGCCGGGAAGTCGAGCCCGATCGAGTCGGTCAGGTTCTCGATCACCGTGTGGTGCGGGTAGAGGTCGTATTCCTGGTACAGCAGCCCGATGTAAGGCTTGGCGCGGCCCCGGGCGTAGTATCCGGGCTCCGCCATGTCCACCCAGTCCTCGCCGACGCGCATCTCGACGATGCCGGCGGTCGGCTCGAGGTTGCCGGTCATGATGCTCATAAGCGAGGTCTTGCCGGCGCCGCTCACGCCCACGATGCCGAAGATCTCGCCCTCCTTCACGTCGAAGGAGACCCCGTTGACCGCGTTGATCACGCCCCGGTCGACGGAGAAGTACTTCTTCGTCAGGTCCTGCACCCGGATGACGGGCTGCCCGGCGGGGACCGGCCGCTTCTCGACGTGGCCCCGGCCCTTCAGGAGTTCCGCGATCACCTCGGACGGCGGGCCGTTCTTTACGACCTTGCCGTCTTCGAGCAGGATGGCCCGGGTCGCCAGCTCCTGGATGACCTCGGGGAAGTGGGACGTAATAAGAATAGTGATGCCGAGCTCCTTCGACATGGACTTGATGCAGTCGTGGACCACCACGGCCGTCTTCGGGTCGAGGGTGCCGGTCGGCTCGTCGGCCAGCAACAGCATGGGCTCCTTCGCCAGCTGCCGGGCCAGCACGACCCGCTGCTTCTCGCCGCCCGAGAGGTCCCGGGCGATATGCATCATCCGATGGGACAGCCGGACGCGGTCGATGAGCTCCGCGGCCTTCATGATGCGGTCGCCGTTGAACTCCACACTGTCCAGCGCCTTGAACACGTTCTCGATCACGCTGTCGTCGCCGTAGATGCCGAACGTACGCTGGATCATGATCGCGGTCCGCCCGGCGATGTCCCGGATGGTCCGGTCGTCCGACCGGTCGTTCATATCGTACGAAAAGGGCCGCAGGCTGCCGCCGCACTTCGGGCACGGCCTGCCGCTCGCCGACGGCGGCTCGACCCGGCCGCAACTATCGCAACGGGCCGTGTGAAAGATGACCTGCCCGGTCGCCGGTATATCGTCGTCCAGTCCCCGGAGCACGTTGAGCAGGACCGTCTTGCCGGCCCCGCTGCGCCCGATGATGCCGATCGTCTCGCCCTCCTCGATGTCGAGGTTCACCCCGTCCAGCACCTTCTTCCCGTTATACCGGACGGTTAAGTTCCTGATCTCTACCAGCCTGCTCATGTCTGACACCGCAAAATGATTAAAGCAATTTCTGGATCTCGTCGGTCACAGCCGCCGTCATGCGGACGGCGGGCGATTCGCCCGAGGTGATGACGTCCTTGCCGCTGTTGAGCGGATCGAGGGGAAGCTGCCCGATCACCGACAGCCCGTACCGCCTGGCCAGCTTCTCGACAGTGCCCTCCCCGAAGGGGAACACCTTCTCGTGGCACCCGGGGCATTCGAAGTAAGCCATGTTCTCCACGACGCCCATCACCCTGACATTCAGGGCTTTAGCCATGTTGATGATCTTGCTGACGTCGAGGATGGACAGGTTCGAGGGCGTGCTCACGATGATGAGGCCGGTCAGCGGGATCATCTGCATGACACTGAGGGGCTCGTCGCCGGTGCCCGGCGGGAGATCGACGAGCAGGAAGTCCAGCTCTCCCCACTGCACGTCCGCGAGGAACTGGTTGATCAGCGAGCTGCGCATCGGGCCTCTCCACACGACCGGGGAGTCGCAGGAGTCGATCAGCGACTCGACCGAGGCGATCTTGATCCCGCCGGCTGCCAGGACCGGGATCAGGCCTTCCTTCGTGCCGGTCATTTTTTTGTACTCCACGTCCAGCAGGTGCGGGATGTTGGGCCCGCTGACGTCCGCGTCCAGTATGCCGACCCTGTAGCCTTTCCGGGCCAGGTTGTAGGCGATGCCGGCCGTGACCGTGCTCTTGCCCACGCCGCCCTTGCCGCTGACGATGGCGATACGGTTCCTGATCTTGCCCAGGTTGCTCTCGATCCTGGCCTGCTGCTCGCTCTGGCGCTGATCCTTCTGGCCCGCTCCCGCTTTAGAGCTGCAGGTGTCGCAGGCGCTGGACCCTTTGCTGTTACATGTTTCGCACTGTTCTGTTCCGGTTTCGCTCATTTGCATCCCTCTAGTGATGCGAGCAGTTGCAGGTACCCCTGGTCGATAGTTCCTGCAGCAGCCCCTCTTTATAGTCCAGGATCGCGTCGGATACTCTGCCGACCGCGCCTGCGAAGACCCTGATCTGGTTCCCTGTCAACGCCATCAGCGGCCGGCCGCCGATGCCGGAAACGAGGACTGCGTCAACGCCCTCCGATTTCAGGAGGAGCGCCGGGGCGGCGCAGTTGTGCTCGCCGTCATGGGTGCCGTTACTGACCGCGCTGACCCCGGCGATGACGCCGTCCTTGATGTCCAGTATAGTGAAATATTCGCATGAGCCGAAGTGGGCGCATACGTCCGATTCCAGTCCGATGTCGCTCATCGATGGTACTGCAATTTTCGTCATTTTTGTCACCTTAGCTGCCGTCGTCTGCCTGCCGGTCGTCAGACCGCCGGGGGCAGCGATAGCCCTGTTCTGTAAACCTCTTTCCCATGCCGTCGCCCCCGACCCTGAAGATGCTGACAGAGCCGCACTTCGGGCATCGTTCCGGGCGTCCGGCGTTGCAGGGGGATTCCCACTGGTGTTCGCATCCCCTGCAGAGGAACTCGACCTTGCACTCGCCGCTGTTGACGTAGTTGCCCCCGGAGATCTGGATCGCTTTGCCGTTGACGAGGGCATCCGCCACCTTCTGTCGGGCCTGCTGCAGGTCGTTCCAGAAGGTCTTACGCGAGATGCCCATCCTGTCAGCGGCTTCGTTCTGCTCTACCTGAAGGAGGTCGCATAGCCGGATTGACTCCAGCTCCTCAATGGATAAGTTAATAATCTCGAGATCGCAGAGCGGTATCTCCCTGGGCTTGAAATAGGTGGCCTTGGGGAGGCATGATACCCTGCGTTTGACTTTCCTTACCATCAAATTACACATATGCGATGTTATATAAATAACTTACCAGCGATAGCCGGTATAAAATGTGCGGGGAAACGGTAACATCCGCCATTAAATGATGAAAACGGCCGCCGCGATCACCGTCGTCCAGTTGCCCTCCTCGTCGACCTCGGCGCTCCTGGCGGCGAAGTCGGTCTTGAGCGGGCGCTCCTTCTTCCATGTGTAGTACATTTCTCCGGCCAGCTCTCCGGCATACCGGCCCGCGCATTCGTCGCTCTCGCCATAGGAGTGATGCTCGGATATGTATCCGAAGTCCTCGAGTGGGCGCTTCGGTATGGCGCATCCGATAGCGGCAGCGATCCGCCGGCTGGGCTCGTTCGACGAGTTGCGGGACATGACGGTAAAGACGATCTCGCCCGGCATCAGCGCCTGCAGCCCCTCCTCTTTTTCGACGACCTCGCAGCCCGGGGGCAATATCGAGCTGACAGTGACCAGGTTAAACTTCTCGATCCCGGCGTCCCGCAGTGCCATCTCGAACGACTCCAGCATTTCTCGGTGTTTACCGGTCCCTGTCGTGAAGAAGGCCTTTTTTGGCATTAACACCGCCGACCGGGCATCGCTTTTGTGCTCTCTTACGATAGGGTTCATGTTCGTACTCCGTCAGGTGTAATATCGATTGTACAGAGACGTGCTGTCATGGCCATCCGGGGGCATGACAGTTACCGGCATCCTTCGATATCGCCCGGTATTAAACTACACATATGCGATGTAGTATATATATTTTACCAGAATACAGCCTGGCATGAGATCATGGCAGCTACCGGCTTCAACAGGGCGGCGTTCGCCTGTTATGCAACTATATATGAAAATATTTATAATAAGGCTCATAAAGCCAAAGATTGCTGGCCATGTTCAAAGGTGCATTAGATAACATTCCCGACCGGGTCAAGGTCTTCCTCCTTTCACTGACGATAATGTTCTGTATGATTAGCACTGTCTATGCCAATTTTTACATCGGCATCGACAAGGTGTATACCCACATATTCTATGTACCAATAATTCTCGCAGGCATATGGTACCGCCGGAAAGCGATCTATGTGGCCCTCGGGTTGGGCCTTTTTTATATAGTTGCATGTACGGTACATGACAGCATCATCGACCCCGACACAATCCTGCGGTTCCTGATCTTCCTGGTGGTCGCCGGCGTCGTCGGCTCGCTGTCCCGGGCACGGGAACGGTTCCACAGTAAGGAGCTGCAGGCCGAAAGAGCGTTCCGCCGGGTGGCCAAAGACCTGCAGCTTGTCCTCGAATCCACCGACGAGGGCATTTACACGACCGACATCGAGGGCCGGTGCACCCTGATCAACGTCGCCGGCGCCCGCATGCTGGGCTACGGGACGGAGGAGATCCCCGGCCGCAAGATGCACCAGCTCATCCACCATACCCGGGCCAACGGTACCCCCTGTCCGGCGGAGGAATGCTGTGTCTCACGGTCCCGGATCACAGGAGTCGGCTGCCGCATCTCCGACGATATCTTCTGGCGCAAGGACGGCACCGCGTTCCCGGTCGAGTACTCATCATACCCCATCATCAGCGACGAGGCGGTCATCGGCTCCGTCGTGGCCTTCCGGGACATCACGAAACGGAAGCAGGCCGACGAAGTCCGCTCCCGGCTGGCCGCCATCGTCGAGTCCACGGACGACGCCATCATCGGCACCACGCTTGACGGCATCGTCACCACGTGGAACGCCGGGGCCGAGCGTATCTACGGCTACACGGCGAAAGAAATCATCGGCCGGCACATATCGCTGACGGCACCTCCGGACGTCAAAGATGAGATAGCCGGCATCCTCGGCCGGATCAGGTCCGGCGGCCGCTTCGAGCACTACGAGACGGTACGCCGGAAAAAGGACGGGGCGCTCATTAACGTATCCCTGACCATCTCGCCGATCGTCAACAACGCCGGGGACATCACCGGGGCATCGGCCATCGCCCGGGACATTACGGAAAACAAGCGGGTCGAACGCGAGCTGCAGGAGGCCAAAGCCCAGGCTGAAATGTACAACGACCTCCTCAGCCACGACATCAACAACATCAACCAGATCGGCACAGGCTACCTGGAACTCGCCCTCAGTGCCCCGAATCTGGACCGCGGGGTCCGGGAGTTGCTCGACAGGTCGCTCGAGGCGCTACAGAACAGTTCCCGGCTCATCCACAACGTGCGGAAGATGCAGGAAATGAAGGCCACGGCGGGCAAGCTTGCTCCCGTGGATATATGCCCGCTGTTAGACGAGATCAGGGCTGAGTATTCCGGGGCCCGGAACGGGGAGGTCCGGATAGACCTCGCGTGTGGCAACCATACCCGGGCAATGGCCAATGACCTGCTGAAGGAAGTGTTTTCCAATATCGTAGGGAACGCGATCAAACATTCCGCGGGCCCTGTACACGTAGGAATCGCGTCAGAAGAAATATCCCTGAATAATAAGACTTACTGTAAGGTATCCGTCGAAGACAACGGCCCGGGGATACCGGACGACCTGAAGCCGAAGCTCTTCTCCCGGTTCCAGCGGGGCAATACGAAGGCCAGCGGCAGGGGCCTCGGGCTGTACCTGGTCAAAAACCTGGTCGAAGGCTATGGCGGCCGGGTATCCGTGGAGGACCGGGTAGCCGGAGACCCCTCCAAGGGCAGCCGGTTCGTCATTATGCTGCCCGCGTCTGCGTGAACGAAGCTGTCGGGGGGCCGCGGGCCCCGGATAGGATTTTCATAAACTTATATGTATGACGTTAATAGTTAAATGGTTTTCCGCTTAACGGCGTTTATTAATGTATATTACCGATAATAATTTAAACGGATTATACCACAATTTTATATAAAACCAGATTTACCCCCCGTTCCTGCCGGGAATGTGGAAGCTATTTAAGGGGTTTTTTACAGAAAATATTACGGGTATAATTATGGAGAAGGAAATCTACGCCGCAATCATGGCCTCGGCTTCGGACGTCGACATGATGACCAACGATCGCATCGAGGCGCTCACGAAAGGGCACGGCATGCTGAACATCGCCGTCACCTGTGTGGCTAACACGATCGCCGAAGAGGTGCTGAGAGGTACGAGCATCATGCTCACCGATCACAACGTCCAGCGCCTGCCGGTGGACGACGTGCTTACGAAAGCCATCCGGTCCGCGGAGCTGGCGGGCGCCGACCCGGCCAACGCCGCGCTGATCAGCGCGACGATGTGCTATATGGCGGGCTCCAATGCGCAGGCGGGGGTACCTGCGGGCAACCGGAAGCTGGGGGCCATGGCCCGGATCATCGCGCGGGTGGACCGGTGCGGCGTGATCTCCATACCCACGCCCAAGGTCAACAACCGCATTTCCGGCTACGCCGCGGTTAAGGCTCTGTACGATGCCATCTTCGACAACAAGATCTCCCGGATCGACGGCAGCATCCTGCCCCTCGGCGTGGGCGGCGGCCCCCTGTACGGCCACGGCGCGTTGGGCGAAGACATCGGTTTCCCGGAGCTCGCGAAGAACGGGGCGAAGGCCGGGACGATGGGCATGCTCAAGGCCTACGCGAACGTCGGCATGCCGCCCAGCCCCATCATCGCGGCGATCTTCGGCGCGGCCGCGATACTGGAGATTGTCCACCCGGACTCGGAGGTGGGCGAGCAGTACGGGCAGCTCTTCAAGACCAACAGCGCGTACATCGCGGGCCAGGGTGCGGCAGAGGCCGCCGGGCTGCCGAAAACGCTGCACATCCGCGGCACCGGCGAAGAGTACGACACCGCCCGCCTGGTCGGCGACCTGGGCGTCATCCTCAAGGACATCGGCGGCCCGTCGGTGGTCGGGATGATCGCCTTCGAGGAAATCCTCTCCTCGTTCGAGGAGTCCCTGGCCATCGGGGCCGGCTTCTCCGGGGGCCCGCTGCAGCCGCCGCTGGGCCACATGGCCGCCGACGCGGTGCTCGCCATGAAAGTCCTGATCAGCACCAAGGGGGACGTGGAAAAGGCGGCTGACCGCCTCAAAGATATCAAGGACAAGTTCTGGCTGGAGCCCGAATACGCCAAGATCGCCACCAACACGATCGCGAGGAAGTCCGAGCAGGTCCAGCGCGGGCCGGTCACGAAGGCCATGATCCTGGCGACGGACGGTGCCCGGGCGAAGGCGCTGCGCGACCGGGCCGAGTTCGCGTACCGGCAGCTGAAGGAGGGCAAAAGCCTGCGGGAGACCGTGCGGGCGCTGGACGACGAGAAAGTCCGCGGCGTGGAGGCCGCCTGCAGCGCCGTGTTCAGCGGCATGATGGGAAAGCAGATCACCGTGAAGGTGACCGGCTACAAAGGCTGTGCGCGCAGAAAGCCAAACGACTTCCTCCAGAAGTACTGCGGCTTTGACACGGACGCCTCGGTCGAGGCCACCGTCGACGGGCAGAAGGTCGTCCTGAACGGCCTGTCCCAGAAGGTCATACCGGACGCCGTGCTGACCAAAAACAAGGACGTGCTGGGCGCCATTCCTCTCGCGGCCGTCCCGGTGACCGAGCTTCAGCTCTCGGGCCATACGATCATCAACATCATCGTGCCCGCCGCGGTCGCGGCCGCCATGGGAAAGCTGACGCCCGGGGCCGCCGCGAAGGAAGCCATCGCGGGCGCGTACGTGTCCTCGGCCATACCCGGCGGCAAGCCGCGTGCGGAAGAGGTCGCGAAGCGGGCGGTCCGTATCGCTTCCGAGCTCTGAGCGGGTGAACGATGCTGCTAATGGCAACGGTAGACGACGTGCCGGCCGAAGTCGTGCCCTATATCATCGAGCGGGTCATGGAGGCCGGCGCGGACAACATCCACGTGGTCAGCGCCGTCACCAAGAAAAGCCGCATGGAGTACATCGTATACGTGGACGTCTCCGCGGAAAAGTCCGGGGACGTCTGCGCGGTGCTGGCCCTCGAGTTCGGCACCCTCGGCGTCAAGGCGTTCGAGCCCCGGCACCTGATGCTGCCTTACCATGTGGAAGAAAAGGCGATACGCGTCAGGGCGGCCGAAAGGACGTTCGATCGCACGGTGCGGGTCAAATACCTGTCCCGGGACGGTCGGGTGATCTCCCTGAAGGCGGAGTACGAGGACGTTAAGGCGCTGGCGGTCTACCTGGCCGGCCAGGGCCTCCGGGTCCCGTTCACCCGGCTGAAAGCGCTGATCGAAGCGGAGGCATTCTCGAAGATACTGGAAAGCTCGGACGTACACATTATAATACAATAACCTTCCTTTTTTATGGCACGCCTGCCCCGGGCCAGGCATCTCGGATATGCCGGGTTGCATCAATCTCGCCGCACTGCGAGCGTCCTGAAGGGCCGCTGACCATGGCAGGCACTATCGTTCATCGACTGTCCCGCAGGCCGGAGTAAGTGCCGGTAAATACAGATCTCGCCGGGTCGTCGGACATGCTGCCGGGAAACACATCGCAATCCTGCCGGATGGCGACAGATAACCTGCAAAAATTTGCTTACTCAGTAATCAATTATAAATATAACTTTCGCACAGCGGTCCCCCGGGACCCCGGAGCTTGATAAATATGGTTATTTTTATATTAATAAAAGGGCTTACATCATGCCTTTTTTCTAATTACGCTCTCGAAAGTTTTATTATTCTCCAAACCCTCTTTTTAATGATACTTATAGCCTGATTATGGATTTTTGCCCCAATGCTGGTCCATAATTATAAACTAAAAGGAGGATAACACATGGAAGAATTGGCAGTTAGCCTTGGAACACTGGCACTTATGGGTGCGTGCGCTACCATTGCTGGCGCGGCCGAGGACCTGGAGTCAGACTTCGGTTCTCAGTCTAACGCGAACTCACAAGTCCAGCTGGCTCCACAGGTAGGCTATCTTCACCGCGTATACAATAAAGCGATTTGCGGCGAGCCGGTAGCCTATGGACTATTAAGTGCCACTGGCGCGGCAGTTGCTTTTGCTCTGGCCACAGCGTTCGCTGTTAACATTGTCATTGCATTGGCGCTCGGTGCCGCGGTCGCGGCATTGATGTATGGCGTATACGCCACTACCGCCTATATGGGCAGGCTTACCGGCCAGAAGAGGTTCGGTCAGCCGATATATATCGATGTATTATTAACAACCACACCACCGATTATTGCACACGCTTTTATTGCAACGATGGGTATAGCAACTTTCTCGTATCTTCTGAATGTCATTATCGGACAGCCATTCCCGTTCCCGATCCTGGCTCTTCTCTGGGGTATCATGACGGGCGGCATGGGCTCTGCTGTCGGCGACGTTCACTACGGTGCCGAGAGGCAGTACCAGTACAAGCCGTTCGGTATGGGTCTCCCGGCCGCACAGTCGGGCAAGATCGTCCAGAAGGGTGAAGTCGGCCTCAGGAACAGCATCGACATCGCGGGATTCTGTGTCAAGCACGGCGGCCCGCTCACCGGCCTCGGCCTCGGTCTGACGGTGTTCGTCGACCTGTGGCGGCACATCATCTTCATCGAGTTCGTGAACGGCTGGGGCGCAATGATCGCCGGCCTGCTGGTCATCGTCGTATGGGTGATCGGCAACAGGTTCCTGGAAGTATGGGCCCGGAAGGCTTACGGACCGTTCAAGAAGGAGGAGGCAACGTAATATGGACCCGATAACCTTAATCCTTATAATAGCGCTTATCGCTATCGGCGGACTGGCCGTCGGCATCGGCGTCCACTTCGTGCCCGTGGGCGGTGCCCCGGCTGCGATGGCGCAGGCGACCGGTATCGGCACCGGCACCACCATGCTTGCGGCTTCTTCGGGCTTCCTCGGCCTGATTAGCGCCGGACTGGTGACCGCGGAAATCGTGAGCGGAAAAATATCGTACCCCGGCTTCGCCGAAGCGGTGGCCAATGGTACGATCTTCACGATGGACAAGATCACCGACCCGACCATTCTCCAGGCCATCGCGATTATCGTTGTGGCAGGCATCGTCGGCGCCATGCTGATGATGGTCATCCTTTGTGTAATGCCGAACATCCTGTACATATTTGGCCTCGGCGTCCCCCTCGCCTCTGCGAAGGTAAAGAAGGACCCGATCACGGGCGATGTGCAGTACACCTACGTCACCAAGGGTACGGAAGGACACGGCACCCCGACCGTTGCGGTCATCAGCTCTCTGATCGGCGGTCTGCTCGGCGGTGCGGGCGGTGCGTTGATTTACCTCGCGCTGCTGGGCGGCCAGTTATCGATCGCCACGGCCGCGTTCGGCGCAGTCGGCATCTTCTTCGTGAACTCAGTGCTGGCTTCGTACAACATCACCGGTACGATCGAAGGCTTCCATGACCCCAAGTTCAAGAGGTGGCCCCGGGCATTCATCGCCTGTCTCGTCGCTTCGTTCGTGCTCGGCATATGGGCAGCCGGAATTGTATTCCTGGGGGCGTAAATAATGTCGGAAGTAAAAGAAATTGACTGGTACACGCTCGCCGGTGCAGGTATCATCGGCGGACTCATCTGTATCTACGCTGCAGTGATTCTCGACGCAGCCCTGGGAGTAAACTACTTCATATTCCTGGGCGCCATCGGCGCGATCCTCGCCACCCTGTGGGGCGCGGACGCCGTCAGGAAGATCTGTAAGTACGGTATCGGCACGGGCGTCCCGTCCATCGGCATGCTCGCGTTCGGCATGGGCCTGCTGGCCACCCTGCTCGGCCTGAAGTTCGGCGACTACCTCGTGGCGAAGAACATCCTGGCCATGGAAGTCGTCGGCGGCATCAAGGCCGGTCTCCTCGTCGGCCCGTTAGCAGCTCTCGTCATGGCTCTGGTACAGGGCTTTGTCATCGGCTTCATCGCACAGAACATCCTGAAGATGAAGATCCCGACCATGCAGGTCGGCATGACGATGATCTCGGGCGCCGCGAGCCTCATTTACCTGGGCTACACGGTCACGATCGCCGGCGCGTTCGACTTCGGCACGCTGGTCAACAACGTGATCAACACCGGATTCATCGCGCCGCTGTTCATCGTCGGTGCGCTCCCGATGCTGCACCCGTTCAACGCGTGCCTCGGTCCGGACGAGAACCAGAGAAGGACCCTCACCCTCGGTGTCGAAGCCGCGCTCATGAGCACGGTCATTTTCGGCATCCTGTCGTTCGCCATATTCCCGAACGACATCATAGGGCCTGTCATCACCGTCCTCCTCGGCCTGGTCGCCTGGGTATTCGCATACCTCGCGTACTGGCAGAAGGTTAAGGAGAGCGGCACGATCATCCTGCCCACGGGTCTCCTGCCGAAGAAAGAGGAGGGACAGTAAATGGCCTATGTAAAGCTATTACCGGAATTCGGCTTAGCCTATAACATCGAGGCCGGCAAGGTCGAGCCCGAGGCACCCGCCGCGGGCGGCGTCGTGAAGTACAACTTTAAGCCGATCAACGAGAGCATCGACAAGCTCGACAAGTACGCGGACGACCTGATGAACTCGCTGGCACCGACGGGCGCCTTCCTGGAAACGTTCCCCGGAAGAGACAAATCGATCTACTACGCCAGCATATGGACCAATATATTCTACGGGTTCATCGTCGGCGGCATCGCTGCGTTCGTCGTAGTAATGCTGCTCGAGGCAGGGGTGATTTGAAATGGTTACTAAGAAGGAGCCAGCAGCAGGATGGCCAGTGATTAAGGGCGAGTTTGATGTTGGTGACCCGAAGAGCTGCGTTGCAGTGGCTACGGCGGGTTCTCACTTCAACCTGTTCCCGATTAAGGCTGGCGCCGCTATTTCGGGCCCGTTCAAGACCGAGAACCTGGGTATCGAGAAGATTGTGGCTAACGTCATCTCTAACCCGAACATCCGGTTTATCGTGATTTGCGGTTCGGAGGTCAAGGGCCACATTTCGGGCGATGCGCTCGAGTGCCTGCACAAGTATGGTCTGAAGGATGGGAGGATCGTTAACGCGAAGGGTGCGATTCCCTTCATCGAGAACCTTGATGACAAGTCTGTCAAGAGGTTCCAGGAGCAGGTCCAGACCATCTATATGATTGATGTGGAGGACGAGGCCAAGATTACTGCGGCTATTAAGGACTGTATTGCGAAGGACCCTGGCGCGTTCGCTGGCGACCCGATGCTTCTCACTATCAAGGAGAAGGAGATCGGCGCCGAAGAAGAAGAGGCGGCAGCCGGCGGCGAAATGGTCACCGGCGCAGTGGCAGGCGGTGTCGTGAGCGGCATGGCATCTGAGATCATGAACATCCAGACCAGGCTCAGGCTCATCAAGAGCGACATCAAGAGTATCGGCTATTTGAACAAGTTCACCATGGGATGGTATGCAGGTAAGATGGAAGGCATCATGATCGGCATCATCATATCGATCATACTGCTCGCGCTCCTCTTCCCGGGCGGATTAGACCTCTCCCAGCTGAGGATTAAGTGAGGTGAATAAATATGGTTACTAAGAAGGAGCCAGCAGCAGGATGGCCAGTGATTAAGGGCGAGTTTGATGTTGGTGACCCGAAGAGCTGCGTTGCAGTGGCTACGGCGGGTTCTCACTTCAACCTGTTCCCGATTAAGGCTGGCGCCGCTATTTCGGGCCCGTTCAAGACCGAGAACCTGGGTATCGAGAAGATTGTGGCTAACGTCATCTCTAACCCGAACATCCGGTTTATCGTGATTTGCGGTTCGGAGGTCAAGGGCCACATTTCGGGCGATGCGCTCGAGTGCCTGCACAAGTATGGTCTGAAGGATGGGAGGATCGTTAACGCGAAGGGTGCGATTCCCTTCATCGAGAACCTTGATGACAAGTCTGTCAAGAGGTTCCAGGAGCAGGTCCAGACCATCTATATGATTGATGTGGAGGACGAGGCCAAGATTACTGCGGCTATTAAGGACTGTATTGCGAAGGACCCTGGCGCGTTCGCTGGCGACCCGATGCTTCTCACTATCAAGGAGAAGGAGATCGGCGCCGAAGAAGAAGAGGCAGCAACAGCCGAAGCGGGCACCTTTACAGTAGCGGCCGCAAAGCCGGACAAGGAAATTCCTCCGCTGACCGAAGATATCTGCTACCGTGCACAGCTGATTGCCAGAAACCAGAAGCTCTCGTCGGCAGTCGGCGCGACAAAGACCCTCGGGTTCGTTATCGGCGCATTGTTCGTCTTTGTGCTGATCATGATACCGGTCTACCTCAAGATGCAAGGGGTCTTCTAAATGGTATTCGTCGACCCAAAGGACTATACGGCCGCTATCAAGCGTGTCAACGATATCGATGACAAGGTTGAGTTCGTCGGGTCCGAAATCCAGCAGTCGGAAGGCAAGCACCTGGGCAGAGAAGTCGGAATACTGTACGGCATGCTCTTCGGAGTGTTGATTTACGTCGCGTACAGCATATTCATCCAGTTAGGTCTGATTTAAGGGAGGAGGATCAGAAGAAGGAGGAACAGTAAATGGTTACCCACATCAAGTTATTACCGGAATTCAAACTGTCTTATGGCGTCGAGACCGGCAAGGTCGAGCCCGAGGCAGGCGGCCCGGCAAAGGCCGCAGGGCCAGTCGGGCCGGTCGGGCCTGTCATTGACCCCAAGGACTATACGGCTGCGATCAAGCGCATCAACGACATCGAAGAGAAGGTGGAGTTCGTCGCGTCCGAGATCCAGCAGTCGGAAGGAAAGCATCTAGGTAGAGAAATAGGCATACTGTACGGTATACTCTTCGGAGTGTTGATTTACGTCGCGTACAGCATATTCATTCAGTTAGGTCTGATTTAAGGGAGGAGAATCACATGTTTAAGTACACAAACGCACAGAAAGTCTACGATTTCCCAAAGTGTAAGGTAGGCGGACAGCCGGGCGAGTACCCCACGGTACTGGCAGGCTCGATCTTCTACAACAAGGAAAAGATCCTTATTGACGGCAAGAAGGGCGAGTTCAACAAGGAAGGCGCAGAGGCACTCATCAGGACCCAGGAAGAGATGTCGGACATCACCGGCAACCCGATCTGGCTCCAGATCGTCGCCGACACCAGCGAAGCCATGCAGAAGTACATCACCTGGTACGCGGACGCCGGCAAGAGCGCATTCCTCATTGACTCGACGGTCGCCCAGTCCAGGATCGACGGCGCCAAGAAGGCCGACGAAATCGGCGTCTCGGACCGTGTGATCTACAACTCGATCAACGCAGCAGCCCAGCCGCCCGAGATTGAGGCTATCAAGCCCCTGAAGTTCACCTCGTGCATCGTGCTCGGCTTCAACGCGGTCGACATGTCGGTCAAGGGCAGGATGGAGATGTTCACCAAGGGCGGCATGGGCCAGCCCAAGGGCATGCTCACCCTCGCCACCGAGAAGGGCATCACGAGACCGTTACTCGACGTCGCGGCCACCCCGCTGGGCAGCGGCTCCGGTGCGACCTACCGGTCCATCTTCGCCGTGAAGTCCCAGCTCGGAGAGCCCGTGGGCGGCGGTTACCACAACATCCCGTCGGCGTGGGCGTGGCTGAAGAAGTTCAAGAAGCAGCCCGGCAAGGAAGCCGCCTACATCCCGTCGGACATCGGCAGCAACCTCGTGGCCATCACCCTCGGCTGCAACTTCTGTCTGTACGGCCCCATCGAGCACGCGATCGAGGTCTTCCCGGCCGTCGCCATGAACGACATCATCGTCGCCGAGGCAGCCCGGGACCTGGGCACCACCACCGTGGACGTCCACCCGCTCAAGAAGCTCGTATAAGTTCGAACCGCTGGCAGCTTAATAAACTGCCAGTTCTTCCTTTTCTTTTTTAAAAATCACCATGGGAACCAAAGGCCCAATGTACAATGGTCATTATGGTCACTATGATCACAGTGTACGCTATAGCCGTTTTAGCCGTGTGGTTTAAGCTATTGGGCTGTATATACTATTGAAATGCAAAAGATTCGAACAGGCTCCCTGGTGTCCATGGCGTACATTGTGTCCTTTGTGTCCATTGTGACCATGGTGATATCACAAAATATATCGTATCAGGGCAAAAAAGTTCGATAATTACATCTCGGTGATCATGGATGCAGTTAAAGCCTTTGTTACGTAGGATTGGCCCGAAACCTCACATTGCGGAAAGCCCGTACCTGTCGCTTCTGCCGACGACGAGCTCCCCGGGCATGCATGTCAAGGTCGACATTAAAAAGACGAACTATTACATCGTCGCGTCGGCCGAAATGGGCAACACCACGACCAAGTGCATCCTCACGGCCACTAACCTGGAGACCGGCAAGACGTACCTGCTTAACAAGACGGTCAAGATGTCCCGCGACGTCCGGCCACCGAAGCCGGGCGAGGACGTGTTTGGTAAAACGCTTGACGGTGCCAGGCTTACGCGGAATTCGGTTGCTGAGATGGTGGAGAAATGCCTGATCGAGGCCCATGAGGCGGTCGGACTGACGGTGAAGGAGGACCTCAACTTCGTGGTCCGCTCCACCGGCGTGGTCGCTGGTTTCGACAGTCCCGACGACATTGGCGAGTTCATCCTGGCGCTGGCCGACGGCTGCATCCACGCGGGCGTGCCCCCTAAGAACATGTGCCCCGCCATGCTGAAGGACAATCTCCCGGAGCGCATCCGGCCGTACTCGTACCTGGACAAGGTCATCTTCGACGGTGCGGTCGCCAGCACGCTGCCGCCTATCGGCAGCACGGGCGTGGAGATCGTGGCCAACGAGATGGAGGCAGAACTGGCGACAGCGGGCATCAAGGAAGCGGCCAAGTGGTCAGAGGTCGACTTCCGCAACCCGTGCCTGAGCATCGACTTCGGCACCACGCTGAAAGGGCGTATCACCAACGACCAGCTCCCGTACGCCCGGACGGTCGGCAGCTTCTGCGGCCTCGCAGGAGCCGTGTCAGACGCGATCGTGCGCGGCTCGCCGCTGGTAGACTCCCGGTACGGGAACGTGCTTGACGTCACCGCGAAGATCAAGCCGGGCATGCTGACGGAAGCCCTGAAGGACAAGGCTATCGATCAATACGCGAAGTGGGCGCACGAGCTGGTCCAGATCGAGGTCGTGCCCGACGGCCGCAAGTGGTACGGCAGCGTGCCGGTCAACCCGGCCGCCGCGAAGAACAACGGCGTCATGCTCGTCGGCTGCGAGGTGGGCGAGAACGGTAAGGACCTGCCGAAGCTTCACGAGGTCGGCGCCGAAGTCTACAAGAAGCACGGCGTCAAGACCATGCTGGCCACCCTGGACGAGGTCAGTGCCCGGATCGCCGAGCGTCTCATCAGGTGTGCCCTCGACCACAAGATCATCTCGGACAAGACGGCCATCGGCGTCACCGGCCGGGCCGGCATTACGGGAAACAAGCCTTACCTGATCATCGAGAAGATCGACAGGATGGGCATCTATCCCAACGGCGCGGTACACAACGTGATGTTCTGCGACGACGGCCTCGCCCGGGGCGCGGCGGTCATGGCCCGCTGCATGAACTCGTTCGGCACCCCGAAGGTCCCGCTGGGCGGCAGGCGCGGCGGCAAGTGTATCATGGGCCAGCGCATCAAGCTACAGAACAAATGAGGACAGCACTGAATGACCTGTCTTAACGATTACGAGTACGATGTGCTGCTGCAGCACATCACCTACGAGCAGGCCGAGCGGTTCATCCGGGAAAAGTTCTGGGAGACGTACTATTTCGAGCCCGGTTTCCGCGTGCTCGGGCTCCGGCTGCTCAGCACGACCGCGGTGCCCGTCGCCGTCGAGAACGGCACCGACGACACGCTCGTTTTCCCCTACACGAAGCCCTGCATGGGCACCTTCGTGCTGCGGTTCGCCGGTGTTCCAGAGGAGGTAAAGCGCGTACGGTCGAGCTACTCGAAGTCGCTGACCCTGAAACGCTGGACCGATACCTCGGGTAAAAAGAGTGAAGCCGTCGCGATCACCTGCCCGATGGACGTATCGCTCCGGAACTTCGACTACGACATACTGTCGCACTTCCGGACTTTCAAGGAGTGCGAGAGCTACATCCGGGAAAAGTACCCCGAGACCTTCTACTGCGATCCCGGCTTCAAGGTGCTGGGACTGAAGCCGCTGGGCAAAGACTACATAACGGTTGCCGTCGAAGACAATAACGAGAACATCATCTTCCCCTACTACGATTCAGGCATGGGCGCATTGATCATACGGGTCAAAGGCGTGCCAGACGAAGTGGTGAGAGTCAGGGAAAATTATTCCCGGGAGCTCACCGAAAAGAAACGGCACGAGCCCGCCGGAGGCACCGCCGACGAGGGCGCCGTGGCTGTCCGGGGCAAACCGAAAGGCCGGGGCACCCTGGGAAAGATCTTCGGCCGGAACCGCTGACAGGAAAGGCTTTACATCTCATAAAACCACCAGACGACATTTAACCAGTGACAGGATGTGTTACGATACCCGCTACAAAGAAATCACCGGCGACCAAAAAAGCGCCGGACGTAAAGGCCGCAGTGAAGAAGGCGGCCGTGAAGAAGACGTCGGCCAGCGTTAAGCAGTCCGCCGCGAAGAAGGCGGCCGTGAAGAAGCCCGCGAAAAAAGCGGTGTCCAGTGACGACGGCGAGTCTATCGAGAGCTTGATCGCCCGGAGAGACATCGACCTCAAATCGGTCGAAGAGGCCCTCGGCATCAAGAAACTGGATACGAAACACAACCCCGTCATCCCGGGCAAGTTCGACCTGATCATCCCGCCGGGCACGCCCCGCAGGCTCATCGTCGACATGGCGCGAGAGTTCAACCTCGAGGTCGCCATGCGAAACGACTATTACGTGCCCATCGGCGTCAGCGACATCCCGCGGGAGCTGCTCTGCTTCCGGAGCGACGAGAAGACGTTAAAGAAGATGGAAAAGGAGCTATATAAGCGGCTCAAGGCGTGGGCAAAATAACCCGATAGACACAATGGGCACATGGGACACAATGGGGCCGCTTTCCGTCACCCTTAACCGGGTTACACGGTGTCCGTTGTGTCCATAGTGTACATTGTGCCTTTAGCCGCCGCCCTCACAGCTGCTGTCCATCTGCACGTCTTTGATCTTGAGCGCGTCTTCCATGTCCTTGATCTTTTTCTCCACGTCCGCCAGGTCGATCTTGACGCTTTCCTCGTCCTCGTCGGATGAGGCCCTCTCGTCCGTGACCGTGAGGTAATGCGTATCATAGTATAGCTGCGTGCTGTCGACCAGGGCCCACGTCTTCCCGTCCTCGACCTTCAGGTCCGTGACCTTGCCCAGCGTACGGGTGGTGATGTACCGGACGACCGTGCCGACTTTGATCGGGTGCCCGTAGAGATCGCTCGCGACGATCGGTTCGCTTGCCTCCATGATTGTCTCCTTAATTAATTGCGTCACCAGAAGTAATAAACTTGATCACATCAAGAGCACGAGGGGTACCCGGAGCACGGCGGCGATCCTTTACGGGGGTATCTATATGAGCTACCGTGCCTCCGGGGGCCTCCGCGTTCTCGATAACGATTTAAATATGAAATTGCCTATTACATGTAGACACTGAGGCACTGCTTTTACGGTTATCGCAGGCCTGTATGGCAGTGCTCGTCAGGTGATTGGATGAAAATAACGCTCAAGGAGACCCCCAAGCTCTATACGAAAGACACGCATCGCGTCGTCCCGCCGGAGGAGACGCTGAAACGCGTGGAGAAGCTGCTGCCGGACATCGGCGTCACGCGGGTGGCGGAGATATCGGGCCTGGACCGGATCGGCATACCGGTGTACTCGGCTATCCGGCCGGGGTCGCAGCAGGGGGCCATCTCGGTCTACGCGGGCAAGGGCGCCACGCCGGTCGAGGCCCGGGTCTCGGTGATCATGGAGTCGATCGAGCGGTATTCGTCCGAGATGCAGCCCGCCGATCGTAAAAAGATCAAGGTCGGCACGTACGAGGACCTATCGGCGGAATTCAGCGCCGTGCCGCCGCAGAGCCTGATCCTCCCGGGGATGCTGCTGCCGGGGGTCAGGCTGGACTGGTACGACGGCTACGACCTGATGGGCAAGGAAGAAGTGAAGCTGCCCTGTAACGCGATATTCCACCCGTACACGTCCACGACGGGGCGGCTCTTCCGGAGCAACACCAACGGCCTCGCGTCGGGGAACACGATGGAAGAGGCGATCTTCCACGGGCTCATGGAGGTCGTGGAGCGGGACGCGCTGTCGCTGGCCGAGGTCACGCGGGACCCGGGCCAGGCGATCGCGGTCGGTGAGGACGACGGTCTGGTCTACGAGATGTATAGCAAGTTCGGGGACGCGAACGTGGACGTGAAGCTCTGGTACCTGCCCACGGACACGGGCATTCCCACGGTGCTGGCGGCCACGGATGACCGGGAGCTGCAGGACCCCGCGATGCTGGTCATCGGCGTCGGCACGCATCTCGACGCCCGGATTGCCGTGCTGCGGGCGCTTACGGAAGTCGCCCAGAGCCGGGCCACCCAGATCCACGGGGGAAGAGAGGACACGGACCGGGAGCGGATCACGAGGACGATTGGCTACGAGCGCATGAAGCGGCTGAACCGCCACTGGTATGCGGATGCGGACAGCACCTTGGCCGTGAAGGACCTTCCCGACCTGTCGACCGCGTCCCATAAGGGCGACATCGAGCGATCTATCACTCAGCTCAAGGCGAAGAAGATCGCCGATCGGGTCATCGTCACCGACCTGACCCGGAAGATCAAGGTCCCCGTGGTCCGCGTCACCGTACCCGGCTTAGAGATGTATGCCATTGACCGGGAGCGCATCGGGCCCCGGTGCAAGGGCGCGTCGGCCCGCCGTGTCGCCGCGGCATCGGCACCGTCGGCGCTGCCGCGCAGGACCGGGAAATGATCGTCATCTATACCGGCCCCAGCTTTTCTGTCGATAAGGCGAAGGCCATACTCCCTGATGCCGACTACCGGCCGCCCATCGCCCGGGGCGACCTCGCGAAGCTCCCCAAAAAGACGGAGGCCGTGGGCATCATCGACGGCGTGTTCTACAACGAGACGGCCGTCGCCCACAAGGAAATCATCGCCGTGATGAAGAACGGCGTCAAGGTCTACGGCAGCTCCAGCATGGGAGCGCTCCGCGCCGCCGAGCTGGCGGAGTTCGGCATGATCGGCGTGGGCCGCATCTACGAGTGCTACCGCTCCGGCCGCATTACGAACGACGATGAGGTCGCCGTTACCTTCAGCCCCGTGACCGGCGAGCAGATGACCGAGCCGCTGGTCAACGTGCGGTACCAGCTCAAGGCCGCCGAGGACGACGGCATCCTGACGACAGAAGAGCGCCACAAGATCATCGAGATGGCGGGCCGGTTCTATTATCCCGACCGCACCTACGCGTACATCGTCGGCCGTGCGGTCAAAGCGGATATCCTGTCTCACGAGAAGGCTGCGGGCCTGCTGGAATACATCCGCGACCGGCCGGTCAACCTTAAGGCCGAGGACGCGGTACTGCTCCTCAACAAAATCAAGGAAATGGCCACGATGTAAGCCCTCCGGGGCTTCACTATCGTATTATTTGACGCTATTAGACGCCAGGGCGCCAAAATTTTTTCCTGAAATTGCTCCCCTCCAGATGTTTATAATGGACATAATAAAAAAGTGTCTATCATCCGGAACCATCATATCATCCGGAACCATCAATCTTAAATTACCAGCGTCTCTCATGAAAACTCGTCTGGCGAGCGCGCTGGCGCCTGTCGCATGCCGCCTCCGGCGGGCCATTCGTACTGCCCGCCCTCCCGCCCCAGGCGCGCAAGCGCGCGACCGGCCACTGGCGATTGACCGGTCCTGTTTTTCGTCATTAATACCTGACCAAAACACCGGTCATCGGCCGACTCCTATGAAACGCCGATGTGCCTGCAGTACAGACATATACGATGAAAAACCTGAAAGTCTTTCATACTAAA
>MVRA01000211.1 GCA_002067315.1 Methanocella sp. PtaU1.Bin125 | reverse complement strand
AGCACGCACGGGCGGCGGCAGGGCATGCGGGGATTGCCCGGCCTGTTTTTCATCGTCTTTTAATTGGCCAGGGCTCCGGTCATCCGCCGACTCTCTGCAGCCATTACCGCGCCCGGCGTTCCGCTACGCCATCTTCGCTGCTATAGACGCCGCTCATATCGCCTGTTAATATTTTATATTTGGCTTATTATATTGTTCTTGAGGTCTATCCTTGAGGCGTAAAATAGCACTGGCTTTGTTACTGATACTGGCGATGGCTGCGGCGGGGTGTGTGTCGGGCATTCAGGCTTCGCCGTATGCCGGGGCCGTCACCGCAAACCAGATCTACGACATCCGCAATGCGTCGTACTGGAAATACGGCGTCGTCATGTCCGCCGGCGGCACCAACGCCACATGGAACATGACCGTGAACAACACATGGCGCCCGGACGGAGAGTCGCAGATGACCGCGGGCACCGTCGGGAACGGCATGGATATCCTCTACGACATCGGGTACAACGCCTCCACCTACCGGGTAGACCGGATGCACGCAAAGGGCTACATCGGCGACTTTTACCAGGACCGCGACGTCTCGCCGCTGCAGATACAGACGCTGCCCGATACCGGGCTGCTGTACTACTTCGTACCCATGCAGTACATGGGCAACGTGACTGTGAAAGACGCTTCCGGCCGGACGGCCGGGCTGCACGTCTTCAGCGCCACGGACAACCGGGGCTTCACGCTGACCTACTGGGCCCACCCGGCGATGCCGCTGCCGCCGAAGATCGAGATGACGGCCCGGGACTTCAAGATCACGATGAACCTGCTGGACTACAAGCTGGACACTGGCGACTGAGGGTTCCCGGATCGGACGGGAGCGGCCAACGCGCGCGCGTGCGCTCCCGGCCCCGGATGGCGACCCGGTATTGGGCAGCGACATGTGCCCGGATTGTCCAAAGTTTTTTGCTATTGCCCGACCTCATGTTATCGATGCTCAAGATCCTGTCGTGGAACGTGAACGGCCTGCGCGCCGTCATGAAGAAGGGGTTCCTCGATTTCCTGGCGGCGGAGAGCCCGGACATCGTCTGCCTGCAGGAGACGAAGGCCTCCGCGGCCCCGATCGAGCTGTACCAGGCCGGGGGCTATCACATGTACTTCGCGTCGGGGGAGAAGAAGGGGTACAGCGGCGTAGCCATCCTGACCCGGGAAGAGCCCGTGTCAGTCACGAGAGGCTTCGGCGACCCTCGCTACGACGGCGAGGGGGACCCTCGCTACGACGGCGAGGGGGACCCTCGCTACGACGGCGAGGGTAGGACGCTGATTGCGGATTACGGGAAGTTCGTCCTCTTCAACATCTACTTTCCCAACGGCAAAGCCTCGCAGCAACGGCTGGACTATAAGATGGGATTCTACGACGCGTTCCTCGACTGCGCGGACCGCCTCCGGGCGCAGGGCCGGAAGATCGTCGTCTGCGGCGACTTGAACACCGCCCACGAGGAGCGGGACCTCGCCCGGCCGAAGGAGAACGCGAAGGTCTCCGGCTTCCTCCCCGTCGAGCGGGCGTGGATGGACCGGCTCGAGGCCCGCGGGTACGTGGACACGTTCCGGATGTTCAACCAGGAGGGAGGCCATTACACGTTCTGGGACACGGTGACCGGCGCCCGGGCCCGCAACGTGGGCTGGCGCATCGACTACTTCTACGTTTCGGACAGCCTCAAGGACCGCGTGAAAGACGCCTTCATCCTGTCCGGCGTCATGGGCTCCGACCACTGCCCCATCGGTATCAGGCTCGACGTCTGACCCCGGCAGCGCCCGCGTTCTGCGGGCGTTAAGGCCGCCGCACATTTTTATGGATACGTATTTATAAATATCTGCCAGAGCAATGGCCATGGCACTATCGGCGGCTTCCGGCCGGGGCCGGGCCTTTGCCGGCAGTCGAGGAGGAGGGTGAGTTGCGAAAGGCCTGTCCGGGCGTACTGTTGATCCTGGTTATCATGGCGGCCGCGGCGCTCTCCGGCTGCACCGGCAGCCCCGCTTCGCCGGCGCCCGGAACCGGAACGCCTGCGGCTGCCAGCCCTGTGCCGGCGCACGCTCCCATGAGGTCGGGCGCGCTGTTCGATACCGGCAGGCTGCAGTGGTTCGAGTACCGGCTGACCGGGGCCGGCGGCGAAGAGCCCGCGGTGTCAGAGGTCAGGTTCGATTTTACGACGACCGCCGTTAACGGCATCGCGGTGAAGGACGACCGCATTACGATTAAGCTTGCGACGCCGGAGATGCTGGTCGTTATGGACAGGTACTACGACCCGGGGAGCCACGTGCAGGTGGGAAGCCGGGTGAGGACGGAATCGGCCGGCGCTTCGCTTTCTGATCTGGGACTGCAGGCAGGCGACCTGTACAGGATGGGTAACATTGTGGATGCCTGCGCGACAGGCAACTGGCCCCTGAAAAGCCTGGGCACAGAAACCGTTACCGTCGACGGCACTTCCCATGTGTGCACGAAATACGCCGTCGGCGAAGCCGGCGAGCACGGCGTCGCCTGGGTTTCCACCGGCGTACCGGTGCCGGTAAAGATCGAGTCGGTATCGGACGACGGCAGGAAGACGACCTGGGAACTGACCGGCCGGGGATGAGGCCCCGGCCATTTCTTTTTCTGTCACCGGAACGCGCCCTGCCATGGTGGTCCCGGCATGCTCTGGCGAGGAGCCGGAAATTTTCCGCGCATGTTTGGAGCGACCTTCAGTATGAAGGAACTCCGATCACCGATTCATTCTTCTGCAAATCCGACCGGAGCAATTACATATAGTAAAAGATAATAAGTAGACTATTCTAACATTGACAGGCGCCTGATCGGGCACTTCTGCCCCGGGGACGCCTGCGACAGGGAGGTATTGATTTGAAAAAGAGCCACAGTATAATATTGATTGTTTTACTGGTAGTCGCCATTCTGGCCGTATCCGGCTGCACTGGCGGCAGCAGCACGACGAATCCGACGGCGACGCCCTCGCATGGCGGCAGCAGCACGCCGGCTCCGACACAGCCGGGCAGTAACACGCCAGGCTCGTTGTTCAACCTGGGCAACCTGAAGATGTACGAATACAAGCTCACGACGGTTTCGGGCGGAGAGACGACGAGCTCGACCTACAAGATCGAGTACTCCGACAGCACGTACCAGGGCACGCCGGCGAAGCTCTCAAAGTTCACCTACAGCATGCCGAGCACCGGACAGATGGTAGTGAGCTTATACTATAGCAAGACCGACGACCACCTGCTGGGCGGGACCTACACGATGAACGCCGGCGGCCAGACGTTTGAGTTCCCCATCGGGGCCGATGAGGGCGACACGTATTCCGAGAACGACTGGGCCTCGTCCACGGCGGACGACTTCGACGACATGTCAGGCTGGACCAGCGCGGGCAGCGAGACGCTCTCGGCGAACGGGCGCTCCTACAACTGTGCCAAGCACACCTGGACATACGGGAGCACCAGCTACACGATCTGGACCAACGACCAGGCACCCATGCCGATGAAATACCACTGGGTCGACAACCAGGGCAACTCCTGGACGATGGAACTGCTGAGCTGGAGCTGAGGCTCCGATGAGCCGGGGCCGATGCTCCGGCCATTTACTCTTTTTTCCCCGAAGCCCGGGCATAGACATGTTCATTACCCGCCTGATACATACTATACAGGAACATTTCAGGCAGCATTTTGACTGTTAACCGGTTTTTCTGCCTGTATATGTGGTTGGAGAGGAGTATATGAAGAACCGATATATTGCGATACTATTTGTTGTGGTGGTAGCGGCGGCCGTCTGCGTCGCCGGGTGCACCGGGGGCAGCAGCACTACCAGTCCCACTGCGAATCCGACGGGGAACCCCGGAAGCGGGACAGTGCAGCCGACGAGCCAGCCCCAGTCGAGCGGCCCGGAGATCAAGATGTACAACGACGGACAGTACAACTGGGTGGAGTACAACATGAAGATGTCGAGGCACGACGATGACTGGACGAAGGTACGGTACGACCTCACGATGGAGGACTACAGGGGCACGCCGGTGAAGCACATCAAGACGACGCAGACCCTGATGGGCTACCCTGTGTCCTCGGACGTCTACATCAGCACGGCCACCGGCAAGGCGATCGCTGCGAAGGTCACCGCGATCGGCACCACCACTGAGATCGACGCGGCGAACCTGTCTAGCTATGACGGCGCGGACCCGGCGGCCTCCACGGACGCCTTCATGTCCACCGGCGGCTACAGCGAGTACAAGTACAAGGGCTCGTCGCCGGACGTCGTGATCGTCAACGGTAAGACGTATACCTGCACGAAGTACACCTGGTGGAAGTCCTACAGCGACGACGGCTCGTCGCGGGTCGAGGTCTGGATCGACGGCAGCGTGCCTGTGCCGGTGAAGATGGTCACGTACTACAAGAACGAGGCCGATTCGCAGATGGAGCTGCTGGGCTGGGGCTGAACGGCCCCTCTTTTTTATTATCCGTGATAATCAGCTTTAATATTTATAACTGCATAACCATGCTACGACTTACGAATGGCTGACTGCAGTCATTATAAAATGCCGAGGTATATGATTGTGAGGAATGGAAGGGGAAAAATTGTACTGGCAGCCGTCGTGATCGCGGCACTGCTAGTTTCGGGCTGCCTGGGGAAAGACGCCGGGAGCGTTGCGACGCCGACACCGACGCCGACACCGACGCCTGCGGCCGGCAGTTCGCCGGTCCCGGCCCCGGCGTGGAACACGGTCGGCTCGCCGGCGAGTACCGGGCAACTGTACGACATGGGCGGCCTGAACTGGTACGAGTTCCGGTTCGACAGCCGCTCGGAGATCATGAACTCTTCCGGGACCTACCGGCTGGAGTTCGGCGACGACGCCTACCTCGGCATCCCGGCCAGGCACACCCGGGAGACCTACACGGACCTGATTATAAGCAGCCCGGGCTCGCCCGAGTCGATCATCGACGCCTACGTCAGCAAGGCGAACAACAGCCTGATCGGCGGCCACGCGAAAATACTGTCAAACGGCCAGGTCACCATGGACGAGGACATGGCCGGGAGCCAGATCGCCGGCATGATGAGCCGCGGCTACCCGTATATGTCCACGCTCGACCGCGACGCCCGGCTGACCTTCGCGGGAGAAGAGACCATCAGCCTGAACGGGAAGCAGTACGCCTGCACGATCTACAGGTTCACCGTCGACGGGATCACCCGCACCGCATGGTACACCCCGGAGGCCCCGGCGCCCCTGAAGGTGGCCTGGGCGCTCGCCGACGAGTCGCGGCCGGTGGCCGTGACCGTGACGCTGACCGGCTGGGGCTGAGAGTGCAGCTACCCTTTTTTTAGCACGCGATCCGAACGGTAGGAACAGTATAAAGCCGCAGAGAGTCGGCGGATGACCGGAGCCCTGGCCAGGTAAAAGACGATGAGAAACGGGCCGGGCAATCGTCGCATGCCCTGCCGCCGGCCGTGCGTGCGCGCGCGAGGCCGCCGCTGGTTGCCCGTTTACAATAATTTTTTATAGGAGTCGGTCGATGACCGGGGGTTTTGGTCAGGTGTTAATGATGAAAAACAGTGACGGTCAATCGTCAGTAGATCT
>MVRA01000210.1 GCA_002067315.1 Methanocella sp. PtaU1.Bin125 | reverse complement strand
GAGCAGGTCAAGCAGGAGACCAGGGAAGACTTCGACAAAGCGTGGAGCACCAGCGGCAAATACCTGACGCCGACGGACCCCGCGAAGGACTATACCATTCATCGCGAGTCGGGCAACCCACATCCCGTCTACGAGACGCTGAACAAGCTCCGGCAGGCGTACCTGAACCTGGGCTTCGACGAGACGGTCAACCCCATCATCATCGAGGAAAGCGACATCTTCAAGCAGTTCAACTACGAGGCGCTGGCCGTGCTGGACAGGGTGTACTACATCGGCGGGCTGCCCCGGCCGAACGTCGGCATCTCGGACGAGCGGTTCGCCCAGATCGAGCAGATCATCGGCCGCGGGCTGACCGACGCCGACAGGGAGACCATCCGGGAAATCCTGCACAAGTACAAGAAGGGCGAGATCGAGGGCGACGACCTGGTCGCCGACATCGCCGCCGGGCTCCACGTCCAGGACTCGAAGATCGCCGTGGTGATCGACCACGTGTTCCCGGAGTTCAAAAAGCTGGAGCCCGTCAGCTCCCGAAAAACGCTGCGGAGCCACATGACCTCCGGCTGGTTCATCACGCTGGGCGCGCTGGTCAACCGGCGCCCGACGCCGCTCAAGCTCTTTTCAGTCGACCTCGTGTTCCGGAGGGAGCAGGAGGAGAACGCGGACCGGCTGCGGGCCTATCACACGGCGTCCTGCGTGATCATGGACCCGGACGTGAGCGTAGAGCACGGCAAGGCGGTCGCCGCCGGCCTGCTGCAGCAGTTCGGCTTCTCGCAGTTCAAGTTCAAGCCGGACGACAAACGCAGTAAATACTATACGCCTGACACCCAGATCGAAGTGTATGGCTACCACCCTGCGCTGAAGGGCAGCCATACCAAGTACAAGGACGGCTGGGTGGAAATTGCGACGTTCGGCATCTACTCCGCCACGGCGCTGTCGCAGTACGACATCCCTTACCCGGTGATGAACCTCGGGCTGGGCGTCGAGCGGCTGGCCATGATCCTTTACGAGGCGAAAGACATGCGGGACATGGTCTACCCCCAGTTCAAGGAAGAGTGGGAGATGTCCGACGCCGAGATCGCCCGTATGATCTCGATAGAGAAACACCCGCAGACGAAAGAAGGCCACGAGATCGCCATGGGCATCATCTCGGCCGCGGAAAAGAACGGCGCGGCACCGAGCCCCTGCCGGTTCGAGGCCTGGTCGGGCACCCTGAACGGGAAGAAGCTCCGGGTGGTCATCGAGGAGAAAGAGGAGAACAAGAAGCTGTGCGGCGGCGCGTACCTGAACGATGTTTATGTCTATAACGCCGGCCTGCTCGGCATCCCGCTGAACAACCCTAAGTTCAAGGACGTGCAGGAGAAGGGCGTGCATGTCGGCATCCGCTATATCGACGCCATCGCCAATGCCGCGGCCAGGAACATCGAGGAAGGCGTCTACGAGACGACCGTCAAGATGTCCCGGGCGCCGGGCGACGTGTACGTGAAGGTCGACCCGATCGCGCTGCGCTATATCCAGGGCAGGAAGGCGAAGATCGACTTTCGCGGGCCGGTGTTCACGAGCATCAGGGCGGAGCCGGCGGAATAATCACCGTCCGGCACCCCCTTTCATTTTATCGTTAAACTAAGCAGCGAGTGCAACATCAGACCAATTAATAATAATGTTTTAAACAACTTTGTAGAGCAAAGTTATTTATAATTTAAAATCAAATGAGAATTATGAGGGGTAAGACCATGCCCGCTAACATTGACCTGAAAGATATCGAGAGGAAAGCGTACACGTCCTTTCACAAGGACGGCATCGTCGACATTGTCATCGGCTTCTGTGCCATCGTCTTCGGCATTATTTTTTACTACGAGCCAGCCATGTACTTCTTTTTTATCGGGCTGTTCATAGCCGCCACACCGATGTATATACTCATGAAGAACAGCATCACTGTCCCCCGGATCGGGCTCGTCAGGTTCAAGCCCGAGCGGCAGGAGAGGATCAGGCAGTTGCTCCTCGTTATCGTCTCAATAACGGTTCTGGCCGTGATCCTGACCAACGCTTTCTGGGTCATGTCGATGATGAAGGCGCTACCCCGCTCTTTGATCGACTTCCTTGACCACTACTATATGATCTATTTCGGCGTCATACTCTCGGCCATCCTGGTGATCGGCGCATACCTGGCCGAACTCAGGCGGTTTTATGCCTACGGCCTGGCGACCCTCGTCGCGTTCACCAGCCTCCACTTCATCGACGTGCCGGGAAAGCTCGGGCTCGGACTGGCGATACCGGGGCTGGTCATGCTGCTGTACGGCATTGTCATGCTGCTCAAGTTTTTGCGGGACTACCCGATCGTAAAAGGATCGACCGCCGGTTCCGCCGGAGGCCATTGATGTGGAACCGGGTACCGGCCTCCCCGTCGACGACATCGACCGGCTCATCCACGAGCCGGCCCGGCTGATGATCATGGCATACCTCTACGTCGTGGACAGTGCGGATTTTATCTTTCTCATGCGCCAGACCGGGCTGACCTGGGGCAACCTGTCGGCCCACATGAGCAAGCTCGAGGCGGCGGGCTACATCGAGGTCGCCAAGGATTTCGTGGATAAAAAACCGCACACCATGCTCCGGTTGACCGATAAGGGCCGGGATGCGTTCCGGCAATACCGGAAAAGAATGAAAGGTGTCCTGGACAGCCTGCCGGATTGAAAGCTGCGAACAGATATACCAGCGCGTTTACCGCTATAGTCAAGGATGGGCGGGAGGCTGTTGCCGTTTATACGCGCATATCCCCGCGGATCACCAGCACCGGGCAGGGCGATTTGCGGACGACGGACTCGGAGACGCTGCCCATGTACATGTACTCGATGTTAGTCTTGCTGACGTTGCCCACCACGATCATGTCCGCCTTTTCCTCGCCGGCGAGCCGGATGATCTCTTCTGCCGGGTCCCCCTGCAAGATATCAGTCGAGACTTCCAGGCCGGCAGCCCGGCACCGTGACGCGAGGCCGGCCAGCGCCGCTTCGCCGGCCTTCCGTGCCATGTCGATCTCTTTCGCATGGCCCGGGCTGATGTCGTTGTGCTCGGCCGCGCGGAGCTCGACCGTCTTCGGGTTGATGACGTATATCCCGTACACGGCCGCACCCAGCTTCGCGGCAAACCTGACCCCGTAGTCTGCGACCTTATTGCCGGTCTCCGACCCGTCCGTTGCGATGATAACCTTCAAGGCCCATACCTCATTTTTGGTTATGGTTCAAGGGATAAATATCTGTCTCACCACCTGACTGTATACCTGACTGGCAATGATTAATATCGTACGTGGCGATCTGGAGTTGTGGACCTGGACCGGCTTTATCGCGAGCAGGAGCGGCTGGCCAAGCGGGCGAAGCTGTACGACGCCTTCGGAAAGATACGGTACGTGGCCGGCCTGGATTGTTCCTATACCGGCGATCGGATCATCGGCGGCGCGGTCGTCGTCGATTACGAGACGCTGGAACCCGTCGAGTACGCTCATGCCACTCGGACGCTCAAGTTCCCATACATCCCCGGCCTGCTGGCGTACAGGGAAGCCGGCGCCATGATGGCCGCGTTCCGGAAAGTCAGGCGCGACGTCGACGTCCTGATGGTCGACGGCTTCGGCGTGAACCACCCGCGGCGGTGCGGCATCGCCACGCACGTCGGCGTGAAGCTGGACATGCCCGCGATCGGCGTGGGGAAAAGTTTCCTGTGCGGCGAGTCCTGCGGCGCCGACATATGCCAGGACGGCGAAAAGGTGGGCCGGATGCTCTATACAGGGGGCTCAAAGCGGCCGATCTACGTGTCGCCGGGGCACAGGATTTCCCTGGATACGGCGGTCGAACTGGTAAAGCATTGCATCGTTTCCGGCCGCCTGCCCGAACCGACGAGGCTGGCCCATGAATACGTGACTGCGCTAAAAAAGAAATACGCCGGCAATTGAATCGATCGACGGAGACAAAAGGTCGATGGCCCGGTCTCAGTGCCCTTTAAAATAAAAAATGCCGGCATCGTTCTTATCGATAGCCGGAGCGCCCGGCCGTTTATCCGTGATCGGCCGGGCTGTGACTATCCCCCTTCAGCTTTTATCCTTTTTTCTCGTCAGATAATAGGCTGCGATGATGAGGACGATGAACAGCGCAAGCAACAGGAGCATCGGGCAGGGGGAGCAGCACAGATCATTCAGGCCCGTCGCCGATTGCGTCACGGCAGGCGCCGGCGTCGGGGTCACTTCGTCGGAAGCAGCCAGCACCACGCCCGGCCGGGGCGTTATGACAGGCGTCGGGATCGGCGTGGACGTCGGGGTTGGTACTGGCGTCGGTGAGGGAGTCGCCGTCGGGGCGGCAGTCGGTGCTGCCGTCGGGGCCGGGGTGGCCGCGGGGGCAGGTGTAGGTGTCGGCGCATGCGTTGGTGTCGGTGTAGGTGTCGGTGTAGGTGTAGGCGTTGGTGTAGGCGTTGGTGTAGGAGTCGGAGTCGGTAACGCACCGGTATCAGGGGCTTCTAGCAGCATGGGGTAACGGTCATTATTGCCTCCCGATATCGCGCAGGCTGCGTCGCCAATGCCGTCAGTGTTGGCATCCGGCCCGGCGTAATCGCTCCAGTAGTTGCCCGTGTAATTCGTATGCGTAGTCCCGTCGTACGATGTGTACGACATGGGGGCCGTGGAGTTCCAGCGGTTCGACGTCCCGCTTAAGACATAAACGTCGTCAGAGTCGAACAAGAACTTGTTCATCCAGAATATGTTATTCGAGCCGGATACCGTAACAAAGGAGTCTCCGGTAAGGGTGTTATCGTGACAAATGTTATTGTTCGCCATATCGAGCTTTATGCTACCCTTTTCCATCGCGTTATCGTACACAGCGGCGCTGTCCGCATTGTATATGCTTATGCCGTTACTGTTACGGTTCGCCGTATTACCGCTGACTATGCCGTTATCGCTATGATATCGGATAATAATGCCAGCACAGCCCACCGCCGTATTGTCGTTCGCCGTGTTCCCCGTCACGGTGGTGTCGACGCTCCACCAGCCGATACTGATGCCATATTCGCCGTTGTTGTTCGCCGTGTTCCCCGTCGCCAGGGTACGGTTGCAGTAGCTGCGGACATCGATGCCGTTCACGCCGTTGCCGATGGCCATGTTGCCGGAGATCTGGTTGTCGTTGCTCTTGTCGTAGACTTCGATGCCCATCTCCCGGTTGTTGTTCACCGTGTTCCCGGACACGATATTATTGCTGCTCGACCGATAGAGCGAAATGCCACACTTGAAGTTGTTATTGGCCGTGTTTCCCGAGATGACGTTATGCGACGATTCCACGACGACGATGCCGTACCAGCCGTTGTCGTTTACCGTGTTATCCGAAATGGTATTGCCGCTGGAATCGCTAAAGCTGATTCCATCGCCGCCGGTGTCGCTGATCGTGTTACCAGACACGGCATTATCGTTCGAAGAATCGCCATCAATGCCTCCGGTACCCGTATTAACGATCGTGTTCCCCGTCACTGTGTTACTGTTCGAAGACCTCAGGCGAATACCATCCCCAACGGCGTCGTTGACCCGGTTGCCCGTTATGATATTGCACTGGTACGAGTTTACATATATGCCACAGGACCCGTTCGTCAGGTTGAAACCCCGGACGGTCACCCCGTCGGCGCTAATCGTGATAGGGACCTGGCGGGTCCCGTCCACGACGGGCATGCCGCCTCCTGTGTCCACGCCGGTCAACGTGATCGCCTTGTCGACGACGACTCTCTCCACGTAGGTGCCGCTTTGCACGACGACCGTATCGCCGTCTGCCGCCGCGTCGATCGCCGACTGGATGGTCGTATACGTCTCTCCGGCTCCCACGGTTAACGTCGATGCCGCCATGACGCCCGGCATGAGCGCAATCAATAGCAGTCCCGCGCAGAGTAGCGCCGTTATTAATCGCAAGCTAATAGATAACCCTCCCCATTGCTGACAATACTGCGGGATAACGATTCCCGGCAGCGCTATTTTCATGTGCCCGACGTAGCCCGAAGCCGATCATCCGGTTTACCGGGCGGATGGCCGACGGACGATATCAAGAGATAAATAAAGAAAAATTATATAGGTTGCCCATATAACGTATGTACATTATACATATGGTATATTGATGGGAAATCAGTCAATAATATGACCCGCAAATCGTGATCGCTATGCAAAAATATCGTCTCTGTACAACTATTTCCATGAAACACTACGGGTTGATCAAAAAGCACCTGGAGACGTACGAGACGCAGGGTAAAGTCCTGGAGCATGCCCTGGAAAGCCTGGATAACAGCGCCCGGTCCGGCCCCGCCCCGGCTGGAGAAAAGGCGCCGGGACGCAAGGCGGACGATAGTTCGGCCGGACCGATTCAGAAATATGCCCTGATGATGCTGCTGGACACCCTCGACCTGGAGAAGACGGGGGAGTATATCGCCCGGGTCAAACCGACTGTATACGCGTTAGAGTATATTTACCATAAGCCCCTGAAAGAATGCAGCCTGAAAGAGGTCGTCGACGGGCTGGTCGTTACGTCCCGGGCGCTGGACTGGTACGATAAGGTCGAATGCCTGGAAGACGAAGGCAGATATACGTTTAAAATCACCCACACCATGGGCCCGAACGCATCACGGATCATCCAGATGGTGGACGAAAACCTGTTATATACGTATGATGCTCGCTTCGAGACTATCGTTTCAGACAATGGCGTCTCGCATATTATTCTTAAAGGCTAAGACGATTTTCTTCATGGCCAGTAAATTTTGAAGGATTAAATTCGAACCGTTATTTATTTTACCATAATAGACGCATAAGTAACATTCGCATGGCTGACAACCCATGTATGCTAATACATTGACGTCTATACCCCGGGGGGTTATATATGTTCGATAAAACTGTTAAATATTTAATAAAAAGTTTGATTATTCTGGCAGCATTATATATACTGACCACTGGTGTCTCGATCGCGGCACCGGTGCCGGATACGATGCTGGAAGGCTACTTTGGCGGGACCAACGACCAGCCGGCAAACGGCATCTGGCAGACCAGCGACAACGGCTTCATCATCGTGGGGGCCGGGCCCGACGATTCAAGTACCAGCACGAACCTTTACCTGGTCAAGCTCGACTGGCAGGGCAACCAGCAGTGGAGCCGAAAGGTCGGCGGCACGTACGGCCTCTCGGTCAGGGAGACGAGCGATTACGGCTTTATCGCCACGGGACGGGTTTCGGATGACCTTTACCTGGTCAAGACCGACGTGGGCGGAAACAAGCAATGGGAGAAAGTGTTCTCCGGCGGCCAACAGCTGATCGGCAACTCGGTCCAGCAGACATGGGACAGGGGCTACATCGTCGCCGGGCAGGTCGCCACCAGCGTAAGTGACTGGGACGCATATATCCTCAGGATCGACGAAAATGGCAACAAGCAATGGGATAAGACCATCGGTACCGCCCGGGGCGACGACCTGTTCTACTCCGTATGGCAGAACGTCGACGGCAGCTATATCCTGGGCGGGCTGAGCGGTACGGAATTTAACCCCAAGCCATACCTTGCCCTGGTCGACATTGACGGCAATGTCCAGTGGAGCAAAACATACGAGGGCGAAGGCGAGTGGGACAACTTCAACGGCGGATGGTGCGGCGTCCAGCAGACGAGGGACGGCGGGTACATCTATGCCGGCGTTCACAACAGCTACGCTTACCTGCTCAAGACCGACGCAAACGGCAACAAGCAGTGGAGCAAAGACTACGGGACCATCATGACGGGCTTCAATGCGGTCCAGCAGACCTGGGACGACGGCTACATACTCGCCGGATACTATCGCGTGGCCGACGAGCATATCGAAAAGGTACAGGTGATCAGGACCGACGCGAATGGCAACGAACAGTGGCAGCAGACGTATGACGGCCAGAACTACGCCGAGGGCAGATCGGCCCTCCAGATCGGCAACGGGAGTTACGTCATTGCCGGCTGGACGAAAGCCGAAGAAAACGGCATTAAGAACATGTACTTTATCCAGCTGGACAAGGATATGACCCCGGTGCCGAACGCGCAGTACATCGCGGACACGATCCCCTCGACCATGGAGGCCAACAGCGTATATACTGTAACTGTTACGTTCACCAACACCGGCACAATGCCATGGACGTTCCAGGACAGGACCTCGCTGGGCTACCCGGAGGGTGCAAACGGCGACGCGGCGAAGTTCGGCGCGATCGAAAACCAGACCATACCGATCGGTATCGTGATCCGGCCCGGCCAGTCGGCCAGGTCCACCTTTACGATGAAGGCCCCGGCGATGAACGGCACCTATTACCCGAAGTTCCAGATGGCCTGGGAAGACCACTATATGTTCGGCGACGTCCTGAACAAGTCGGTGAGAGTCGTGAACGGTACCCCGAACCCTGACGAGCAGGCGGGTACGCCCACGGCCGCGCCGACGGGCGGGCCTACCGCACAGCCGACGCAGGCTGTTACCGGGACACCGACAGCAGCCCCGATCGCAACGCCCGCGACCGGGACGCCGACGGCTGCGCCGGCCGGTAACGGCGGGGGCTGCCTGCCAGGGCTCGTGCTCCCTCTGCTGATCGTCGGATTGGTGGCGTTCGGCGCGTCGATCCGTGGTAAGTCAAAATAGTAAACATCCTGAGGTGATCGCTGATCGAGGTATCGGCGATCCCGGCTCTTTTTTCTCTTCTACGTTTAGATACGGCCCATCTAAGTGTCGCCCGGACAGAAAAAGATCTCTTGACCCGGCCATACAGGTCGCAGAGCATACCAGCGGCGCAACCAGTTGCAGGAGCCGGCGCGGCCTGCCCACGAAAAGTGACCGTCGTCGAGGGACGGATATGAAGCACGGCCGATGATCGACGGCGGGCCCGCTATTTTCTACGTGCCCGGCATGCCCCGACAACAATGCACAGGAGAGCGATAATGGTACCGGGGCCGGGCGTAACCGCGACGGGTGTCGCCGCCTGATTAACGGGCGTTGAACCGGAAACGCCGGGCGGGCCGGGAGAAGATACGTTCCCGGCAGCCGTTGTTGGCATCGCCGTCCCATTTTCCATCGTATTGTTTCCGGTCGCATTATCCGGTAGCGGTATCTCGATTAATTGTCCCGGGATGACGGTAAATGCAGGCATATCCTTTACAGGGAGCGTATATACCGGCCCGGTAGAGTTATTCACAATGTTGAACAGCGGTACCAGGGAATAGCTCAGGTTAATGTGGGATAGCTGCAAATTCTTTTTAGATCCCGACGTGTTGATGAATATGGGTGC
>MVRA01000209.1 GCA_002067315.1 Methanocella sp. PtaU1.Bin125 | reverse complement strand
GTGGAACTGCCGGCTGAACGGTATCGTGTGGACGGGCTTGACGATGCAGGGGAACGGTATCTTATCGATCATCCCGGCGAGCTGATCGGGGCTCTCGGGCAGAAAGGTCGCCGGATAGTCGACGTCCAGGTCCCGGATCAGCTCAAAAAACTTCTTCTTATCGACCAGCCGGCCGACCAGATCATAATCGGCGACCGGTATGCGGAAGTACTCGCTGAGCGTGGCTTTATGGCGCGAGACGATGGCTGTCTCCCGGTCCCGCGAGGTAAACAGCACGGGCCGGTCGGCCATCGCGCGCCCGATGTCGAGCAGCAGCCGGACGTAGCCCTCTTCGTCCGCCTCCGGGTCCGGGCTGCGAATGCTCCGGCAGTAACGGGAAAAGAACCCGGCGGAAAGCACGTCTTTGTCCACGCCGATGACCGGCACGCCCATCCGGCCCAGGCTCCTGATGACGGCAATCCCCGTGATCGCCGTACCCAGCACGACGGCCCTCGGTCTCGACCCGGGATCGCCTGTCGGTATATCTTTAACACGCATAACTGAGCCTCGTTTGTCTGGAAGACATCTACCTGCCAGGCATCAGGTCTACAATCAATTATATATTATATAAATTGTATTTAAAATTTACTATAATATTTGTTATAACTAAAACCAATATCAGAAGTGTCCTGCATAGCCATTTGTGCACGCGCGGGCGGCCGCCGGCCCTTCACACGGTCTCTGGCGTATCTGGCTGTTAGGCGCCGAAACGCAACGGGCGCGACAATCACAACGTTTCTCGAAGAACGATTAAATACTGTTCTCCTTTAACAGTCTTCGTGCCCGTCGCGTTTCGTCGCATCGTCGCGGGAATACCGTCCGTCAAATTGCCTGTATGAGGCTGCGACGAATGCTCCTCCGTGGCTAAGTGCAGTACGTATTCTCGCGACGACCGCTACGAAACGCGACGATCGCGACGTTTCTAAGGATGATAATATAGCGGTTTATCCTTTAACAGTCTTCGTGCCCGTCGCGTTTCGTAGCGGTCGTCGCGAGTATGCAGTCCTGCGCCAGGCATCCACAAAAGCTATTCCGGGAGGCGTGAATAGGGGGAGAAGAAACGCAGCATTCTGACGATCCGTCAACGATTAATAATAAAGCCAGAGTCGCTGCGAGACGAAGCCTGCGAACGCTGCCGCCTATAACCGCGTCTTGCGTACTCGTCACATGGCACTTGAACGGCAAACCATCAGAGACATCCGGTCACAGCCCTTCGATCCAAACAATGCAGAAGAGTCGAATCAATTAAAAAAGTGAGACAGGAGCCCGTTATGGGCAGCAGGCACCTGTATCCGGTTACTTTACTTCTTATCCGGCACGAACTTAGTGCCGTAATGGATCATGCCCTTCTCGCCGTCCTGGCCGATCTTCCGAAACACGCGCTTCACGCGCATGCCGATCTTGACCTCAGACGGCTCACAGATGACCTGGGAGGTCATCATGGGGCCCTCGTCGAGCTTAATAATCGCCAGCGTGTACGGCTTCGAGCCGATCCAGCTCTCGCCCGGCGTATAGACCGTGGAATAGGTCACGACCTCGCCGGTGCCCTTGAACTGATGCTCGACGATCTTGCCCTGCCTGCGGCACTTCGGGCATAATCGCCGTGGCGGGAAGTAGTGGGTGCCACACGTCTCGCACTTCGTGCCGATCAGGTTGTACCTCGCGGGGATTTCTCTCCAGAACCTCGGGACGCTCATGTCATTTCCTCCTTGCGTTCGAGAATATGTGGCACACGGCCGTGCCGCCGGTGCCGCCCACGTTGTGGGTCATGGCGATCTCGGCGCCTTCGACCTGGCGCTTGCCGGCGACGCCGCGGAGCTGCTCGACGCACTCTACCGCCTGCTTGATGCCCGTCGCGCCCACCGGGTGGCCGCATGCCTTCAGGCCGCCGGAGGTGTTCACGGGGATTTTGCCGCCATACGTCGTCTCACCGTTCAGCGTTGCCTTGCCGCCGGTGCCCTTCTTGAAGAAGCCCAGGTCCTCGATCGCCAGGATCTCCGCGATCGTGAAGCAGTCGTGGACCTCGACCAGGTCGATGTCCCGCGGGGTCACATGGGCCATCTCATAGGCCCGCTTGCCCGCGGCTACAGAGGCGCCCAGCGTGCAGATGTCCTTACGGCTGTGCAGCGAGATCGTGTCCGTCGCCTGGCCGGAGCCAAGCACGTAGACGGGGCTGTCGGTATACTCCCTCGCCTTGTCGGCCGGGGCCACGATGACGGCGGCCGCGCCGTCGGTGATGGGCGAGCAGTCGAACAGCGTGAACGGATCGGAGACCATGGACGCGTTGGTCACGGTGTCGATCGTGATCTCGTTGCGGAACTGGGCCCGGGCGTTGTGGAGCGCGTGCCGGTGGTTCTTGACCGCCACGGAGGCCAGCTGCTCTCTGGTCGTGCCGTACCGGTGCATGTGCAGGCGGGCGATCATCGCGTAGAGCGCGGGGAACGTGGCGCCCACGAAGCCCTCCCACTCCCGGTCGGCCGCCGACGCCAGCGCGTCCACGGTGACGCCGGTCTCGACGTCGGTCATCTTCTCGACGCCCGCCGCCACGACCACGTCGTGGTAGCCGGAAGCGACGGACATGATCGCGTGGCGCAGCGCCAGGCCGCCCGACGCGCAGGCCGCCTCGACCCGCGTCGCCGGGATGTGCTTCTCCTGGGCCATGCCGGTGAAGTCGGCGATCAGCGAGCCGGTGTGCTCCTGGCTCACGAACATGCCGCCGCTCATGTTGCCCACGTACATGGCCTCGATCTCGTCGCCGCTCAGCTGTGCGTCGACGATGGCCTGGACGCCGGCCTCGACGACGATGTCGCGGAACGACCGCTCCCACATCTCGCCGAACCTGGTGCACCCGGCACCTATGATTGCTACGTCTCTCATTTTTTACACCTCACGAGTCCACGTTGATCTTGCCCTTGTGCTTGGCATAGGTCGCGTAGTCGATGTACTTCGCGTCCCTGATGTAGTCCCAGACCTTCGTGGCCTTGTCCTGTACTTCGGTAATGCGGTCCGTGACCGTGATGTCGAACGAGTCGCTGCCTGCGCCCGAGCCGAAGGAGGTGACGAAGATCCGGTCGCCCGGCTTCGCGATGTCCAGCGTCGCGGCGAGGCCGACCATGCTCGCGCCCGAGTACGTGTTGCCCATCTTCGGGCAGGTCAGGCCGGGCTTGATCTGCTCTTTCGTAAAGCCGAGCGTCTGCGCCGCCCGGCTGGGGAACTTCCCGTTGGGCTGGTGGAATACGGCGTAGGCGTAGTCCGACGGCTTCGTGCCCTGGTGCTCCAGCATCATCTTCGAGGCCGACAGGACGTGCTTGAAGTAGCCCGGCTCGCCGGTGAACCGGCCGCCATGCCTCGGGTAGTCGGCTCCTTCCCGTCTCCAGAAGTCCGGAGTGTCGGTGGTGAACGAGCAGGTGTGATTGATGACTGCGATGTGGTTTTCCTTGCTGATCACGAACGCGGCGCCGCCGGCCGCCGCCGTGTACTCCAGCGCGTCGCCGGGCGCGCCCTGGGACACGTCCGCGCCGATGGCCATGCCGGTCTCGGCGATGCCCGCCGCCACGACGCCCATGCAGGTCTGGACGGCCGCGGTGCCCGCCTTGCAGGCGAACTCGTAGTCGGCCGCCGTCATCCGGTTTGGCGCGCCGATGGCAGCCGCGACAATGGTCGCAGTCGGCTTGACCGCGTACGGGTGGCTCTCAGAGCCCACGTATATCGCGCCGATCTTCTTCGGGTCCGCGCCCCGCAGGATGGCGTTCCTTGCGGCTTCCACGGCGATGGTCGCCGTGTCTTCGTCCATGTCCGGCACCGACTTCTCCGTCACCATCAGGCCGTTCTTGTAGTCGTCGGCGTCGTCTCCCCATACCTTGGCGATCTCGTCCACCTTGATGCGGTATCGCGGGACGTAAGCTCCGTAAGCACTGATTCCTAGCTTCATTCTGTCAATCCCTTTAATGCGTTTATCATCTGGCTGATGTCCATCGTCGAGGTCATGAGCGGGAACGACTCGATCGCGGCGATCTTCTTTGCCACCGGGTCTATCCGTTCCGGCTCCAGCCCGTGCAGCACGACCGCCGCGGGCTTGAGCGTGGTGACCCGCAGCGCCACCATGGGCGACCGGCCCGTGGAGACGTTGCAGAAGATCAGCGCCCGCTCGGTGCTCCAGCCGTAGAGCCGGTAGAACTCGCCCGAGGACATCTGGAAAATGGCGTTGAGGCTGTCCACGATGGTGTACCCGTTGATCGACCGGTCGAAGTTGCCGGAGATGCGATCGGCGCCGATCATCTTTTCGAACGCCGACAGGGGCACGGGCGACCTGTACTCGTGGATGTCCAGGATGACGCTGGAGTTGTACCGCTCGATGAGCATGGTCTCGTAGGCCCGGATCTTGTGCGATCCCGCCTTCTCGTCCAGGTCCAGCAGCGCCTCCACGATCCTGCTGATGATCGTCGTGCCCGGGGACTTGCGCCGGCCGCTCTCGTAGTCGCTGACCACCGAGGGCGATACGCCGATGCTGTTCGCGAGGTCGATCTGCGAAATCTCAAAACTCTTCCGCCATTTTTTGATCGTCTCGCCAGGATTCTCCGAAAGGGTGATCTCGCCGGCCATTTTCTCGGCAAGCCTGGCCCTGAGCTCGACAATGTCGTTCTGCATCAGTCGGTATAGAGAGAAGTCCTACTATATAAGCCTTGTAGTAGTCTGGTTCGTCAATTGACGTATTTTTTTAACGGGATAAAAATAAGCGGGCATATGTGAGGCCTGATCGTATATAAAACCGCCGTATGTTGGGCAGGGGTCAGGTATGCGTACAGGTGAGAGATTATAATAATCGGCATTTACAATTCGACAGCATTAAAAATGGCCCTGCGGGCACGCCCTCGCGCGCGCGAACGTCCGGTCAGGGCATCAATTCTTTATCATGTTCAGGAACTTTTTGGTCCTCTCGTGCCGGGGATCGGTGAAAAACTTGTCCGGCGTGTTCTCCTCGACGATGATCCCGCCGTCGATGAGCACCACCCGGTCGCTCACTTCCTTGGCGAAGTTCATCTCGTGGGTGACCACCATCATCGTCATGCCGTCCATGGCCAGGTTCCGCATGACGTCCAGCACTTCCTTCACGAGCTCGGGGTCCAGCGCCGAGGTGACCTCGTCGAACAGCATGACGTCCGGCTTCATGGCCAGGGCGCGGGCGATGGCGACGCGCTGCTGCTGGCCGCCAGAGAGCTGCATAGGGAAGCTGTTGGCCTTGTCCTTCAGGCCGACCTTGGTCAGCAGCTCCATGCCGATCTTTTCCGCCTCTTGCTTCGATTTCTTCTGGACCTTCATCGGAGCCAGGGTGACGTTCTGCAGGGCGGTCTTGTGCGGGAACAGGTTGAACTGCTGGAAGACCATGCCTACCTTCTGGCGCATCTTGTTGATGTCGGTCTTTTTGGCGGTCATGTCCACTCCCTCGATCAATATCTGGCCGCCTGTCGGTTCCTCGAGGCGGTTGATGCACCGGAGTATCGTACTCTTGCCCGAGCCGCTCGGTCCCAGGATGACGACGACCTCTCCTTTCTTGACCTTCATATTGATTCCCTTGAGCACTTCGAGGTCGCCGAACTTTTTCTTGAGCCCGTTAAGCTCCACCATGTATTCGCTCATACCGGTACCTCCGGTTTGACGCCCGGCTTCTTTTTCTTGCCCGGCAGGTTGTTTTTCCGGGCGTTGACGTTATACTTCTTCTCGATATACTGGACCGCTCTGCCCAGCGGGATGGTGATGCACAGGTATACCATGCCGGCCGCCAGCAGTGGCGTGAAGGTGTTATATGCCCCGGCACCGATCGTCTTGGACCACCAGAGGACCTCGGGCACCGCGATGACCATGGCGATGGACGAGTCCTTGATGAGCGCGATGAACTCGTTGCCCAGCGCCGGGAGGACGATCTTGAACGCCTGCGGCAGGATGATGTACCGCATGGCCTGACCCTGGGTCATGCCCAGCGACCGGGCCGCCTCGGTCTGGCCCTTGTGGACCGCCTCGATGCCTGCCTTGAAGATCTCCGCCATATAGGCGCCGCTGTTGACTGCGAGGGCCACGATGCAGGCCGTGAACGCGTCGATGTTGAACTGCCCGCCGGTCAGGTCGGATACCATGAACGGGATGCCGAAGTTGACGAACAACAGCTGCAGCAGCAGGGGCAGACCCCTGACGCCTTCCACGTAGATCGATGACAATCCCCGGAAGACCATGTTGGGTGACGTGCGGCCGATACCCATGGCCAGCCCGATCAGGATACCCACCGTGAACGCGATGATGGACAGCTGGATGGTGACCACCATGCCGCGCGTCAGGATAATGTTCAGGGAATCGAAGAAGAGCTTACTGTCAAAAATGGAAAAGGTCTTGCCGCCCGGGGTCATCAGCAACGTGTAGGTCTGGCCGGGCTCGATGTTAAACACGGTCGAGTTATTTAAAAGTCCCGCATCCGCCTTATAGACGGTGACCGTATGGTTGCCGGGCGCCACAACGGCCTGTAACGCCCCGTCCCGGCGGTTGGTCTTACCGATCAGCTGTTCGTCGACGAAGATCGAGGCTTCGGCCACTTTGCTCCGGGATACCCGGTCCTCGAGGACGACGAACGTGACCGCATCCGATCCCAGGCCTCCCTCCTGTTTCTTGATCTCGACGTCGACGACAGCGTCGGGGACCAGGTCCCTGCCGGCCGTCCTGGTCGCATAGCCCTCCTTTGAGACTGTAATATTGTGCTTGCCCGGGGTGTAATCAGTCAGGTACAGCATCCCATCCTCATCGGTGACGCCCGCGTAGACGCCATCGATATCGACCGTCACGTTCGCGACCGGGTTCAGGAGGATATCGATGACCTGTATCGCGACGTCGTTGCTCTGGCTGAGCGCGCTGCCGGAGAACGCAATGCCGGCAAGCAGGACAAATAAGGTAACGAGGACCAACGGCAGGAGCTTCGGTCGATTGTTCAAACACACCACCATGTTTTATCATTGTTATGGGCAATAACATTTAAGACATTTACCCTTTGCAGTCAATCGGTAAAGGATGCATATAAAACTTACTTAAAGACTGATATAACTGCCGCTTTTACGAATAAAAATGATAAAAAAGAAGGGCGCAATATATAATTGCGCCCCGTGTCCGCTTTAGCTGAACCACCTGTCGTAAATGGTCTGATACCGGCCATCGGCCTTGATCTTGGCCAGCGCCTGGTTAATCGCCGCGGTCAGGCCCGGGTTGTCCTTGTTGACCACGATGCCGAAGTACTCGATCTCGCTGAGCGGCTCTTCGACAAACTTGTAGTCGCCCGGATAGTTCTTGATGTACGGGTACGACACGGGGTGGTCGCCCACGACCGCCTCGACTTCGCCCTTCTTCAGCGCCATGAACGCCTCGTTCATCGACGCATAGGACTTGACGTCCTCGGCGTTGACGCCGGTGATGTTCCTGACGGCCATTTCGCCGACGGTGCCGAGCTGGACACCGACCTTCTTTCCGGCGAGGTCTGAGCCGTTCTTGATCGCGGTGTTGTCCGGCTTCACGCTGATGATCTGGCCCAGGGACTCGTAGTACCAGTCGGTGAAGTCAATCATCTTCTGCCTGTCGCCCGTGATTGTGAAGGCGGAGATCGCGGCATCGAACTTCTTGGTCTGGATGGCCGTGATGATGGTGTCGAACGCGTGGTCCGTGTACACGACCTCAAGGCCGAGCTCCTTACCGATCTCGTTCATCAGGTCGATGTCAAACCCTTCGTATGCGCCGGTCGTTGCGTTGATGTTCTCGAAAGGCGGGTAGTGTGCCTCGGTGGCGATCGACAGCTTGCCCGGGGTCAGCAGGGTGTAGTTTGCCGAGGGGGCGGGCGTCGGGGTGACGCTGGGCGTAGCCGTTGGTGTCGGCGTCGTGCATCCGCTGATAGCTACGATCGCAGCCAGCAGAATAATCAATACGATAGATGCTCCTATGAACTTCTTCAATTTGTTAACCTCCCATTTGCCTGAACAACATCGTTACTGCCATGCCATAGCATACCAGTCCCATGGTGACAGATAACATACAGGTATTAGTATTAATGGACGAATTTGTTATAAATCTTTTCAATCGTCCCGTGACCATGCTATCGTAAACCTGCCCCTTGCGGCACGATAAAGCCGGGGAAGGGGGCTTCCTCCCATATTATTTATCCGTATCGCTCGAGGGACGGTATGAACGGCCTGTAGAGCGATAGCTTTATATTTACGCCGCTTGTCTATGATGCTCCGACGGTAGCGCACCTGCCGTATATATAAGAGATGATTGTATGAGTGGAAAGTTAGACAGGACCGTGAACGTGGGCAAGTACAAGGGCGGCGAAGCCCAGGTACGGACCATCCTCGGGTCGCAGGGCCTCGACGCGAAGACCATCGTGCTGAAGACTCACGACCAGCATAACGAGTCCTGGGACATCGTGCTCGCGAACGGCAAGAAAGTCCAGCTGCTCGCCAGCAAGAAAAACCCGTCCGTCACTATTAAAGAAGTGTAACGGCGGAAAGCCATACCGAATCTTCACTTTAACCTTTCCTTTATTTTCCTTCCCGTGGCACCAGCGGCGCCATCGGCAGTAATATATGTTCATAACTGTTATTCCTCATCTCTGGTACCATGAGCGATGCGGGAGCTTTGGCTGGCCGTATGCGGCAGAATATCCGGCTGAATTACGCCTATACCGCGCTGATCTACGCCGGGCTGGACAAGGGCGTGTGGATGCTGTTCCTGAGCTTCCGGGGCCTGGGGCTGGTGGAGATCGGGCTGGTCGAGTCGGCCTACCAGCTGGCCTGCCTGGCCTTCGGCGTGCCCGCGGGGGCAATAGCCGACCTGATCGGGCGCAAGGTCTGCATGGTGCTCGCCGTCGTGGCCAAGATCCTCAGCTACGTGCTAATACTGTCATCCAGCGGCACGGCCGGCTTCGCGGCCGGTTTCGTGCTGGGCGCCCTGTCCACGGTGCTGTTCCAGGGCTCTTCCGAGTCGCTGACCTACGATAGCTGCAAGATCGCCGGGCTGCAGGGCAGCTACAAGAAGATCTACGGGAACATCCTGTTCCTGGCGTTCGTGTCGGCGGCGATCGGCGTCGTCGCGGGCGGCTTCATCGCCAGCTACTCCTACGAGTGGGTCTACTACGTATCCATCGGCGTGATGCTGTGTGCGCTGGTGCCCGCGGCCCTGTTCACTGAGACCCGCGGGGTGGCCGGCGCGGGGCGGCGGCCGGGCGTCGTGACGCTCTTCGCCCGGACGGCCCGACTGATCGCCGACAACCCGCTGATCCTCTACCTGCTCATCCTTTCGGCATGCATCACGGTGGTCGACATGACCATTTACATGTACTGTCAGAAGTACTTCGAGGGGATGTCTGTACCTGTATACCTGATCGGCGTCATCCTCTGCGTTGACTCGATATGCGCGGCCCTGGGCGCGCGGTACGCGTACCTGCTCGAACGCTTCCGCAACCGGGACGTGATCCTCATGATCCCCGCGATCATCCTGGCGATGTACGCTCTGCTGGCGCTGCTGAACACGCCGCTGGTCGTGCTGATGCTCTGGACAGGCACAGTATTCGTGGTCGCGTTCTGGCCCATCCTCAGCGACCTGATCAATACCCGCGTCCCGACCGAAAACCGGGCGACCGTCCTCTCTGTCAAGTCCCAGCTCAGCAGCATGGGCGTCGCCGTCGTCTTTCCCGTGGTCGGCCTCATCGCCTCGCAGTCGTCGCTGTCGATCGCGTTCCTGTGGCTGATTGCGATCGCGATACCGCTGATAGTATATTGCGTGGTGAAAATCCGCAAAATCGCCTTTTGAGATCTTAGCATCCGGCGAAAAATGCCGGGCGCGGTTAAAGGCCGCAGAGGACGCAGAGGGGCGCAGAGTACGCAGTTTATTATTAGTTTTACACAATATGATAACTAAAAAAGGAAACTGCGGTCTCTGTGGACCTCTGCGCTCTTATGAAAAATCGTGTTCATATGCCGATCAGGTCTGCGGTGTCGAGGCCTGCGCGCTGGCTCTCGTCGTATTCCCGCCTATCGGCGGAGGATATGTGCGGCCCGCCCTCCCGCCCCAGGCGCGCAAGCGCGCGACCGGCCACTGGCGATTGGCCGGTCCTGTTTTTCGTCATTAATACCTGACTAAAACACCGGTCATCG
>MVRA01000208.1 GCA_002067315.1 Methanocella sp. PtaU1.Bin125 | reverse complement strand
TCATCAGGCGCCGGTATTCGTCGCGCGATGGTATCGTGCTGTCCGACCGGGACGAAGTCGTGCCGATGAGCGAGGTGGTGTGGCCCGGGACGACGATGTCGCCGTCCGAAGGCATCCGCAGGCGGCTGACCACCATGTCCAGCACCCGGCGCTCCGTGACCAGGATCGTGCCTTTGTCAGGCTGCATGGCGGGGCCGTCGATGCCCGACTGCTGCAGCAGGCGGCCGCATTCGTACCCGGTGGCGTTGACGACGGCGTCGGCTTTCAATACCTCGCCGCCCTCCAGCTCGACGCTGCAGTCGCCAATCCTTTTCACGCCCCGCCCGACAGTGATCTCCGCGCCGTCCCGGTACGCGTCGTACAGGTTGGACAGCGTCAGTAAAAAGGGGTCGACCGCCGCGTCCCGGGTGCGGATGCACCGGAGCGCGCCCGGGTTCGGGGACCCGGAGGCCGGGACCTCTTCGGCGAACACGCCCGATTTGCGGCATGCGGGCAATAAAAGGTCCCCGTAGGCTGCGTCGGCCTCGTTGATCGCCAGCATCAGGCCGCCCGTGTCCTCGACACAGTGGGGCGCAATCGCCCGGATCACCGGGCCCTCGGCAGCGCATTCGGCGGCCGCCTTCGGGTCCTTCACCGCATAGCGCGCCCCCGAGTGGAGCAGCCCGTGGCACCGCCCCGTGGCCCCGGCGGCCGGAATGTCCCGCTCGACCAGGCACACCTCGACGCCCCGCAGCGCGAGGTCCCGTGCGATCCCGGCTCCTGCGATACCACCCCCGACCACGACGACCCGGCCCATGGGTAAAAGGTAGATCGGCCGGTACAGATAAACTTTTTGAGCCCTCGCGGCCGTCTCGCTCAAAAATCGTAAGCAAGCCCGTTTAACATCTGATTACGTGGCGGAATGGGGCCATTTCAATACAAAGCCGGAGATTATTATAAATATTGTCGAATAATATGTGACTTTGTATATCATTCCTTACCTACACCCCCCATGGCAAGGACTATACAGGAAGCGGAGGTATGAGGGTAGCTGTTCCAGACAGGTATCACTGTCGATGCCCTCATCTCCCCTTTTTAATGCACAAAGGACAGTCATACCCGATCTTTTTGTACATGCTATCCGGCACCTGACACAGAGTGCACAGAGTCCACAGAGTACCCAAAGTATTATCAGGAAGAGGCTGCTATTGCCCGTTCTTTAATCGTATTCTGTGTACCCTGTGGACTCTGTGCACTCTGTGTTAAATGCCTTATCAGCATGTATAAAAAGTAACCGGAAAGACCAGACTTTAGTGTTCCTTGAACTCCCGCATCTCGGTCAGCAGCACGTGGAACTGCCGGGTGTCGAGGGTGAGCGGGTCCATGCAGAGCACCACGGTACAGTTGCTGATCATGACGCGATCGTTGAGCAGGTGGAGGAACTTGAGCACCGACTCGAAGCTGTTCCGGGCGACGAGGTACTCGACGCCGTCCAGCATCACGATGCCGTCTTTGGCCTCGGACAGGAACTTGTATATGGTGGCCCCGAGGCCGGTGAGGTTGTCGGGCTTGATGCAGCTCTCGCCCGTGGGCAGGTCGCTGCCGTTCAGCCAGACGATAGGCGTCTTCGCCAGGCCGTACGTCTCCCGGATCTTTTTCGGGTTGTTCCGGGTGATGCAGAGACCCTGGATGTTGTGCTTGACCTGGTCGGCGAAGACTTCCATGCAGTCCCGGCCGCCGCCCTTGTCCATCAGGTACAGGTACCCCTTTTCGAAGTCATATTTCCGGGCGCCTTCGATGGCGTTCTCCACGATGGGCACGACCCTCAGCCCGACGATCTCCGACAGGTCCTTCAGCGTGATGATATAGCCGCCCGGCACGTCGCCGGACTCGAAGCGCGACGTGGAAATGTTCAGGGTGATCCGCGAGCCGTCCTTGCGCATGAAGTCGCGGACATAGCTGCGGTCCCCCGCCAGGACGATCTCGTCGACGCCCGGCGGCAGGAGCTGCTTCACGTTCATGCCGGACATCTCCACCATGTCGTACTGGAGCAGGCGGGCGGCACGCTTGTTGGACGAGATGATATAGCCCTGGGCGTCCGCCGTCAGGATCGCGTCGGGCGACTCGTTGATGATCTCGGCCATGTAGTTGCTCGTCGCGCGCAGCGTCCTCATCAGCGTGTGGTTGTCGATCGCGATGCCGAGCTGCGAGCCGATGCTTAACAGGTCAGCCGTCTGGGCCGGGGCCTCGCTGCCGGGGCCGACTTTACAAAACGCCATGAGCCCGATGGAAAAGCCTTTGAGCAGGACGGGGACGATGATCGCGGCGTCCCGCCCCTCGAAGATCTCGCTGAACAGGCTGGTGCCGCCATCGGCAAGGTAGAACACTTTTTCGGTGTTCAGGGACGGGTCGGCCCGGACCGTCTTCCTGGGATCCGCATCAAACCCGGCCTCCGTCCAGGGCACGAATGCCCGCAGCGCCAGCTTCGAACGGTCGGCGGCGTCGGACAGGTAGATCGCGCCGGCGTCCATCTCCAGCAGCTCCAGCGAGCCGTTCAGCGTGCCTTCCAGGATCTCTTCGATGCTGTGCGACCGGTTGATCATCGCCGAGATGCCGCTGATAATGCTGAGCTCCTTATTCTTGTAGCTCAACGCTTCCTCGCTGTTCTTGCGCTCGGTGAAGTCCTCGACCATGGCGATGAAGTAGAGCGGCTTGCCGGCGGGATCGCGGACGATCGACTTGAACAGGCGGCCCCACATCACCCGGCCGTCCTTCCGCAGGTATCGCTTCTCGATCTGGTAGCTGTCGATGATACCGTCAAGAATCTCGTTATACCGCTGGCTCTCCACTTCGTAGTCGTCGGCATGGGTATAGTCCCTGACCGTGATCGTCCGAAGCTCATCGCGGTCATAGCCGAGCATCTGCCGGAAAGCGTGGTTGCTCTCGATGACGTGCCCGTCGACGTCGACCAGGTATATGCCGACGGCCGAGTCCTCGAAGATGGACCGGAACCGGGCCTCGCTGGCCTGCAGCGCCTGCTCGGCCCGCTTGCGCTCGGTAATGTCGCGCGACACGCCCAGGATGGCCACGACCTTGTCATGCGCATCTGTGAGCAGGGTGATGACCGCCTCGGTCGGCACCACCGAGCCGTCTTTCCGGGGCTGGCTGACCTCGTTGACCTGAACGCGCACTGACTTGTTGCCGGCCTCGTAGGCGGTGATGAGCTCAGGTAAGCGCTTCGTGAGCTCTGCATAGTCACCGGGGGTCAGCGCGTCCTGTATCGACGTCCCGATGACCTCGGCCGCCGTATAGCCGCGGAGCTTTTCCACGGAGGGGCTCACATAGGTAAAGCGGCCGGTCGCGACGTCCAGTATCCAGATCACGTCACCGCTGTTCTCGGATATGAGGCGATAGCGCTCCTCGCTCTCCCGCAACGCCCGTTCCGTCCGCTGGCGCTCCGTGATGTCACGGACCACGGCCGAAAACATCGTCTGGCCTTTCTGCGTCCAGCTCGACAGGGACATCTCGATGGGGAACCGGGTGCCGTCCTTGCGGATCACCGTGTACTGGGCCACCTGGTTCAGCGCGCCGGGGACGTTGCCCGACATACAGGCCTGCTTCGCCTTCATGAACCCGGGCTGCCCCTCGGGGGCAAGGAGCATCGTGAACGGCTTTTCCAGGACCTCGGCCGCCCCGAAGCCGAAGATGCGCTCTGCGGCCTGGTTCCAGAAGACGATCCGCATGGATTCGTCCATGGAGATGATGGCCTCCAGCGTCGAGTTGGCCACGTTGCGGAAGCGCTCCTCGCTCTCCTGCTGCACCTGCTCGATGCGCTTGCGATCGGAGATGTCCCGCACGATACTGAGCAGCACCCGCTCGCCGCCCATGTTAACGCCCCGGGAGCTGACCTCGACGGGGATGAGCCGGCCGTCCCGGCAGCGGTGGACGGTCTCGAAGAGTATGCCGCCCTTATCCGCCTGCTCCATCTGCCTGCGGACCTGCTCGGGCGAGTCGCCCGCCCGGAGGTCGCGAATGCTCATCTCCAGCAGCTCGTCGCGCCGGTACCCGTAGGCCAGCACCGCGGCGTCGTTGGCCTCGATGATCCGGCCCTCCGGCCCCACGAAGAGGATGATGTCGTTCGCGTACTGCGACAGTATCTGGTAGCGTTTCAGGAGCGTGTCGGCTTCTTTGCGAAGGGTAACGTCGCGGAACGCGACGATGATGCCCACCTGCCGGCCATCGGTGTCCCGCAGGGGGCTGGCGTTGACTTCGAGAGGGACCTTTCGCCCGTCCTGCCGGACGATGACGACCTCGAAAGGCGAGGGCGTCCGGCCCCGGCTGATCTGGCCGTATATGTCTTCGACCTGCTTGCGATACGCCTCGTCCATTATCGCTTGAGGGTTCTTGCCCAGGGCATCTTCCTTACGGAAGCCGGTGATCTCCTCGGCCCGCCGGTTGAAGAAGGTGACGTTATGCTGCGAGTCCATGGCGATGATGCCGTCTTCGATGGACTCGGCGATGACCCGGTATTTTTCCTCCGACACCTTCAGCAGGTTGAACACCCGCCGCAGCTCCTCGTTCTGCTTTTCGAGCTCCTCGTCCTGCTGGGCCAGCTCTTCGTGCTGGAATTCCAGCTCCTTTAGCTTTTTGGCCAGCTCGATTTCCATCCGCTTCTGGGCCGTGATGTCCCGGATGGACTCGATCGCGCCGATGGGCTGGCCGGCGTCGTCGTAAAGCCGGCTGGCGATGCCGTGGAGCACGGGCATATCGTTGCCCCGGATCTTCGCCCCGGTGGCGATGGC
>MVRA01000207.1 GCA_002067315.1 Methanocella sp. PtaU1.Bin125 | reverse complement strand
GGCCACTACGTCGTGCCATTTTCGCAGGCGGTCAAGTTCCACGGCCACATCTGCCCCGGCCTGGCGATCGGCTACTACGCCTCGCACGTGGCCATGCGCTGGCTCGCCACCGAGAAATCGCCGGACGACGAGGTCTATGGCGTCATCGAGACCGCGGGCTGCGGCGCGGACGCGGTTCAGGCGATCACCGGCTGCACCACGGGCAAGGGCAACCTGATCATCCGCGACAACGGCAAGCAAGTCTATACGTTCGGCATCCGCGGGCGCCCGGAGGCCATCCGCATCGCGTTACGGCCAGAGTTCATCGTGGACCGTCTCGACCCGGGGCTGCAGGAGATGCGCGAGAAAGCGGCTTCCAAAAGGGCCACGGTAGAAGACGTCGACGAGCTGCGGCGCCGGATCGAGCGCGTCTGCCGGGCCATACTGGAGAGCCCGGGCGAGTCGGTGTTCGACGTTAAAGTGATCGAGTTCAAAGAGCCGGAACGGCCGGGCAGCGTCAGCATGGTCGTATGCTCGAAGTGCGGCGAGCCGGTATCGGTCACAAAGGCCCGAAAGGCCGGTAACGGTTATCAGTGCCCCGCGTGCCATAATCCGGAATGATTTTTCTTAACCTCATCCGGCTGTGAACATACTCGCACGGATTGTCGATACTGCCCAATGGTAAACTTTTATCCCTTCATCTGCATATTCAACTCTGTATAGCGGTCACCATGAAAATCGACACTCATCTGCACACCACCTGCTCTGACGGCCGCAATACCGTAGCAGAGCTCTTCCAGACCGCTTCCCGCATCCGGATCGAGCTCATGTCCGTCACCGACCACGACACGCTCGCCGCCTACCCGGAAGCGTTCGACGAGGCCGGGCGCTATAAGATCGCGCTGGTGCCCGGGATGGAGCTGTCCACCCGGGACGAAGGCCGTAATAAAGACGTGCACGTGGTCGGCCTGAAGGTGGACACGGACTACGCCCCGCTGCGCCATGAGTTAAAAAAGCTCGCGGATGCGCGGCTGGAGGCGCGGAAAAAGCTGCTCGACCGGGTGAACGCGTACCTCGCGGAAAAGCACGAAGACTGGCAGCCCCTCCGGTTCGAGGACGTGCGCCGCCGCGTCTCCGGCAACATCGTGGGCAAGCCTCACATCGCCGCCGCCATCATCGAGAACGCCGCCAGGGCGGGCCTGCCGGTCGACGAGCAGGAGCTCTACCGGCTCTTCAGGCAGCCGGGCATCGAGTCGAAGAAGGCCTACGAGCTGACCATGGAGGAGTGCATCGGGCTGATCGACCGCGCCGGGGGCGTGGCCGTGCTGGCCCACCCCTGCGAGTACGCGGACCCGGCAGAGGCCATGGAACGGTTCGTCCGGCTCGGCGGCCGGGCTACGGAGCTGTGCAAGTACCGCTACAAGATGAAAATCCCGTCCATCAGTGCCCTCGAGCCCGTTTATCGCCCGGCGGTGGAACATTGTATGAACGAGCATATCATGACGCTGGCCCGCAGGCACGGGCTGAAGCTCACCGCCTCTTCCGATTACCACGGCAAGGCCGGCGAGCCTGGCATGGAAACCGGCGAGTACGGCATCGACGTGAGCTGGCTCCTGGACTAGTTGCACTCATCAGTCGACGAGCGCCGGGCGGCCTGGTTGCGTGCGTGTGGGGCCGCCCGCTTCGGTCCTGGAGACGCCTGAACTGTTACGGAATTGCTCTAACATGGTTGATCTTTTTCATTTTCTGTTAGCGTCGCGCTCGTCGCGTTTCGTTGCGCTCGTTGCGAGAACGTCGTCCGTCGTATTGCCCCTACAAGGCTACGACGAATGCCCTGCCATGGTAAGCGCAGTACGTATACCCGCGACGAGCGCAACGAAACGCGACGACCGCGACGTTTCTCTCAGTATTGCGTAACTGTTCAGGCGTCTCTTGAATTGGCAGCCGGCCGTTTACAAGAGAACCCTGCGGTTCGGTCACGCGCGCGAGGCCGACCACCCCTATTCAAAAAAATACCTGAACAGTTACGTTTCTTTTTGCCTTTGCGTCTTTTTAGCCGCAGGCGCCGCCTGGCGGGGCCCGATGTTCCGCAGCAGCGAGGCGACGGCCGCGCAGAGCCCGATCGTGCCGCCGATGAAGATCGTGATCGTGACCGCGTTGATGAACTGCGCGTTACCTGCCAGGATGCCGCCCGGCGTCGAGAAGTCGATGCCTTCGATGGAGCCGAAGAGAACCGAGATCGACACGGCCGCCAGCGATACGCCCAGCGTGAACCCGAGGTTCCGGACGGTCGCCGTGACGCTGGACGCGATGCTCAGCTTTTCCCGCGGCAGCGCAGACATCAGCTCGGTATTGTTGGGGCTCTGGAACAGCGCGCCGCCGAGGCCCAGCAGCACGAACGCGAGGAGGATGACCGGGATGCTCGTGATATAGGCGCCATAGCCCATGGTAAAGAGGCCGACGGACATTATCCCGACGCCCGCCGTGCTGTAGTACCGCGAGTGGTGCTTGTCGTACAGCCATCCGCCGAACGGGGCGCCGACGACCATGATGAGGGGCACGACCAGCATGAACATGCCCACCTGGGACTGGGTGAAGCCGAACACGCCCTGGAAGTAAAAGGGCGTACAGACGTTCATCATGAAGCTGCCGACGAAGTACAGTATCATGCTCAGGCACGGCAGCACGAACAGCCTGACCCGGAAGATGCTCAGGTCGAGCAACGGCTCCTTCGTCCGGCGCTCCACGAAGATGAAGGCGGCGAGGGCGATCGCAAATATCCCGGCCAGCACGTACTCCGGCACCGTGAGGGCGGCCGCCTCGGCGAGCTGGTTCAGGAAAATCACCAGCGCGACCACGGTGATGACCAGCAGCGCGGCCCCCGGGACGTCCATCCGGAACCGCTTTGCGCGGTGCTCGTGCACCCGCAGGAACTTGAGCGCGAGGAGGAACAGGCCGATGCCGATGGGCACGTTGATCAGGAAGATGTACTGCCAGCCCAGCGCCTCGGTGATGAAGCCGCCCAGTATGGGCCCGACGATGCTGCCCACGGCCACGGTCGAGCCGATGTACCCCATCGCCCGGCCCCGCTCGTCAGCGGGGAACGCCTGGAAGATGATGGCTGCGCTGATGCTGAACATCATCGCCCCGCCGACGGCCTGGATGACGCGGAACGCGATGAGCATCGGAAGGCTCGTGCTCAGGCCGCAGGCCAGCGAGCTGAGCGTGAAAATACCGATCCCGGCGGTGAACATCGGCACCCGGCCCGTGAAGTCGGATACCTTACCACACACGAGCAGCAGGCTGGTGATCGTGAGCAGGTAGGCGGTGGTGATCCACTGGGAGGACGCCAGGTCCACGTGGAAATGCGACGTCATCGTCGGCAGCGCGATGCTGACCACGATGCCGTCGAGCACCGACATGAAGATGCCCGAGAGCACGATGGCCATGATAATGTAGCGGTTCCGGTACGCCTGTCCGGTTACCTTTTCCTGTTCTGCAGCCGAATGCTCCATCGATATCGATATAGTTCAGCGATGCTATCGCGGATATACTTTATCCAGAGAACTCGTTAATGATAAACGAGCATTTCCATGTAAAGGAGGATGAAAAACGTTCTCTGCCAGCGGGTCGCTGTCGCTATGATGTCTTGCGTGACGGAACGCCCGGCGTGGTTAAAGGCCGCAGAGAGTCGGCGGATGACCGGGGTCCTGGTCAGGTACAAGATAATGAAAATCGGACCGTCGTCATGCTATGCGTGAAGGAACTGCAGCACAATTAAAGGCCGCAGAGGCCGCAGAGGAGCGCAGAGACCGCAGTTTCCTTTTTAGACAGGGCAAGCGGAAATCTAAATAATAACTGCGTTCTCTGCGCCCTGCAGCGTGCGTAGCACGCTCCTCTGCGGTCTCTGCGGCCTTTAACCATTTCCAGCATTTATCATCGAATATGATTGGCATAAAATATGAACCGTACTGTCCCAGAGCCTGGTAAAAATGATGGATGGATTAAACGGGCGGGACGGCCACGGCGACTTTCCGCCGGTCGATCAGCCGCTTCGGCCGTCCTGGAGACCGGTAGATCTCGAGCGTCTCCGGGGGTACGAACTCGATCCCGACGCGGAACGTCCCCTCGTCGTACGCCTTTTTCAGCATCGGCTTCCACTTCAGCAGCGTCCGCAGGAAGTTTTCCGTCACCAGCAGGCGGTTGCAGGTCTCCGGGCTCCCGCACTCCACGCGGACCTTCAGCTCTGCGTGGCTGTCGGTATCGCCGGTGATGAACGACTCATACTCGCCCGTCAGGTACTCCATGTTCTCCCGCTGGAACACGCCCCGCTCGACGTCGACCCGGTTGACCGGCGTCCCGAGCACCCAGGCGGTCTCCGCTTCGCGCTGCGGGTTCAGGATGCGCATGTGAGTCCGCCCGCAGGCGCAGCGTTCGCGGGAGACGACCACCGTCGTGTCCTCCGTGTCATAGTTGAGCAGCAGCGTGCCGCACTTGTCCCCCGGCTTCAGCAGCGTCGTCAGCACCATGCGGCCGCACTCGCCGTCCGCCGCGAACGCGCTGGACGTGGGGTCATAGATGTCCAGGTGTACCAGGTCCTCGGGCACGTGCAGCCCGGCCACCCGGGCGCACTCGCCGCACATCGTGCCCTCGGTGCTGCCATAAGTATTAAACGCGTCGCAGCCCCAGACCTCCGCGACGTAGTTCCGGGACTCGTCCGCGAACGCCTCGCCGCCCAGCACCAGCTTTTTCAGCGAGGACTCCCGGGGCTCGTAGCCCTCCTTCTTCATCCGCCGGGCCAGCGAGAGCAGCTTGAAGACGCTGCCGACGATGCCCGTGGGCTTGTAATACTCGATCGTCCGGATCGGGAAGGTGCATTTGCCCTCCGGGATGATCGTCATGCCGATGCGGTGGGCGGCAAGCGTCATCGTGTTCGCGCCCACGTTCATGCCGTAGGAGGCGCAGACGACCAGCGTGTCGCCCGGCCCGAAGCCTTGCGAGACGAAGGCGCGGGCGTACTTCTCCGCGTAGCGCAGCCAGTCCTGGTAGGTGAGGAAGAACGTCTTGGGCGTGCCGCTGGTGCCGCTGGTCTCGTGGATGGTAAAGACGTCGTTCCGCGCCACGCTCAACATCTCGAAGCCCGGACAGGCCGGCGGCTGGTGTTCCCGGATGGTCTTGCCCGAGATGATCGGGAGCTTCCGCAGGTCTTCATGGCTCCTGATATCCTCCGGCCGGATGCCCTGCGCCCGGAACCACTGACGGTAGAACGGCGAGCGTTCGGCCGCGTACCGGACGGTATACCTGAGCCGCTCCTCGATCATCGCGTCGATGTCGGCGCGGCTCATGGTCTCGATGGCCTCGTTAAAATAGCTGTCCATTAATATTAAAATCAGTAAATCGAAAACTTATAGTTGTCGCAGCAGCTAAATCAAGCAGAATAGTCTACCGATACCCGTAGCCCGAAGAACCGTCCGATATCTTCCGCCTCTTCGAGGATAAGCGCTCTTCCCTGGCTATCAAGAGGATGGAAAAGGGCAATCCTGATGTTCAATTGTTTATCCCTCCTCTCATATCGCCATACTCCTGCCGCGCATCCGTCCACCAGCACGACCGGTACGGTCTGGCCCCCGTGGTAGACTTTTTTCCGGTACTTCTCCGGTACGATAAATTCACGATCGGAATATCCCAGGACGAGCGTGTCAAATGCCGGCAGGAGGCTGACGACCGTGTCCGTTACCCCGGCTTTCTCCGTCTGCCGATACTGTGCCTCTGGCAGCCAGAGAGTCCGGTCTTCGACCTTTATTTCGCAGAGTGTCTCCCTGTCAGCGGCCAGCTTCC
>MVRA01000206.1 GCA_002067315.1 Methanocella sp. PtaU1.Bin125 | reverse complement strand
AATCCCGTTAGCCTGATACCAGGCTTCGGGAGGGACCGCGTCATATTTCTCTATCGTGCGGCTATCGATCGTAATCCTGCCTGCGTTATCCGGGGTAAGGAACGTCTCGTGGCGGACCTGCGGAAGGGTCTTATCCCACAGAATCTCGCCAGTACTGAAGTCGTATGCCGTAACCACGGGACGCCACAGGTCATCCTTGCCAAATACATCCCTTTTCCACTCGCCCCCGTGTTCCCTTAAATATTCGATGGCAGACCGATAATCGAGGGTAAGGTTCCTGGACTGGTTGTCTGGCACCCCGGCATAGTCGCCCGGAGGCTCCCATGTCACCGAATAGTGAATGCCTTCAGGCGCGTACCCGGCCCCTGTGACTATGAAGGGGAGAGCTGTTGAGTTGCGATCGTCAAGGACAGAACCGTCGGAAGCGATCGTCATCATCCCTTTCGGACTCATGTCGAGCAAGCCTGAGGTATAGTTCGTGACATAGCTCAAGTAAAGTGTATCATTCCTGTCCAGGCGATATCCGGCGACTATGCCGCCATCGATGTGCCGCTCCCATTTGAGCCCGCCGGAGCGGTCCAGCGCCATTATGCCGTCATCCGAGCAGACATGCACCGTGCCGTTATTGTACAGTGGCCCCAATAGCTGCCACGGAGTAGTATCGATAGAGTCGTTCAAGCCCGTAATGTCACAGCCCCTCTGCCATATCAGCGTGCCGTCCGGGCGGTAAGCGCCGACGGATGAGTTCACATACAGGCCATATCCGCTGAATATCTTTAACGTCCCGGCCCTTGCGTAAAAGATGCCGTCCTCGCCGACCGCGGGCGCCGAGATAATATCGTCTATCGTCCGCAGGACAGAGCCGTTCGGGCTGATCATCGTCAGTCCGGAAGGCAAAGAAAAGACCATGATTATGTCTTTATTAATCTGGACGTGGACAGGATAAACGATAGTATAGTTAACCGGGTCGACATACCTGTCAGGCTTTAAAAAAGGTACGTTCCATGTGATCTGGCCATCGGGAGAGATGGCCAGCAGCATGCCGTGGGTGCCCGTATGGGTCTCGGAGCCGACCAGCAGGTAGAGATACCCGTCTCGGGTCGCCGCGCTCAATGCCTTAATGGTATCGCCATAGCCGGTCAGGCTCAAGTTGTAGATCTGGCCGCTGTCGTTGATCGTATATAATGTCGGAATGTCGCAACTCCACAGGAGCTTTCCATCGCCCGACAGGGCGTGGACTGCACTGCCGTCGAACGTGTACAGGGTCCCGTCGTCGCCGGGGAACATGTTGCTGTTGCCAGGTCCTGACCACTGGAAAAAGTAGTTGTCCGGGGCGGCAATGACGCCTTCTACGGTCCATTTGTCCTCGCCCCGGCCGGACATAACCCCTACATACAGGAGAAAAAGCAGCGCGATCAATGACAGCACGAGGACCGCTTCGAATATCGCGCTTCTCCGCATCAGTATCGACCGCATGAATATATCGGAGAGACTGAAATATAGCTTATCTCAAGGTCTGCTAATCTGCCCGGTCACCCATACGAGATCGTCCGGTCGACAAAATCGGCAGACTTCAACCCGTTTCCGTCTCGACCTTAAAAAGCCTTTCCGGATAGGTTCATAAAAAATAAAAGCCTACTGGAGATCATGTCCTCCATGGAGAACGGGCACGCCCATTCCGGCTTTCACGCGATCTGTCAGTCGGCCGCGTGGCGAAGGCAGCAGAAATGCGGCGGCCAGGCCACCTGCCAGCCCCGGGCGAGAAAGGCGTCCGGAGGGCCATATGACGAGCCCGCGGCAGTCCTGCGATGACAGCGATTTTTACTATTCTTTTAGCAGCATATTGTCCTCTTTACCATTGATGTTAAAAGTTACTTTTCTCCGGCAACGCCGGTCGATCTTTCCGGTAAGGGCCTGGACAGTAATCATTAAGTAGAAACGTAACGAATTAATCATAATTCGGGAGGTCTTAACATTAAAAAATTTTTACTAGTGGTGGCCGTTCTGGCCATGATCATCGCGGCCGGCGCCCTCAGCGGGTGCACGACCCCGGCACCGACATCAGGCACCGGCACGCCCACGGCGTCGACGCCGGGAACCACCAAAACCCCGACCGGTGCGAACGCGAAGGCATCGGTCACCCAGTCCGGGGACACGATCACGATCACCGGCACCAAGACGGATGACGATAACGACCAGCTCAGCGAGCAGTTCACCCTGACCCAGGGCACGTACATCTACACGTTCAGCAACACGGGCAGCGCGCTGGGCAACACGTTCATCGCGTCGGTCGATTCGCCCGATGGCGACCTTTACGAGGCCGTATCCCTCGGCGATTCCAGCGGCATGGGCTATATAGCCGTGGACCCGGACGGATTCTGGGCAAAGCCCGGCCCGGCCGTGCTGAGTGTCGGCTATGGCGGCACCTACACGATGACCATTAGCAAGCCCACGACGGGCGATGCGCCCCCGGTGACCCTGACCGGCCAGCCGAGAGAGACGGCGGTCAAGGCGGTCAACCTGAACGCAGGTCCGGTCACCATCAACGTCAGGCACAACGGGTACAGCAGTGACCAGCAGGGCACCACCATGGTGTCGCTGCATAAGGTCGACAACGCGAAGAGCGTCAGCCTCGACGGTGCCTGGATAATGGACGAGACCGGCCAGGCGACCGGCACGGTTGCCGAGCCCGGGCTTTACGTGTTCTCCGTGTCCTTCAGGGCGCACACCACAGGCGAAGCCACGCTGACGCAGTAAACGCAGACGACGGGCGGTCTCGCCCGCCCCTTTTTTCTATACCGGATTACGCAATGGCATAATCTCGATGATCGCCGTGTGGCCTCCGCCTATCGCCGATACGCGGGCAACATCACGATAAACCGGGCCCCTTTTGCGTAATCGCCCTTCACGCGGTCAGCGACCGCAATGCTCCCCCCGTAGCTCTCGACCAGCGTCCTTACCAGGTAAAGGCCCAGGCCTTTGCCGATCTTTCGCGTCGCCCCCCGCTGGAACCGGGTGAACAGCCTGCCTTTTATCTCGTCGGGTATGCCCGGGCCGGTATCGTCGATCGTTACCCGGACATACGGCTTTCCCTCGTGCTGCACAGGCTCGACGGAGATGGAGATCGTCAGCGGCCCTTCCGAATGCTTGACGGCATTTCCGACCAGGTTGTCGAAGACGTCCCCGATGAGCTCGTTCGCGCTGACCTCGCAGCCCCGGACAGGGACATAATCGATGGTGATCTCCCGGCCGGGCACCTGCCGGTAGCGCGCGACGATGACGGATAGCACCTGCCCCAGGTCGACCGGAGCAAGCTTCATCTCCCCCGTCCTGATCCGCTGGATCTTCTCCACGTTGGCGATCAGCTTCGAGCTTTCCAGCATCATCTCCAGCGGCTTCGCTATCAGTTTCCGGTCTTCCTCCGGGAGCTTAAGCCGGTCCAGCGCGATCTCCAGGCAGCCGATACCCACCTGGTTGAAATTGTTAATGTCGTGGCCCATTAGCTCCAGGTAAAGCTCTGACTGCGCTTTGGCATCCTGCAGCGCCTCCTCGGCGCGCTTGCGCTCGGTCACGTCCTCCAGCGTCTCCAGGGCGCCGATGATCTGTCCGTCCCGGTCCCGGATCGGCGCGGCGGTGAAATAGAGCCACGTCCCGCTCTTACCGATATGGGGGAAGTAGTCGGTGGCTTCGTAAGCCCCTTCGATCAGCTTCGACTTTCGATACTTTCCGGCGTACCACCGGGGGAGCGCCTCGACGTCCTCGTCGACCAGCAGGTCGGCCATGATCGGCCGGGGAAGCGGGTAAAACGCGCGCCACTGGTCGCGGGTCCCGGCGATCTCGTCGGCACGGATGCCCGTATACGTCTCCAGCGCCCGGTTCCAGAAGACGACCCGGTGCGCTTTATCGATGATAAGCTGTGGAATCGGGCATTGCTGGTTGATGCCGTTTAACAGTGCCTCGCTGTTTACACGCCACGCCTGGCGCGCCCCGTGCCTGTCCATGCCTTGACCCTCCGGCCCCCCGGGGACTGTCCCCGATCTCTTCTATGAAAGCCTGTTTTTGGCTTATTTTTCGAGTTAATATATCGAGTTTATATAATGATTTATGCCCCGAACAGTGGTAAATCTATCTTGCTCTTTGTGCACATTATGACACGATAACCACTAATTTTTAATAATATGAAATTAAGTATTCTCTATGCTTGCGCTGTCTCTCGGCCTGCTGCTCTCATCGCTCGTCGGCGGCCTCGCGATAGGTGCGATCGCCGGGCTGCTGCCGGGAGTACACGTCAATAATACATCCGCGATACTGCTCGGCCTCTCGCCAGCACTTGCGGCATCGGGAGTCCCGGCGCTATACATTGCCATCGCCATCGTGACGAGCACCATTTCCCAGAGCTTCCTGGACATCGTGCCGTCCATTTTCCTGGGGGCGCCGGACGACGCCACGGTGCTGGCGGTCATGCCCGGCCACCGGATGCTGCTGGACGGCCGGGGCATCGAGGCGGTGCGCCTGTCAGCAGCCGGCAGCGGGCTGGCCATCGTCGTCTCCATGTTGCTGATCGTGCCGGTTTCGCTGATCTTCCTCTACGCCTACCCGTACATGTGGGGGTATATGGCGCTGATACTTGCGGCGATCTCCGCATTCATCATCCTTTCGAACAGGGGCGACTCAGCCTTTCCCGACGTCCGGGAACGCGTGACTAAGATATGGCATGGCGCGGTCATCTATGCCGCCTCAGGCTTCCTGGGCATACTGGCCTTTGCCGTCGAGCCGGCGCTGGTCCCGGTAGTGAGCATTGCGGCCCCTACCGTGCTGCTGCCGCTGCTGTCCGGCCTCTTCGGGGCGCCGTTGCTGCTCATGAGCACGCTGGCCGGGGCGGCCATCCCCCGGCAGGCCCGTAACGACTTCAGCCTGCCCGCGGCGGAGATCGGCAGATCGGCCGCCCTCGGGACGGTCGCGGGCGCGATGGTCTCCTGGTTCCCGGCCGTCAGCTCGGGCGTAGCCACGGCGATCACCGGCCTGTTCGCGAAGCAGGACGACGACGCGGACCGGCGGTACCTGATCGCTGTCTCAGGCGTGAACACGTCCAACGCCATCTTTTCGCTGATCGCGCTGTATGTGATCGGGCGCCCCCGGAGCGGCGCGGTGGCCGCGGCGCAGGAGCTGCTCGGCGGCATGATCAGCTTCGAAGGGCTCGTGCTCTTCCTGGCCGTCATATGTGTGGCGGGGGCGCTTTCATACCTGCTGACGCTGATGACAGGCAGTTATGCGGCTGGCGTCTTCTCGAGGGTCAACTACCGCTGGCTGAACCGGGGGGTGCTGCTGTTCCTCGGGGCTATGTGCCTGCTGATGACAGGAGCGGCCGGCATGGCGATCTTCCTTATGGCGGCGGCCGTCGGAATGGCGGCCCACATCCTGAACGTGAGGAAGACTTGCCTGATGGGCGTACTCCTGCTGCCCTGCATCCTGTACTTCCTGTAGATTTTCTGGTTTACGTACGACCCACAGGCATGATATACAGGGGCCTCTTCTCGCCGGACATGCCCGTGACATTTCTCACCCCTTCCTCCGAGAACGCGCCGATGGCCACCGTACCGAGGCCGAGAGATTCGCACTGGAGGTAGACGTTCTGGGACGCGTGCCCTGCCTCCATGTGGACGTACTTCACGCCGGCCGGATATTTAGCCCCGGTTAGCTCATCGCTGACGGGCGTGTCATACTTCCCGGTCGTCCGCTCGTATACCCCGGCGATGACGATGTCTATTGGTGCGTCTTTCACTGACGGCTGGCCCAGGGCGACCCGGGAGAGGTCTGCCCGCTTATCACCGTCGGCTACCATGACGATCGCGTGTTCCCGGGGCACGTACCTGTACACGCCCGGCTTCAGGTCCGGGACATTTCCTGCGACAACGTAGACCTCGAGCGGGTATAGCGCCCCCGCCGACGGGGCCGTCCTCAGGCCTTCCGTCCCGGAGAGGCCCTGCGCGGCCCACAGGAGTTGAGATACATCAGAAAGGCTAAGAGGCTCGTCCCGGTAATCCCGGGCCGACCGCCTCCCGGACAGGGCCTGCTCGATCGACGTGCTGCTGTCACGCGATGGTGCGGGGAGGCGTATTGTCTCGCCCTCAGGCGCCGGACCGGCCCCGGCCGGAGGCCCGGAAAGCTGGAAGCACCCGATGATCAGCGCCGGGAGAGCAATGGCACACAGTAGAGAGATCATCCTCATTGCAGGCTGATCTCGCCGGATGACGATTTCTATGTACCTGCGAAATATGACGCCCGTTTCGAAAAGTAAAAGGTGATTGTTCAGGTGTCTCTTCAACAGGTGGCCATGGCCAGCGCACGCGCGCGCAAGCGGACGGCCGCCAGTCCATGAGACTCGCTTGATCAAGAACAGTTCTTCACGTGCGGGCAATGCAGATGGGCCTTGTTACGAGGGCCTGACATATCGATCCTCGCGATGACCGCGACGTTTCTCGAAGAACGACTAAAATGTTATCCTTTATCAGTCGTCGCGCCCGTCGCTTTCGTCGCGGTCGTCGCGGGAATACCGTCCGTCGAATTGCCTATCGAGGCTGTGACGAATGCTCCGCCATGGCCAGGCGCAGTACTGATTCCCGCAACGACCGCGACGAAACGCGATGACCGCGACGTTTCTCGAAGAACGACTAAAATGTTATCCTTTATCAGTCGTCGCGCCCGTCGCTTTCGTCGCGGTCGTCGCGGGAATGCAGTCCTGCGCTAAGCCTCCGCAAAGGCTATTCCGGAAGCCTGAACAGGACGTTCGAGGAACACCTGAACAGTTACAATAAAAGTCAGATATCGACCAGGATATCCTCGCCCTCGACCTTGACAGCGTACAGCTTGAGCGACTCATGAGTCAGCATCATGACCGGCTTCCCCGTCTCCAGGCTGAACTGCTCGCCATGGGCCTTGCACATGACGTTGTTGCCGACCAGCGTGCCGAACGAGAGCTTCGCGCTCTGGTGCGGGCACCGGTCCTCGAACGCGTACAGCTTTTCGCCCGTGTTGGCAACTGCGATCTTCTTATTCTCTATCAGGAAGCCCTTGATTTTACCCGGCGCGATCTCCGAGGCCTTAGCTACTTTGACAAATGCCATAATCCCGCATATGACACTGACTGCATGCGATATGAACGTTAGCATCGGGCATTGCCGATGCTTATGTATATATGTAACCTCGCTTTATTATGAACGATAAAATATGGTACGGATAGCGCTGCCCAACAAAGGAAGGATCTACGAGCCGATCATGAGCCTGTTCGAAGGAGCGGGGCTCCACGTGATCGACCATTCGGAGCGGAGCCTGTTCGCCAGGACCGTGGACGAGAGCATCACGCTGCTGTTCGCCCGGTCCCGGGACATCCCGGGCTACGTGGAGAACGGCGCGGCCGACCTGGGCATCACGGGCGAGGACTTCATCCGGGAATCATGCGCGGACGTCGAGACGCTGCTCGACCTGGGCATTGGCAAGGCCGACCTGGTGCTGGCGGTGCCGGACGAGTCGAAGTACGAGCGGCCGCAGCAGCTCGCCGGGCGGAAGATCGCCACCGAGTTCCCGGAGGTCACCCGCAGGTACTTCAGGAACGTGGGCGCGGACGTCCACATCGTCGAGGTCTGCGGCGCCACGGAAATCACCCCGCACATCGGCGTGGCCGACGCGATCGTCGATCTGACATCGAGCGGCACCACGCTGTCCATGAACCACCTCAAGGTCATCGACCACGTGCTCCACACCTCGCAGAAGCTGATCGCCAGCAAGGCGAGCCTCGCGGGGCACGGGAAGAAGATCGCCGAGATCACCACGGCGCTGAACAGCGTCATCGAGGCCCGGGGCAAGCGGTACCTGATGATGAACGTGCCGGAGAAGTCGCTGGACGCGGTGAAGAAAAAGCTGCCCGGCATGGCCGGCCCCACCGTGATGCGGGTGGAGGCGTCGTCGCCGATCTGCGCCGTGCACGCGGTCGTCCACGAGAAGGAGATCTACAAGGTCATCAACGATTTGAAAGAAGTGGGCGCGCGCGACATACTGATCGTCCCGATCGAGCGTATTGTACGCTAGAGGGTAAAATATAAAGCCTGCCATCGAGAATGATGTAAAAACACGCTGAGGAAGGATGCTGTAATGATTGACTGGAAAAAGTGGAGACACGTGACCAAGCTGGACCCGGACAAGCCCATAACGCCTAAGGACGTCGCGGCCATCGTTGATTCAGGCACCGATGCCATCATGGTATCGGGCACCCAGAATATCACGAAGGAGAACGTGGCCCACCTGGTCGACATGCTGAAGGACTACAGCATCCCCAAGGTGCTGGAGCCGGCCGGCGCCCCCGGCATGCGGGAAGACCTCGACTTCATCTTCGTGCCGTCCGTGTTTAACACAAAGAACTCGAAATGGCTCGTGGGCATGCAGAAGGATTTCGTCCGGGACACGAACTTCAACTGCTGGGACAAGGTCATCCCCGAGGCGTACATCATCCTCAACCGCTTCTCGGCCGTGGCCATCGTCACCCGGGCGGATTGCGGCATCGGCCCGAAGGACGCGGCCGCGTACGCCGAGCTGGCGGATCGGTTCTTCAAGTTCCCGGTCGTCTACATCGAGTACAGCGGCACTTATGGAAATCCCGAGCTGGTCAGGGCGGTCCGGGAGAAGCTGCACAACTCGCAGCTGTTCTACGGCGGCGGCATCGACTCGCGCGAAAAGGCCGAAACCATGGCAAAGTACGCGCACACGATCGTGGTAGGTAACGCTGTTTACAGGAAGGGCGGCGTCGAGAAGCTGAAAGAGACGATCGTCAGATAGATATGAGTCCATGATAACATCTCGATGGAATGGCTGATTGGTTTTCTCCTTTTTCCAATCTGGATGCTATCCTGACAAGGCCCGGTCGGCTGGAGTTTGATAGTAAAATTCTAGACCATCCAGGACTAATAATCACTTCTTCATACGATGGATCAAGATGGTTTCAGGAAAAACAGGGTGTGCTAACTATGTTGGACCTGCTCTCTGATCTGCTAAATATCCCAAACTCAGGGCTTGTTAACACATCTTCTTACGACTATGGATCAAGAGGGGGCTCCCGCCCCCTCTAGTCGCTACGCGCTAGCGCGCTCCGCTGGACTCCCCCGGCATGACCGCTCCGCTTCGCTCCACGGTTAGATCACAAAGTCAGCCCTGTAAATAGTGAGAATGCTGTCAGTAACATCGTAAGAATAGCTACTGGCGCAGCGCGCCCATGGGTGGGAGGGCGGGCAGCAGGTAGCATCCGCCGGAGGCGGGATACGATGGGCGAGGGCGCGCAGATAAAGCGTATAGCTGAACTATGGCCCTGTATCCCGGGTTATGACAGTCGTTGTACAGGCATTTATTTCTTGTACGCTTCGAATGCATTTACGACGGCCTCGACGTCCCAGCCGTTCCCGTGGCCGGGGTACAGGCGCTTTGCGCCGTTGTCGACGAGCTTCTTCAGGCCCGGCCCGATGAGCGCGGGGTCCTCGGCGAACGGCGCCATGCGGACCCTGTTTTTCATGAACAGGCTGGCGAACATGTCGCCGATGGCGCAGCTGCCGTCGGAGGCCAGTACCGACAGAGAGCCGGTAGTGTGACCGGGGGTCGTGAGGACGCGGGCGTCCACCCCGTAGGCCCGGAGATCCATGTCCTCCTTTACGATCAAGTCCGCCTTGCAGGGAGGGGCCTTTGCGCCGGTGAACAGGGACATGATGCGGCCGGTGAGGCTGACCGGCACCACAGGGGCGCTGTCTCCGGTCTCCATATATCTCGCGTCGGGCCAGCCGGCCATGACGCCGACGTTCGCGCCGGGCACGTCCAGCGCTTCCTTCAGCGCCTTCACGCTGGCGTAGTGGTCGCCGTGGCAGTGAGTGATGATGATGAGGCTGACGTTCCCCCGCGGGATGCCGTTCGCATCGAGCGCCGCCAGGATTTTCTTCTCCTTGCCCATCAGCCCCGCGTCGATGACGACTGCCCGGTCGCCGCGCAGGATGTAAGAGTTCGAGAAGCCGGTGCTGGCCGGGATGATGGTTGAGGGCATAGCCAGAAAAAGGTCTCGTATGTATAAATATGCTCCGGGGCGGGCACTGTCCTGTTTACAGTAATTTTTTGTGGACAGGAAAACAGTTATCAGTATGATAATGGTTATAGTGGGGCTATGCTAAGTTCACCGTTATACTGGTCCGGCTGGTATTACGGGGCAGCGATCAGGCTGATGCATGGCCAGAGCCTCAAGCGGCGATATGAGTATATCGCCGGGCTATCGACAGACAAAGTCATCGACGTGGGCTGCGGCACCGGCAAGCTGTCCGACTACCTGTCAGATGAGGATTACTATTTCGGCATCGACCTGAACGAGCGGTTTTTACGTCACGCGAAAAAGCAGGGCCGCAATGTCGCCAGGCAGGACGCCCTCGAATACGACCGGTTCTCGGACTTCGATGTCTGCGTGATAACGGACGTGCTCCATCATATCAACCCGAAGCACGAAGAGTTCCTCGAGCGGGTATTGAAAGAAGTGAGGAAGCGGGTAATCGTCTGCGAGCCTTACGATGTCCCGTCCGATCCTATTACGAAGAAGCTATCTGAACTCCTCGACAAGGACGGCTTCAACAAGCCGCCCGAATGGATGGATAAAGATACGCTTATAGAGTTCTATAATCGATACGATCCGGAAGAGATCACGGAATTCGGTAAGGCCGTCATCGCCGTCTACGAAAAGAATTAGCGAGGCATGGCCATCCTTATTTGTACAGGATAAGCTTGTACGCGATCAGCGTACGCGTAATCTCGTGCCTGCGGAACCGCGACTCCATCGCCAGCCGCTCGATCTCGCTTTCCTTGTAGAACGGCTCGGTGAGCGCGTGCAGCCGTAACGCCCAGGCCTGGAGGAAGCCGTACTTGCGCTTCATGTAGGCGAACATCGTCTTGTCGATCCTCCGGGGGATGTCGTAAATCCAGGCCTCGCCGCCCTCGCGCAGGACGCGGTACACCTCGTCCAGGCCCTTCTCCGGCTGCTTCCAGTGATGGAACGACAGGGTACTCAGGACAAGATCGAACTCCCGGTCCTTAAAGGGCAGCTCCGACGCGTTGCCCTGCCGGAACCCGACGTTCTTCAGGCCCCTGCGCCCCGCGTCCTCGCCGGCCATTTTCACCATATCCGCCGACAGGTCGACGCCGATGACGTGTAACAGCGGGGTCTCGCTGGCGATCAGGACGGGCAGTCTCCCCGGCCCGGTGCCGATGTCGAGCACCCGGCCCGCATGCAGCTTTTCCTTCACCTGCCGGGCCACGATCCGGTAGAAGTCGCCGAACACCCGGCCGCCGGATAGCATGGCATACAGGCGCGATAACGGGTAAGGGATCGCCTCCGGCTCCAGGCCCGCCAGGACATCATGCAACGTCATACAATAACGCTACGACCCACACGGACATAAAACCGATGCCGCAAGTCGCCAGGGATCCAGGAGAAGGGGCCAAGGCGCCACTGTAGAAAATATGAGACGCCAGGGAGCCAAGTTTTATTTTTTTTATATTAAGACGCCAAGTGTCCAAGACGAGACGCCAGGGTGTAAAGTGTTTTATAACTCAAGGCACCAGGTCATTGAGTGTCCAATATTTATCGGTCTAAAACAACTTTGTTTCACGGCCTCTTGAAATTAAAATATTTATGGCGCCTTGGCCCCTTCTCCTGGATCCTTGGTGGCTTGAATATAATAAAAAACCTTGGCGTCCTGGCGCCTCATATTTTCTACAGTGGCGCCTTGGACACTTCTCTTGGACCCTTGGCGGCTTATGTCAGGGCGCCGGCGAGGAACGCGACGAGCGCGATCAGCATCCCCAGAAGCGTGGTCTTCCTCGCGCGGCTGATAGCCTTCCGGTCGTGGCTTTTGAGCAGGTCGGCACAAATCCACAGCAGCACCAGCGTGGCGATAGCGGCCGGGATCGCATAGTACAGGTTTCGATAGAATGCGGGGTCAATGTCGACGATGAACGGTACAGGCGCGAACAGCAGTGCGATCAGGTACAGGGCCACGGCCGTGTACTTAGCCGCATTCGCGCCGTAGACCCGGGCCACGGTCTTCACGTCCCGCAGGGCGTCGCCCTCCACGTCCATGATGCCCTTCATGATCTCCCGGCCGAGGCCGACCAGGAAGGCGATCACGGAGAGCACCAGCAGCACGGTCGAGCCCTTGAACAGCATGCTGCTGAACAGGAACGGCGCGGCCATGGTGAAGGCGATGTAGACGTTGCCTAAAACGCCGTATTCCTTGAGCTTGTAGTCGTACAGTATCCCGAATGCGATGAGCGCCACCAGGACGGCCAGCGCGCCGACGTTGCCCATGAAGTAGCCGGCGACAACGCTGACGATGAAGGCCACGATGGTCAGCAGCAGCGCTTCCTTCCGGGAGATGTCGCCGCGGATGATAGGGCGATCGGTCCGGTTGTTCTTCCGGTCGACCTCCACGTCGAAGTAGTCGTTCAGCGCGAACGCGCCCATCTCGGCGGTCACCACGGCGATGACGCCCGCGATGACGAGGCCGGGATCGGTCGGCAGCGAGTGATAGGCTATCGTCAGGCTGACCAGCAGGCTTACCGCGTAGATGATGCCATGCTCCAGCCGCGTGAGGTCCCAGATCGCTTTCAGCTTCTTCAGCATGCCCTGTCCTGCCCGTAAGATGTTTGAACGTTTGCCGTCACAAACGTTAAAGCATAATCGGGACGATCGTATAAAACGATTTGTATGGACCGGGCTCCGCTGTACGTCTACCATGCGCACCAGGACGACCCGAAGAAGTGCACGGCGCGGCGGATGAGCAAGTTCGGGCTGGCGACCATGTACGAGCGGGCGGGCAAGCTGCCGTCCGGCGCCATTCTCCTGGACCCTACTGCGGGCCATGCCATCTCCCCGGCCGACCGGATGCTGTCTAAAAAGGGCATCGTCGTGCTGGACTGCACCTGGGGCGAGGTGGAGCGGGTTTTCCCGCTGCTGAAGTCAAAGCGCATGCAGGGGCGGGCGTTGCCGTATCTGCTCGCCGCCAACCCGGTCAACTATGGCCGGCCCTTCATGCTGAGCTCGGCGGAGGCGTTCGTGGCCGCGCTCTACATTCTCGGATACCGGGAGCAGGCGGGCGAGGTCGCGGGCAAGTTCCGGTGGGGCGACACGTTCCTGACGCTGAACCGCGAGCCGCTGGAGGCCTATGCGGCGGCGAAGGACTCGGCCGACGTCATCCTGGTCCAGCGTGACTTCATGCCCGATTAATCGATCAATAGAAAAAATTTAAGTCATCCGGTGCTATATGCTATCAATTAGCAGGGTTATCATCGTGGGGCCAACAAAGTTATAGTAACCTGTGGTCGGCCACGAAAATATTTATTTATGCTCGATCGTCCGGTTTGTACCACAAGGCCGAGGCATCTGGATATAGCCTCTATCGTATGGAAAAACGATCCCGGCTACTCGCCGCCAGGATACGGGGTTACGCAGGTAGTCCCGTTCACGGATATTTTCCCGGCCGGATCACGGGTTGCGTTCGGACAAAATTTCGGAGGCGGACTGTACAATGAGTTCGGCTGACGCGGACCAGCTTTTTTATGACATCATCGAGTTCTACCCGGACGCCACGCTGGTCATCGACAACGAAGGCACGATCATCGCATGGAACAAGGCCATCGAGGAGATGACCGGCGTCAGGGCGGAAGATGTGATCGGCAAGAGCGACTATGAGTACGCGCTGGCCTTTTACGGGCAACGCCGGCCCATCCTGATCGACCTGCTGGACCGGCCCGTCGACATGGTCAGGGCCATGTACAGCGAGGTCCACGTGGCCGACGGCAAGCTGGAGGCCAGGGCGGAGAGCGTCCGGCTGAAGGGAAGCGAGGTGGTGCTCTGGGGCATTTCGAGCAAGCTGTACGGCCGGGACGGGAAGGTTATCGGCGCCATCGAGTCCATCCGGGACGTGACCGGGCAGGTGAGGATGCGGCAGGAGCTGAAGCGGGCGCGAGAAGAGCTTGAGCAACGGGTCGAGGAACGGACCGCGGAGCTTAACCGGGCCCGCGGCACCCTGCAGGCTACGCTGGATACCATACCTGTCGGCATGGTGCTGGCAAACGCGAAAGACGGGCGAGTCTCTTACGCCACGAAGAGCGCGGAGGAAATCTTCGGCAGCCCGATGATCGGGGTGGACATCCGTGACGATGTCCGCCCTTACCGGCTCCTGAAGTCCGGCGGCGCTCTGCTGACGCCCGATGAGAGGCCGCTGTACCGCTCACTATATTATGGTGAACGCATCTCCGCCGAGGAGATCAAGGTGGAGCGCGCGGACGGAAGTGTCGTGACGGCGCTGGTCAATGGCGCACCGGTGAGGGATGAGGAGAATGTCATTGCCGCGGCCGTGGTCTGTGTCATGGATATCACCGAGCGCAAGCTGGCGGAGGATGCCCTGCGGGAGAGCGAGGAAAAGTTCCGGGTGCTCGCGGAGACGATGGCGTCAGCCGTGTTCATTTACCAGGACGATAAGCTGCAGTACATTAACCCGGCGATGGAAAAGATCACCGGCTTCGGTAAAGACGAGCTGCTCGCGATGCGTTACTGGGACTTCATGCACCCGGACTGCCGGGAGGCGGTCAAACGGCGGGGCCGGG
>MVRA01000205.1 GCA_002067315.1 Methanocella sp. PtaU1.Bin125 | reverse complement strand
GATGAGAGAAGGAAGATGTGCCGGCAGGCCCCGGGCGAAACGATGCCTCACCGGAGGCGGTGCCCGATGCATGATGCCCGCCTGCCGGCACGGCGAGCTCATGGACGTGGTCACGCTGCTCCCGGAAGAGGTAGAGGCGATCCGGCTGGCCGACCTCGAGGACCTCGAGCAGGAAGAGATGGCGCAGCGGATGGGCGTATCCCGGAAGACGGTGTGGAAGGACCTTCACAGCGCCCGGAAAAAGATCGCCGACGCGGTGATCAACGGAAAAGCGCTGCGCGTGGAAAGCTGCGAGTCGACCGGCAGCGGCGAGTGCGGCTTAGAGACAGCCCCGGGCGAATGTGCGGGCCAGCGATGCCGTCGAAGGCAGCACCAGCCGGATGGCGGGGAAGAATGAGCTACCCTTTCCCATTTTAAATAACTGGTGATTATTTGAAAGACGAGAAACGGGATTTTAACAAAGCTGCGGCCTCGTGGGATACGCCCGTGCGGGTAAAGCTCGCCACGGACGTGGCCGGCGCCGTAACAACCAGCGTCAGGCTCGCCGCAGATATGGACGTCTTAGATTTCGGCTGCGGCACCGGCCTGCTGATGCTGCAGCTCCAGCCGCATGTCCGCTCGGTAACCGGCGTCGACTCTTCGGAGGGCATGCTGGAAGTCCTCCGTACGAAGGTCGCGAACGCGGGCCTGACGAACGTGCGCGCCCGGCACGTCGACCTCGATAAGGGCGATGCCCTGGAAGGCTGCTACCACCTGATCACCAGCAGCATGACGCTCCACCACATCAGGGAAATTCAGTCCCTGTTGAATCGGTTCTTCTCGATCACGGCGCCGGCCGGGCATATCTGCATCGCCGACCTCGACCCCGACGACGGTCATTTCCACGGCGGCGACGACACCGGCGTCTTCCACAACGGCTTCGACCGGGCCGCCCTGCGGCGCGCTTTCGAAGAGGCCGGGTATGTAGAAGTCCATGACAAAACGGCCGCCCGCATGACGAAACCCGTCCAGGGCGGAGGGACGCGGGAGTTTACCATTTTCCTCATGACCGGGCAAAAGCCGGAATGAGAATATTTCCCTTTTAAGTCTTGGCGCTCTTGGCTACCTGGCGCCCTTGGCGCGCGTGACAGCAGTCACATTGCCTATGCAACAATAGCGACGCAATCTCTGCCAATTCTATGCGACCCCTGTCACGCTCGCCAAGGGCGCCAGGTAGCCAAGAGCGCCAAGGCTATCATTTTAATACCAGAAAAAAAGGAGAAAAGATTGGAGCCGTGAGGCCCCAATCGGATCGTTCCGCTTACTTGGCCGGGATGATGAGGCTGCGCTCGCCTGCAGGCATGAACTCGCGGATTGCGCCGCGGGCAAACTCCTTCCTGGGCTCCGTGAAGTCGAAGGCCAGGTTCTTGTCTGCGAAGCATACCTTGATGAGCGGGCTGACCGTCCACGCGTCGCCGCGGCCGAAGTGGGCTGCACCGGCGATACCGGCGTAGCCACCCTGGTGGCCGACGTTCATCGCGTAGTTCGGGTAGTTCGGGCCTCTCAGCTCGTCGATGGCGCCCTCGTCGGAGCGGCACGAGAATACGTTGGTCGCGCCGCACTGGTCCTGCAGGTCGAATCCGAAGAATCCGAGTCTGCCCCATGCTTCCTTGTGCAGGTACATGGACAGGTACCAGGCCGACAGACCGGCGTTGGCGTTTCCGGTCGCGATCGAGGCGGTGACACCGGCGGCTGCCGACAGCACCGTCGCCCTCTGCGAGCCACCGAAGTGGTCCTCGAGGGTGGTCGGGTACTTCTCGTACTGCTCGATACCGTACAGGGTGACTTCCGTGCCGATGTCGTTGACTACGTCCATGGTGGCCTTCGCCTTGGCGACGCCATACTTGCCCTTGATGTAGTCGTAGCCGTAGTAGGTGAAGTCATCCAGGATGTCGTCAGTGTAGGCTGCGGTCGCATACTGCGTGAAGCCGACACCACCGGACATGTAGCTGCCGAGCCAGATCTGGTCGTACAGCATGCAGCCGGAGGCGACTACCTCGAGCGAGGACTTGCACGGGTCGTCCGGGTACTTGCGGTTGGTCTGGACAATGTCTGCCAGGAAGCCGAAGGACAGTCCACCGGGCTCGTTCGGGCCACGGGCACGCCTTGCGGGCAGCAGGTTGGCCATCTCGACGAGGGCCGCGTGCTTGGCAGCGAATGCGAGGTCGGCGACGGCCGCTTCACCGGCGCACATCTTGTACGCGTCGATGAACGACATGCCGATCTGCATGGCCGACCATCTGGAGGTCGTGCCGCCATCGCAGGTCCTGACCACGGTGGTCGGGATGTGGACGGCCTGCCACAGGGACTTGCCGATTGCCTTCTTCAGCTGGGCGGCCTGCTCCTTGGGGAACGCCTTGTTGATGTCGATGACGTACTGCTTGTCGATCGAGTCGGCGAGCTCGTCGTCGCCGGTGAAGACCTTGACGTAGCAGTCATCGGTCAGGTTCGGGTGGGTCTCGACCATGTGTTCCTGCACGACCGCAGCACCGGGCATGGCGTGGTTGAGCACGGCCAGGTAGTTGCTGATCGTTTCCGGAGTCACGGCCTTGCCGAGACGCTTCTCCAGGGTCTGGTGAGCGACGTCGAGACCGACGATGACGGTCCTGCGGATGTCGTCCCAGAACTGCTGCATCGCAGCGTTGTTGACGAAGTGGAGGTCGTCGCCCTCAACCGCAATGTCGGTGCCGCTGACGACGTAGTTCATCAGCTGCCTCTGACCGAGGGGGATACCGCCCATGTGGACCATGGGGTTGTATGCGGAAATGCCCCTCTTCTTCGCGATTGCGTCGCCGGCCTTCTTGAACTCGACCTTTCTCTTGGACTGGGTGTAACCTTCGTACTTGTACTTGGTTACCTGGGCGGTCGGGTCCTCGGCGAACTTCTTCTTCATTGCCTTTAAGAATCTCTTCTGGGTTTCCTTAACTGCCATAATGCTCACCTCTCCTTACACCTTCGGGCTGAAGCCGAACTTGGTCCTCAGGGTGAAGATCCTCTGCACCCAGCCGACTACTTCTTCGTCCGACCTGAACGCGACACCGTCGACACGGTAGATGGTGGTCCTCTTCTTGAGTTCCGCCTCGCTCATGGGCTTGCCGAGGTCGACCTTCCTGTCGAGCGGGTCGCCGACCTGGTCCTTGACCTGGAAGACTTTGCCGCTCTTGTCGAGGACGGACCTCTGGAGCATGTCGAACATCATGCCGTTCTCGTTCAGCCTGAGCGAGTGGCCGTGCACGGTGCAGCCCCTGATCGATTCCCTGGCGGGGTCGAACTGCTCGGTTTCCATGATCTCCTTGGTGATCCTCTCGAGGTCCCTTTCACGGGTCTCGATGATCTGCCTGCCGGAGAGGGTACCCGGGTCTACGCCCCTGTACCTGGTGGCGGCCATCCATGACCTCAGGTAGGGGACCATCGGGGCGAAGTACATGGAGTCAGCGTACTGGTTGTACCTGATCCTGTCGCCCGTCTTTGCGCCGGGGATGGGCTCGACGATCTTGCGGATCGGGTCGTCCGGCTCGTTCGCCTCGGTTAAGGGCGGGTGGATGGTCTTGTATGCGGAACCCGGAGCGCGGTGTCCCAGCATGAGGACGACGTCGTCGTCGGAGAGGCTCCTGAGCTTCTCCATCTTGTATGAGGGGTCCATGAACTTCTTTCTGTTCTGGGCCACAGAAGTTTTACCTGGGTAGAACTGTGGTTTGTATGCCATTTAATTCAACTCCTACTGTGTAGCGAGTTTCTGCGGGTTGATTTCGATGATGCGCTTCACGATCTCGTTCAGCTTGTCCCTTGCGCAAGTCTGACCTCTCGTGATGCCGGTAACGATCTCGACTATGGTGCCTGCCGTTTCGACCTTGTCCGGGGGCGGGCTGACCACGCGGGTCCTGACGCCGATCCGGGCGAAGTCTTCGAAGTCGACGGGGGTCTGGCAGACGACGATCGCGGGGATGTCCACGAACCTGAGGATGTCCCTCGCCTTGTATATCACGTGAGATTTCACGTTGCCCAGGTGAATCAGCGCCAGCTTGTGACGGCGGATCTGCTCGATCTCCTTCTCGGTCAGGCCGAACTTCGGCCCGTGCCCGATGGCCGCGTCTTTCGCGTCCGACGGGACGCCGCCTCCGGAGTACAGGACCAGGACCGATACCTGGATGCCCTCCTTCCGCAGCCCGTGGGTGATCTCGCACACCGGCTTGGTGATGTGCCGCCTGCCGGGAGTCATCGCAATGGCGACCACGTCGGGTCGGCCCGTCTCGGACAAAGTGCCTCTCTGGGCGAGGCCTCCGCCCTTGTCCAGGCCCATGCTTTCTCGGCAATCCACTACCTGTGTCTCACGGTCTATTGGCATTCTGAATCATCTCACGTTTTTAATCGTCTGCATGCTTGTCCGATCTGGGCGAGCAGCACGAAGACTTCGGCTGCGCCTTGGGGTCGAACATCCCCACGCTGATATCGTCGACCTTTCCTCCCTTGCGCACGTAGTCCGTCAGCGTTTTCCGCGTCCGGATGTAGATGCCTTCGTTGATCTCGAAGGGGAAGGGAAGGGCCTTACGACATGCTTCCTTTATCTTCTCGACGATCCCCGGGTCCTCCATCTCGACGAATATCCGGCCGACCTGGACGGTCAGCTCCACTTTTTCACCCAGGATTTCCAGGTATCTGGGTTCCCGGATGTCGTGCTTCCCGGCCAGGAGGTTCTCCGGATCTTCTTTCGGGAGGCGGGGGCCGTAGACTACCATGCGGGTGATCCCGCCGATCCTGTTCAGCTCGTTTAACAGAGCCTGTGCAGTCTCGATGTTTAGCAGTCTGTCAGGAAAGATCTCCACCTGCATGAGGCGTCCTTTCCTGGCTACCGGCGCTACCATTTTTCCTTATTCAACTCCGCAAATTCTGTCTACTTGTCTATACCTTGTCCTTGATTTCCTTGGCTCCCTTCGCGACAGCCTTCAGCGGCTCCCTGAACTCGTCGATCTCGCTGAACACAGCGACACCGGCAGAGGTCTGCTCCGGCGCGAACATCTGCGTGCCCGCATCGAGCGAGCAGGCGACCGATACGCACGGGATAGCGAAGCCCTTAGAGTGTCTCGTGACGACGTGGTTGCCGTTGAATACACCCGGACCGCCGCCGCCGTAAATCGAGTGGCTGAAGAACGAGAAGCCGACGGCAGTACCCTGGACCTTGCCGAAGTCGCAGCCCGGCAGGCCGGTCTCGCGCTCAATCAGGTCCTGAGTGTACAGCAGGGTCGACGAAACGGCCTGGGCGCCTCTTAATGCACCGCAGTTGACCATCGTCGCAGCCATCGTGGCGACCGCCGCGTACGCGTTCCACATCGGTACGTCGTTCGTCGTGTATACCTTGTATCCAGATGGTAAGGTCTTCTCGACTTTAATAACTTTGTCTTCGATGGCCTTGCCGACCACGGATGCGACTACGGACCCGATAGTGCCGTTCTTGCCGTTCTCCTTGACCGTGCTGTAGAGCATGTTGTTAGCGTTCAGGCCCTGGTATGCAAAGCCGAGCAGCTGGTACCGCTCCCACGGTCCGATCGCGTCGCCCATTTCCCAGACGCCTGCCTGCTCGAAGATCGAGGACAGCGCGCAGCAGTTCATGGTGTTCCGCTTGGTGATGACGACGTTGTGGTTACAGAGAATGTTCCTCAGCGCGTAGCCGACGCCCTCGTCCTTCTGGGGGACTTCGAGAATCGACTTGACGTTGCCGCCCTCAAGGTCGATGGTCTGCGGGTAGAGACCCCAGACTGCCGCCTTGACGTAGGGACCATCGAACATGTCAACCTTGTACATGTCCAGGAGCGTCTCGGTGACTGCGGTTGCGGTCGAGCTGATGCCCGCGACGAACTCTGCGCCGGCCTCTACCCTCTGGGTCGGGACCTGGACGAGCAGGCTCTTGCCGCCGCCGACGACCTTAACGCTGGTGTCATCGCCCTTGCTTACGCGGACGAGCTCGGCGACATTCTTGGCAATCTTGTCAGCATCCTTGACAATGGAAAGGTCCATGCTCTTGCCGAGGACCTGCCTGCCCTTGCCTCCGACCTTGCCGGTCTTCAGCGCGTTCTCGATGCCTTCAAGGCTGACTGCCACCGATCTCTTGGTGAGGTTGACAATCTTCTTGATACCCGGGTTAACAATCGGGCTGACTGCCTCAATGGGTACATCCTTCTCTAAAAGCTTTCCCTTATCGTCGTATAGGTCTATCTTATCCTTGTATTTTGGCATTTTCTCCCTCCTCCCGTAGGATTTTTAAAACACATCAAGCGGTTACGCCGCCGGGGGTTATGGGGCCCGGCTTCAAAGAGGCTGCCACGCCGGGCCCGGATATACATAATCCGTCCGGCATTGGCGCTTTATCGATGCAATTCGTTAAAATACAGTGCTCGATATACCTCTCCATAACCACTTAGACAATTACATTATGGCTTTTCATCAATATTAACTTTATGTCTGGCACAGATATCGTTTCATCTGGAATATATAAATGTAGTTACATAATTATAAATTCCGATAAAAAATAGAGAACTAATTCAAAATATTAATAAAAATGACTTGTTTCCGAATGGGGAAAATAACCGTAAATAATTAAAGGAAAATTACTATTTAATGCTATTTATAATTACAAACCTGCCCCTAAACATAATATGTTTACTGTGCAACCTATAAATAGATTACCGTTATTTTAAAAATACCAAATATTTATTATTTTAAGTAATAATCGCCGAATTTTCTGCAATAATTGAAAATATCATTAAATTAAGATTTAAATTAAAATATATGCTAATTTTTGTGGTGGAAATTAAATCGGAACAGATATACGCTCCGGAATCATGCCATGCGACAGCTTCTGACCGGCATGCCCGTACTACGGAAGTATATAAACTACAGTGCCGTGTTGTGATCCTGCCGCTTACCGATCATATAAGTAATCCCGGAACCTGTGATCTCTACGCTGGTGAAAGCTCCCGGAGGCAGGCTTTCGGGGATCACGACCATGTTATAGGACTCGTCCCGGGCCACGACCGTGCCCGGCTTGCCGTTTTCCGTCACCAGGACCCGCCGGACGCTCCCGACTGCGGCACGCATGTAAGCCGACGTGATCTCGTGGTGGAGCACAGTGAGCGCCCGGGATCGCTCCCTTTTGACTGGTCCGGGCACTTCAGTCATGGATGCGGCCGGCGTACCCGGCCGGGGGGAAAACCGGGTGATGTTGACCTTCAGCGGTCGGCAGTGCCGCAGGTTTTCCATGGTGAGGGCGAAGTCCTCGTCCGATTCCGTCGGGAACCCCGCGATGTAGTCGGTCGAAAAGGTGATATCCGGGATACCCTCCCGCATCCTGCCGATCAGTCCCCTGTATTCCCGGGCGGTATACGGCCGGTTCATGAGGCGGAGGATACGGTCTGAGCCCGACTGCACCGGAATATGCGCGAACCGGTAGATCCGGGGCAGCCGCAGGGCGTCGATCAGCTCCGGGACGATATCGGCGACCGAGAAAGGGTTCATCATGCCGACGCGCACCTTGAAATCGCCCGGCACATCGTTTACCCCGCGAAGCAGATCCGGGAGACGCTCGCCGATGTCCAGGCCGTAGGCGCCCGTGTCCTGCGCGGTGAGCAGTATCTCGGTGGCGCCCGCCTGTACGGCCCTGCGGACGGCGGCCACGATCTCCCCGGGCGGGCGGCTCTTCAGGTCGCCCCGGGCTCGCCGGACGATGCAGTACGAGCACTGGCCGCGGCAGCCTTCGGCGATCCTGACGATCGCGGTCCGGCACGACATCGTCAGCGGGATGCCATCGCCGCACGCCAGCCCCAGCAGGACGAGCGCAGGCCCGGCGCCCGGCGCTGCCGCATGCTCGCAGCCCTGGAGCATGTCGGCCTGTGTCGCAGCCATACAGCCGGCCACGATCACGCGCCTTCCCGCGTGGCGGCGAATTGCCCTGAGCATGGCCCGTGAGGTGTGCTCCGTCACGGCACAGGTATTGACGATGACCGCATCCGCGTCGGCCGGGCTGTCCGCGATCGCGCCGCCGGACGCCACGATCGCCTCGCGCATCGCCGATGAGTCCGCCTCGTTGGCCGTACACCCGTACGTCTCGATGTATACCTTCATCTTAGCCGTGATATACGGCGTATATGACAAAAAGCTTGTGAGGACAGACTGCGGGCACGGGAGCGCCGATCGCACGCGCCCGTTTAACGTCGGCCTGTGACGATTGCTCCGCCTGTTTGAGCCGTCCTGTCGTGCCCGGGACTCCGGCGATCATCCGGCCATCATGAACAGTTATAAGCTTTGACGGGCTTACCTTTAGTCGATGGAAGCGATGGAGAAGATCATCGAGGATGCCACGGTGGAGCTCATCCGGCGGGCGGTGACGACGCTGCCGCAGGACGTCGTCGCGGCGCTGGAGACGGCCCGCGCGGCCGAGACGGAGGCGACCGCCCGACGGGAGCTGGGTATCATGATCGAGAACGTCCGGGAAGCGGGAAGATGCGCCCTGCCGATGTGCCAGGACACCGGAATACCAGTCTTTTTCGTGAAGATGGGCCACAGGCATGTGGCCGGGCTGGAGGATGCCCTCGCTCGCGCAGTCAGGCGCGCGACGGAGCTCGTGCCGCTCCGGAGGAACGTGGTCGACCCGCTGACCCGGGCCAATACCGGCGACAACACGGGCGTGAGAATGCCGTACGTCACCTACTCGTTCACGGACGCCGACTATCTCGAGATCGCTTACATGCCCAAGGGCGCGGGCTCGGAGAACATGAGCGCGCTGGCCATGCTGTGCCCGCCGGTCGTGGTGGGCGTGGGCATCGGCGGCAGCGCGGACGCGTGCATGGGACTGGCGAAGAAGGCTTTGATGAGGCCCGCGGGCTCGAAAAATCCCGCCCCGGCTTATGCCCGTCTCGAGGAAGAGCTGCTGGAGCAGATCAACGCCACCGGCATCGGCCCGATGGGCCTGGGCGGCCGGACGACGGCCCTGGCCGTGCACGTCGAGCGGGCGGACTGTCATACCGCGAGCCTGCCGGTCGGTATCAACCTGCAGTGCTATGCGGCCCGCAGGGCATCCGTGCGCGTCTATGAGGACGGCCGTGTCGAGTACGGGGGCGAGTGAATGGAATACCACCTGCACACGCCGGTCTCAAAAAGCGACGTGGAAAAGCTGAAGGCCGGCGACGTCGTTTACCTGACCGGTAGGATCATCACGGCGAGGGATAAGGCGCACATCCGCATGGCCGAGTATTTCGCGTCCGGGAAGCCGCTGCCGTTCAGCCTCGAGGGCGCGGCCGTCTTCCACGGCGCGCCCATCGTCCGGGAAACGGACGGCGGATGGGAGATCGTCGCCATCGGCCCGACCACCAGCGCCCGCATGAACAGCCTGGAGCCCGCGGTCATAAAGCACGGCGCCCGTCTGATCGTCGGCAAGGGCGGCATGAGCGCCGAAGTCCTGGACGCCCTCCGCGAACAGGGCTGTGCCTACCTGTCGATGACCGGGGGCGCGGCGGTGCTGGGCGCCCGCATGGTCCGGAAAGTCCTGGGCGCGGAATGGCAAGACCTGGGGCTGGCGGAGTCGGTCTGGATGCTCGAGGTCGAGCGCTTCGGGCCGCTGACGGTGACCATGGACGCCCGCGGCGGCGACCTCTACGCCGGCGTCAGGTCGCGAGTTTCGGAAAATATTAAAGCAATGCGGTCAGATTAATGATCAGATCACCGGAGGTGAAACGAGATGTGCAGCGGCGGTGGCATGGCCATCGATGTAGACCTGAAGGACATTCAGTTCAAGAGATATAAGTGCAAGGATTGCGACACCACGTTCAAAGGCGCCGGGAAGCACCCGACCTGCCCGTCCTGTGGCTGTGAGGATGTCGAGCTGGTAGAGTGAGCCAGACTCGAGACCTCAGGCCCGGCGAGATTATCTTTTTATCCGACGGCAAAAACACGGTAGGAGCCGTCAAAGCCCATCTTACGAAGCGCGTTTTTATCGAGACGGCGACGGAGGAGCTGGTGCAGTTCCTGGAAGCGGACGACCTGATCGCGGCCTCTGCATTCTATGGCGGAGAGGAAGCGAAACATGCAATCTCCTGTATGCTTTACCTCGTCTCGGGAGGCCATATGCCGCTACTGGTGCTCCCGAAAGACCACCCGGCCACAAGGCGTCTGCCGATCGTGATCTCCGCGGGCAGGGCCATCCGCCTGACCTCCTGCATCGTCCCCGGCACCCACCCCGAGCAGGACGTGCTCTGCGGCCGCGGAGGGCTGGACGGCCTGACGCTGCGGGGAACCGGCGGCGGGATCGCCATCGACGGCGACGATAAAGGCCTCGCTATCGAGACAGGGGCTTGCTTATTTTACAAAAATATAAAATAAATATTAGATGAAAATTAGTATAAAAGAAGGACTCACGGAATACCGAAGTATTCCCGCAGCTTCGTCTCGTTCAGCTTGAGCCTGATCTTCGGCCTTCCGAACGGGGTCTTTACGCTCTCTTCCGCCACAACGCTGAGGTTGACGAGGAAGTCTTTCCTGCGGGAGAATGTTGCTTTGGAGGCTACGCCGGTGTCTTCGCCCCACTGGACGACATCATAGAAGAGCTCACCGTTTTTCGCCGCCGCTAACAATGCGATGGAGACTTTATCGATAGCCTTGGTCTTCAGGACAGAGTACCGCGTGTCGTCGAAGGCCTTGCTGTACATGATAAAGTCCACTATCGTCTGCTCGGACATATACCCCGACATCGAAGCGACTATATCGTTTAATTTCATATTTTTAATGTTTGCATTACCGGTAATAAAGTTTGTGTTGCTGCTGGTTTTCGCGGGGCTCCCGGGGGGCCTTGTTCCAAAAAGGCCCCCCTGGGTCGCGACACCGACGCCTGTGCCGAAGGCACCAATGCGATAGTTTTGGAAGGGGACAGGGGGAACCTTTTACAAAAGGTTCCCCCTGTACGCTTGCCATCATAACAATAAGAATTCATATCTAGCAATTATCCGTACTATCCCTTTTAAGGCATCCGGTAAAGGTGCCGCCAGGACCCGTATACGAAATGTCTTTTCATATGAGTCAGTCGATGACCGGGATTTCAGTCAGGTATCAAGGATGAAAACTGGCATCACCGTCGTCGCATGCCCGGCCGGAGTATGCGCACGCGCGAGCGACCGCCAGAGTCCGCCATCGCCAGCCGCAATCGCCGGAATGCCCGACGTTTCTATGAGAAGGCTGATGAAAATCAGGACTTTTATCGGCTATGCGACTCCTGTCACGCGCGCCAAGAGCGCCAGGTAGCCAAGAGCGCCAAGGACTATCAATACAGCGATTTTCACGTTAAAACCTGTTAAAGTTTTAGTATGAAAGACTTTCAGGATTTTCATCGTATATGCCTATGCAGCAGGCATATCGGCGTTTCATAGGGCGCCAGGGTGCATATATACAGAATGTCCCGGCAGGATAACCCCCTCCCGAATAAAACAATTTAATGGAGCGAGTCAGGGGGCCAGTTATATCAAGCCCCCTCTGACTCACGCAAAAACCTGTTTTTTATATCAGGCCCGCGAGCTCCTTGATGACGCCCGGGTTGCGGGTCACGATCTCCTTGACCAGCTTCGGGATGGTGAAGTTCTCGAACTCCACGCCCTGCAGCGAGTGTGCCACCACGTTCATGGTGTTGTCGCTGACCCTGGTCACGACTTCCTTGATCTTGTAGTTCTTGTCGAGGGACTTGCCCAGCTCCTCGCGGGCCAGCCGGTCGTACTTCGACAGCGCTTTTGCGGAGACGTCGCCGCCTTTGATGCATTCCGCGATGACATGGCCCGCGATCCTGCCGCTGGCCATGCCGTTGATGATGCCGCCGCCCGTGATGGGGTCCGAGACGTGGCCCGCGTCGCCGACGAGGACCAGGCCGCCCGTGGACAGCCGGGGGAGCATGCCGCTGACCGGCACTGCGCCGACGACGGTCTCCAGGATCTTGCCCTCCGGGAACTTCCAGTCGGCAAAGTCTCGGATGTACTGAATGGGGTGCTTGCCCTTGTAGTGCGAGCCCAGCATGCCCATGCCCACGTTGGCCTCGCGCTTGCCCTTGGGGAAAACCCACACGTAGCCGCCGGGGGCGTACTTGCTGCCCAGGTAGAAGTCGCAGGAGTCCGGCACGATGTCGATGTCCGTCATGAGGAACTGGGCGCAGGTCTCGACGTCTTTCAATTTCAGGGTCGTGTTGATGCCGGCCCAGCGGCCGACCTTCGACTCGACGCCGTCCGCGCCGACGACGACCTTGGCGCGGGCCTCGAAGTCGTTGCCGCGCTGCTTGCCCCGGATGCCGGTGACCACGCCGTCCTCGAGGATCAGGCCGGTCGCCTGGGTCTTGACCTGGACCTCGGCGCCTGCCCGGGCTGCGGTCTTGGCCACGGCGCGGTCGAAAATTTTGCGCTCCAGCACGTAGCCGACCTCGTTGCCCGCCATCTTCTCGCTGATGTCGATCATGGTGCCGTCCGGCGAGAATATCCGCGCCTTCTTGATGTCGGCGCAAATCCAGTTGGGGTCGGGGTCCATGTACTCGGCCAGCCCGACCTTGCCCACGCCCTCGGCGCAGCGGACCGGGTCGCCGATCTCCTGGCGCTTCTCGATGAGCAGGACTTCCAGGCCCTGCTGTGCCGCCGTCCTCGCGGCCAGCGAGCCCGCGGGGCCGCCGCCGACCACGATCACGTCGTACTCACTCTTCATCCTTCACCAGCTCCAGCGCGCCCATCGGGCAGACCTTGGTGCAGATGCTGCAGTTGTTGCAGTTACTGTCGATCTCGATAAACGTCTCGATCAGGTCGATGGCGTTCTGCGGGCAGGCGCCCACGCACGCGCCGCAATACCCGCACCGGTAGCGATTAACCGTAATCATTTCTTTTCCTCCAGCGGGACTTCCAGAAGTCTCTTCAGGTATGATTCCAGATCCCTGAGCTCGTGCTCGTAGTTCTGGATGTTCTCGATATGCTCGCGCAGGCCCGGCGTCGGGACCAGCTTCGTGTTGACAGCCCTCACGAGGCGCAGCTGGTCCAGCACCACGGCCACATAGTCGTCGTGGACAGTCTTGAGCACCATCCGCAGGATCTCGTCGAGGTCCGCGCGGCTCGAGTAATAGTATTTGCGGCTGTCCTGCCGCCTGCGCTTGTTGACCAGGCCCACTCTGACCAGTTCGTCCAGCGCCGAGCTGACCGCCGGGACCGAGTAGCCGGTGAACTCGCTGATCTCGTCCTGCGTCATCTCGTCGACGGACAGGAGGATCGAGCCGAACACCCGGCCGTGGACGTCACCCATCCCCCGCATCTTGAACAGCGCCTCAAAGGTTCCGAGAATAGACTCTCTCTCCTTAAGGATGTCAGGGTATGTTTTGGTCATCAAGCACATAGACCACTCCCCGGTATTTATACTTTTTTGAAATTTCAGAAAAGTCAAAAATATCTGTGCAGTAATACTGTCAGTGGTATTGGCCAGGTTGTCGGCCTGGCAGCGCACGTATGTCAGGGCACCCGCCCGCCGCCACCCTGCCCGTCGAGCAGCCCGAGCGCCCGCAGCGCCGCTTCGGCCTCCGCGCGGGCCCTTTCCCGGGACGGCAGCCCCGATGCGCTGAACGGATCCACGAATTCCGGCTCCGCAAGGCTGAGCGACGGCACAGGCGGAAAGCGGCCGGCCAGCTTCAGCAGGATGTCATAATCTTCGACGCCGAAGCCAGTGAAAGTGAAGCCCCGGGCGGCCACGCTTACCCTGCGGACACCGGTGGAGGTACGCAGCAGGCGGAGAACCTGCCCGGCGTATTCATCCGCGACATTCTCCGAAAACAGCATCCGTTCGCCCGCATAGACAGCGCAGCCGGAATAGCCCCCGAGCATCCGCAGCCGGTCGATGATCGCCTTAACCGCCATCGGGCTCACCCGCCATCTTAAAAACGAAGCACAGCCAGGCGGACGAGACGAACGCCGCGCATCCGGCCAGCAGCACGCCGATATCGGCAACGGCCCGGGCCGGGGGGATTGGGGCCGCGACCAGGGAGGCCAGCAGAGAAACGGCCATCGCGGCCGAACAGATGAACCCGAAAGTGAAAAGCCAGGTTTTCAATTTTTTATGGATGAGATAATACAACGCGATCACCGTCAGTGCGATCGCGGCCACGGCGATATCGAAGGCTTCAGGCGGCACGGCCATAGAACCTCACCCACAGTGCGCCGGAAGCGATAGACACGAGACACCAGGCCAGCAGCGCATGGCCGACGCTCGCCGGCCGGAACGCCGATATGATCTCGGCCAGGCCAGGCCCGGCCAGCGCCACCGCTGCCAGATATGCACCCTTGAACGCGGCGATGCCGCCGGAGCGGAGGAACGTGCGTCCGATGGCGGCCGCCAGATACCCCGAGCCGGCCGTGGCAATGCCGCCGCCCAGCACCTTCACCACGGCCGGATACCCGTCTGCCGCTGCCGCCGGGGCCGGGCAAATGCACGCTATGCCGACTGTGGCAGCCACGATGGCCACTCCGGTAAGCCGTAGCAGGAACGATGGCATACGCATGTATATGTCGGCTAACGGCTTATATATTTTCATTAAATTGCACATTAGTTTGTCATTCCCGGTGGGTTTATTATGTTTAGGGCTAATGAACAGTGGATGAGCGACCGCAGACCGGACAAAAAAGGCTGCCTGATCAGCATCGAGGGCATCGACGGCGCCGGCAAGTCCACGCAGATCAGAATGCTGGGCGAGTGGCTCCGGGCGAACGGCATCGACGCGGCCATGCTGAAAGAGCCGACTGATGGCCTGTACGGCCGGGAGATCAGGGACAACGCGGCTGCCCACCGGCCCGTCAGCCCGCAGGAAGAGATGCGGCTGTTCATGATGGACCGCAAGGAAGACGTGGCAAAGAACATCCGCCCCGCGCTGGACGCCGGCAAAGTGGTCGTCATGGACCGCTATTACCAGTCCAACATGGCCTACCAGGGCGCCCGCGGCCTGGACCCGTGGCAGATCGAGGCGGAGAACGAGCGGTTCTCGCCCGTGCCCGACCTCGTAATCGTGCTGGACATCGACCCGGCGCACGGCCTGTCGCGCATCACCAACACCCGGAAGACGGCGCTGGACTCGTTCGAGAAAGAAGACTACCTGCGGAAGGTACGCGACATATTCCTCGCCATCGGCCGGAAGCCGAACGGCGTTATCATCGATGCAGAACGACCGCCGGCGGCCGTGCACGAATCGATCGTCCGTGCGATAAAGGAACGACTGCCGGGCATTTTTTAAGGATAGAGTAGACACAGGTGCCGGGAGTTGATCGGCCTGCGTCTCGTGCGCATACGCGAGACAGCGCACAGTAAATCGCAGCCAGTCGCAAGCTTTTTCATCCGATCCGGCAGATGACCGGGACCCGGGTCAGGTTTAAGAGGGTAAAAAAGTTAATCCCGGCCCCGCCGTATCGTGAATCCGTACAGCGCTGCGCGCCTTGACCGACGCATCGGCATCGCATATAACGATGCCGCGGCGTCCCTTGTTAGCGGGAGGGCGGGTGGTACAGGTGATCCGCCGGAGGCGGCATACGACACGTGCCTGCGCGCCCACCAGACGAATTCATAGAAATGCCTGGTCACAATTTTGGCACCAGAGTAGGGGTCGCCTATATAGCCTGGCGCTCCCTGTCCCCATGGCGACTTTCTTCCGGAGGATGAATCGCTTCGCACGGGGCCTCCTGCATCATCCGGACCGCTTCCTCGGTGTAGTAGCCGTAAAAGGCGGTGGCCGGTAGCGTGAGCAGCAGCGTGGCCACGAAGCCCAGGAACGCCAGCAAAACCACGACGATCAGACCGACGTATGGCATCGGGCCCGGGTCGATGCGGTCCAGCACGGCGTTAGTGACCGTGATCATCACGTACATCGCCGCCAGCAGCGCCGGCAGGAAAAAGGCGATCGCCAGCGTCGAGACCAGGAAGTCGACGGCCAGCTTGATGGACATGTACCCCAGCGTGAGGTCGCTCCGGGTCCGCAGCAGCGACAGGTAGACCTTTAACGCCTTACGGAACGCGGTCTTGCGCTCGTGCCGTATGGCGAACACTGCGTCCAGCCCCGACTGGGCGGCCATGCCCGCGATCGAGACCGCGATAAGAACGACGACATAGGCGAGCAGAAGGAGCATGAACGTCTCCATGCCGACGAAGATCACGGAAAACGGCAGCACGAAGGCCGCCGCGATGAGCAGGAGCCCTGCGGCCGTCACCAGCCTCGTGCCGCGATAGTAGGGCCGGATCCGCCGGAGCTCGGCGATCAAAGGGTCCTGGCCTGCGCTTTTACCAGCCTGTGAACCATAGACGGCCAGCCACCGTCCGGGGCGGAAAGGAAAAAGCAGCCGGCGCATGCGCTGCCATGCGTTCTTCGCCGCGAGACCGGCCGAGGGTTCTGGCATAGCCTGTGAGATGGTCGCGGAAACTAAAATACATGCTGGTCATCCCAAGTATACCTGGTCATAGTAATGCTATCGCAATATCCAGAAAATAAACTTAAGATGTTGTTATCTACCCTTGGCGCTCTTGGCTACCTGGCGCCCTTGGCGAGCGTGACAGTAGTCGCTGAGCTTTGACAGGGCTTGCGTCGATGTTGTTATATGGGCAATGCGCCCCGGTCACGCTCGCCAAGGGCGCCAGGTAGCCAAGGGCGCCAAGCCGGAAAAATGGGACTATAGTTATTATTTCCCGCAGGTGCAGGGGTTGTTACCGCAGCGGGGGCATTTCAGTGGATACTTCGCCAGGCAGGCGTCCTCCACGTCGATGTCGAGCATGTTGGCGACGGAGACCATCCAGGCGAAGACGTCGGCCATCTCGTGGGCGATCTGCGCCTTATCCTCCAGGCGCAGGGCTTCCGCGAGCTCGCCGGTCTCCTCGAAGAACCAGAGGTAGGTCTTCTCGGTGCCCCGGGCGTCGTCGTTCTTGCCATAGATCTCCTTCATCAGCCGCTGGAACTCGCGAATCTCCATGTCAGGGCCTCACGGGGATGCCTTTTGATCGCAGATAGCCCTTCGCCTGCCCGATGGTGTACTCGCCGAAATGGAAGATGCTGGCCGCGAGCGCGGCGTCCGCGTCGGCGACGGCAAACGCCTCGTACATGTGCTCGATGTTCCCGGCGCCGCCGGACGCGATCACCGGGATGCGCACCGCCTCGCAGACGGCCTTTGTAACATAGAGATCGTAGCCGTCCTTCGTACCGTCGGTATCCATGCTGGTGAGCATGATCTCGCCGCTGCCCAGCGATTCTACCTGCTTCGCCCACTCGATGGCGTCGATGCCGGTCGGCTGGCGGCCGCCGTAGATGACCACCTCATACCAGGCGGGGGTACCGTCCTTCTTTGTTATCACGTTCCGGGCGTTCGGGTCTTTAAGATTCGTGTTGCTCCGGCAGTCGATGGCGGTCACGATGCACTGGGAGCCGAACATGTCTGACGCTTCCCTGATAAAAGACGGGTTCTTGACCGCCGACGTGTTCACCGTGATCTTGTCGGCGCCCGCCCGCAGGATCGACCGGATGTCGCCGATGGTCTTTATGCCGCCTCCCACGGTCATCGGGATGAACACCTCGTTGGCCGTGCGCTCGATCACGTCGATCATGGTAGCCCGGCCCTCGTGCGACGCCGTGATATCCAGAAAGACCAGCTCGTCGGCGCCCTGCTCGTTATAGGCCCGCGCCAGTTCCACGGGATCGCCCGCCCGGCGCAGGTTCACGAACTCCACGCCTTTGACCACCCGGCCCCCGTCGGGCCCGATGGTCACGTCGAGGCAGGGGATGATCCTTTTTGTCAGCATGTTTACCACGAGGGTTTTATGTAATGATGTTCTATATAGCTAATGGTGAGACCATGCTGGGCGGCTTATTCGGCTCCAGGGTCTGTGCGAACTGCGGCAGATCGCTCTCAGGCGGCAAGGCTGTGAAGTATGCGGGAAAGAGCTTCTGCTCCCAGCGCTGCGCCGACATTTTTAAGCACAAAGAGCTAGGAAAGATGGAAAAGTAGATCCACGATGGACATAATGGTCGTTACCGGTTTGGCCGATGTGTACCGTTTGCCATTCATAGTCATTTCTAGTAATTGTTCAGGTGTCTCTTCAACAGGTAGCCATGGCCAGCGCACGCGCGTGCGAGCGGACGGCCGCCAGTCCATGAGACTTGCCTAATGAAGAACAGTTTTTCACGTGCAGGCAATGAAGCGGGCCTTGTTTCGGGGCCTGCCATATTGATCCTCGCGACGAAACGCGACGACCGCGATGTTTCTCAAAGAACGATTAACTGGTTATCCTTTAACAGTCGTCGCGCCCGTCGCGATTCGTCGCGGTCGTCGCGAGTATACCGCCCGTCGAATTGCCTAAACGAGGCTGTGACGAATGCTACGCCATGGCCAAGCGCAGTACTGATCCTCGCGACGTGCGCGACGAAACGCGACGAACGCTACGTTTCTCAAAGAATGATTAATTGGTTATCCTTTAACAGTCGTCGCGCCCGTCGCGATTCGTCGCGGGAATACAGTCCTACACTAAGCCTCCGCAAAGGCTATACCGGAAGCCTGAACAGGACTTTCAAGGACACCTGAACAGTTACCATTTCTAAAAGGTTTTACACATCGGCGCTTTCCTGCGGGTCGGAAAGCGTGGCAGGCCGGACCCCGGGGATACGGGGCATGCCGGGCCCTATATAAGAGAACATTCCGAGTCGGTCACGCGTACGCGCGCGCATAGCATTGTCGTGCCCATCGTGTCCCTTGTGTCACCCGAAACGACCGGTGTAGGTGACAGCCGACGGGTCCATGGACTTCAGGAAGTCGAGCGAGTAATAGCGGAAATATACGTTGACCGGCAGGGAGACCACCGCCGTGATGAGAATCATCAGCAGCAGACCGATTAGCAGGGCCAGCGCAAAGGGTATCGCCAGTAATATGCTGATTTTAGCCGCCTCGACTGCCGCGATGATCGTTAATATGCCCAGGGCGATGAATATCGCAAAGAGGAACAGGAGTATGACACCCAGGACGAGGGAGACCGCGAGCTCGAACACCCAGCGCAGGACGACGTATACGAGGAATTCCAGCGGGTCCTTTCTGACCAGCCCGATGACGTTACGAAGGGCCTGCCGCAGGCCGAAGCCTTTAAAGTACATGATGGGCACGCCGAAGTCGTAGAAGAAACCGATGATGAGGCTCATCAGGAGGCTGAAACTGAAGACAAGGGCGATCCCGAGCGTTACTACCAGGATGAGAGCGAAGAGCCCCGCAGTCGACATGGACTCAAAGTCGCCCGTGCCGATGGCCCAGAGCAACACCAGCACGATGAGCGCGATGACGCTGCCGACGACGGCCAGCGAGACGATGCTTGCCGCAAGGTTAAAGAGAAACGCTTTGAAGCCCCGGCGCATGTTGTCCTGGAAGGGCCGGATGATCTGCACGTTACCCGTGGTCAGCGCGTCCACGAGGACGAACGAGAAGACGCCGCGCAGGTATGAGAACAGCAGCGACACCGCAATAACGACCAGGACAAGCAGCAGGATGATTGCCACAATCATGGGGTCAGACAATATGTCCTGAATGTTGAATGACTGTAAATCGCTAAACTCTTCCCTGTTCAGGCTATACCGCAGGGTGCTGCCCGGGTTCGAGACCCCTGCGCCGCTCCCGACGAAAAACGTGATGATGACGAGCTTGACCCACAGCCAGATATCCAGTGGCTCCAGCAGAAGTCCTTTCGTCTTCCCGAAAGCCGTGGTCACCGGTCCAAACGCATGCAGCTCAGTCATATGTGCAAAATAGCACGTTTCAAATATAAAAGAGCATTGGACACAAAGGACATCAGGGGGTATAAAGGGCACGGGAGATGCATATAAAAGGAGAAATATATGGGGCATGCCTTCGAGGCCCCGGGTGGTCCCGGCGACTCGTTATCCAGCCCCATGAACATAAAGCCTAATGATTAAAGAAAAGAAGATAGGCCATGATCAGGTAGCCGAGTATCATCATCCCTATGGCGATGTACCAGCAGACGATCATGGCTCTTGCCTGGATTTCCCGGTCGCAGGCGAGCGCTTTGAGCTCTTCGATCGAGGGCAGACTCATGCTTTGATTTTCTTGAGGCGGAACGTCTCTTCGCGCTCCATTTCCTCGAGCCTGAGCTTGATGAACTGCTCCGCGTCCTTGAGCTCGGGAATGACCTTGAACTCGAGGGCGTTGACACGGCGTTTTGTCTTTTCGATGTCGTCGAGCAGCTTCTTCATGGCCGACTCGATCTCGGCGGAAATGATGATCTGCTCGACCAGGCGCTCGTACGCTTCGGCGGCCTCGTCGATCCGGCTGCTTGTCCCGATGACGCCGTAGCCCCGCTCGTGGGCATGCTTCATGATGCCGGAAGACTCGATCTTCGGCACGACCACGCCCATGACGTTCTTGCTCTCGAGGTTGATCTCCGGCTGCTCCTTGAGGGCAAAGGCGGCGGACATGACCGCCACGTTGCCTTCCACGGCCCTGGCAATGGCTATCTTCTGGGTGGCGTTGCCGTAGGACTTCATGAGCTCGGCCCGGGCGTTCTTGGCCTTGTCCATGATCTCGAAGAATTCCATGATCAGGCCGTCCCGCTTCATCTTCAGGAGCTTGTGACCGGACTGCGAGAGTACGATCTTCTTCTTCAGCTCCAGGAGCTCGGAACGGGTCGGCTTGATGTTATCCTTAATAGCCATTGTCGTGCCTCAGGCCGCTTTCTTCTTCTTCGACGGGTGGTACTTGTCAATGTACTTGTTGTCGATCTTGTTCAGCGCGTTGATCGGCAGCGCAGCCAGCAGGTCCCAGGCGAGGTCCAGCGTCTGCTCGATGGACCGGTCCTCTTCGCGGCCCTGGCGGACGAACTTGTCCTCGAAGGCGTCGGCGAAGTCCAGGAACATGCGGTCGCGCTCGGACAGCGCGTCCTTGCCCACGATGGCCACGAGGCCACGCAGGTCCTTACCCTCGGCGTAGGCCGAGTAGCACTGGTCGGACACCGCCTTGTGGTCTTCCCTCGTCTTGCCGGGGCCGATGCCCAGGTTCATGAGCCGGGAGAGCGACGGCGACACGTTGATGGGCGGGTAAATGCCCTTGCGGTGCAGGTCTCTCGCGACCACGATCTGGCCTTCGGTGATGTAGCCGGTCAGGTCCGGGATCGGGTGGGTGATGTCGTCGCCGGGCATGGTGAGGATGGGCAGCTGCGTGATCGAGCCCTTCTTGCCCTCGATGATGCCCGCGCGCTCGTAGTTCATCGCCAGGTCGGTGTACATGTAACCGGGGTAGCCACGGCGGCCGGGCACTTCTTCACGGGCCGCGCCGATCTGACGCAGCGCCTCGCAGTAGTTGGTCATGTCGGTGTAGATGACCAGCACGTGCATGTCGTGCTCGAACGCCAGGTACTCGGCGGTGGTCAGCGCCAGCCTCGGGGTGATGATACGCTCGATGGCCGGGTCGTCGGCCAGGTTCATGAACACGACAGACCTTTCCAGTGCGCCGGTGCGCTCGAAGTCCTTCATGAAGGTCTGCGCCTCTTCGGCCGTGATGCCCATGGCGCAGAACACGACGGCGAACGGCTCGGTGCTGCCGACCACCTTGGACTGACGGGCGATCTGCAGCGCGATCTCGTTGTGCGGCAGGCCGGAGCCCGAGAAGATCGGGAGCTTCTGGCCACGCACCAGCGTGTTCATGCCGTCGATGGTCGAGATGCCGGTCTGGATGAAGTCCTTGGGCTGCCGGCGGGCGTGCGGGTTGATGGCCGCGCCCACGATGTCCAGCTTCTTCTCCGGGATAATGGCGGGGCCGCCGTCCAGCGGGTCGCCGGAACCGGTGAGAATCCTGCCCAGCATGTCCTTGCTGACGGGCATCTTGATCGTTTCGCCCAGGAAGCGGACGCCGCTGTCCCGGCTGATGCCGGCGGTGCCTTCGAAGACCTGGACGACGACGAGCTCGTCCGACGTGTCCAGCACCTGGCCACGCTTGACGCTGCCGTCCGCGAGCTGGATGTTCACCAGCTCCTGGTAGCCGACGGGCTCCGTCTTCCGGACGAAGACCAGCGGGCCGGCGATTTCCGATATAGTCTTGTACTCCTTCATTTAAGCCGCCTCCATCGCCTTGAACTCGGCCTGCATTTCCCGGTCCACGCCGGCCAGGTACTTCTCGAAGTCGGCCTCGAACTTGACCTTGGCCATGCTGTCCTTCGACTTCGAGGCCAGGATCCTGGTCATCGGCACGCCGGCGGCCAGCGCCTTCTTCGCGTAGTCGCCCCAGGTCATGATCGCCTGGAGCATCATGAACTGCTTCTTCATGCTGCAGAAGGTGTCGACCTCGTGGTAGGCGTTCTGCTGCAGGAAGTATTCACGGATCATCCGTGCGATCTCGAGCGTAAGCTGCTGGTCCTCGGGCAGCGCGTCGGAACCGACCAGCTGCACGATCTCCTGCAGCTCCGATTCCCGCTGCAGCAGCTCCATCGACCGCACCTTGAGCTTGTTCCACTCGGCCGAGACGTTGCCGTCGTACCAGCCCTTCAGCGAGTCCTGGTACAGCGAGTAGCTGTTCAGCCAGTTGATCGCGGGGAAGTGCCTGCGCTGGGCCAGCTTGGCGTCCAGCGCCCAGAAGACCTTCACGATACGGAGGGTGTTCTGCGTGACCGGCTCGGAGAAGTCGCCGCCCGGCGGGCTTACGGCGCCGATGACAGTGACGCTGCCCTGGTCGCCGCGCTCGGTGATCACACGGCCGGCCCTCTCGTAGAACTCGGACAGCCTGGCCGCGAGGTAAGCGGGGTAGCCTTCTTCACCCGGCATCTCTTCGAGACGCGAGGAGATTTCTCTCATGGCCTCGGCCCACCGCGAGGTGGAGTCGGCCATCAGCGAGACGCCGTAGCCCATGTCGCGGTAGTATTCCGCGATGGTGATGCCCGTGTACACGGAGGCTTCTCTTGCGGCCACAGGCATGTTGGACGTATTGGCGATCAGCACGGTCCGGTCCATGAGCGGGTTGCCGGTCTTCGGGTCGGTCAGGTGCGGGAACTCGGCCAGCACTTCGGTCATCTCGTTGCCGCGCTCGCCGCAGCCGATGTAGACGACGATCTCGGCATCCGACCACTTGGCCAGCTGCTGCTGGGTGACGGTCTTGCCGCTGCCGAACGGGCCGGGGATGGCCGCCGTGCCGCCCTTGGCGATCGGGAACAGGCCGTCGAGAATCCGCTGGCCGGTGATCAGCGGGATGTCCGGCATGAGCTTTTCCTGGTACGGCCGGGGCCGCCTGACGGGCCACTTCTGCATCATCTTGAGCTCGGTGCCGTTCTCGAGGTGTCCGATGACGTCCTCGACGGTGTACTCGCCCGACTTGAGGTCCTTGATCGTTGTCTCGGGCGTGCCGGGTGGCACCATGATCTTCTGGGTGATGGTCTTGGTCTCCTGGACGGTGCCGATGATGCTGCCGCCCTTGACCTTATCGCCCGCCTTAGCGGTCGCGACGAAGTTCCACTTCTTAGTCCTGGACAGGCCGGGGGCCGACACGCCCCGGGTGATGAAGTTGCCCATGCTCTGCTTGAGCACCGGGAGCGGCCGCTGGATACCGTCGTAGATGGACGTCAGCAGGCCGGGGCCAAGCTCGACCGATAAGGCCATGCCAGTGTTCTCGACTTTCTCGCCGGGCCTGATGCCGGAGGTATCCTCGTAAACCTGGATGATGGCCTTCTCGTTGTCGATCTCGATGACCTCACCCATGAGTCCCTCCTGGCCGACCTTCACCACGTCGTACATACGGGCGTTAAGGCCGACTGCGGTCACCACCGGACCGGCAACGCGATAGATTGTTCCTTGTTGACTCATGATTAACACCTTGGTGATATTCGATTACTGCTACACAGGGCTTATTTCCACAGGTCGACGCCTATGGCGCGGCGGATCTTTTCCCGCAGCCCGGACTCTTCCTTGCCTCCGATGGCGATGAATGTCGGCTCGACCGACTCGTCCACGGCCCGCTGTATGCCGGCCGGCAGCTTCTTGAGGTCGTCCGCGTGCAGCACGATAATGCCGATGTCGCGGTCGTCCATGCACTGCCGGACGCGATCCTCGAGCTCCCGGTCGTCCTTCACGTCGAACGTCTTCCGGATCCCGGCCAGCCTGAAGCCCACGATGAAATCGCTCTTTCCTATGATTGCTATCTCCATCAGATCACCAGCTGACTTTTGATCACTTCATCGCTCAGCTCCATCTCTTTGCCCCGGGAGATCGTGCGGATGTTGTTGACCTCCACGTTCTTCCTGATCGCGTAGCCGAGGATGGGACAGATCGAAAGCGGGTACAGGTGGGAAATCTTTTCCGCGAAGGCGATCTGGTCCTTGTACAGCGCGATCTCGACCGCGTTGAGGGAACCCGTCTGCCGGTACCGGTCGACCGCCTCGGCGGTCTCGGCCCAGTAGGAGTATTCCTTCAGCAGGTTGATGAAATCGTCGAACCCGGGCGCCTGCGCCAGCTTGCGAAGGTCGTCCATGTTCAGCCGGGCGCCTCCCGGGATGAGCATGGGCATGATCTTCTCGTGCTCCAGGCCGGCCCGCTTGAGCCGGAAGAGCGTGCGGAGATTCGTGAAGTCGATCTCCCTGCGGATGAAGCTGACGAACAGCTCGTCGGCCTTGGTCCCGGGCAGATCGATGGACAGCAGGTTCTCGTAATAGACCAGGTCCAGCGTGTTCTCCAGCGGCGCGAGCGTCTTCGTCTTGTTGAAGTCGTCCAGCGCGTTGATCAGCGGCTTGTAGAAGATTGTTTTTGAAAGCCCTTCGACCACGTCCGGTACGCTGCCCTTTTTCAGCAGGTCGTTGAAGTCCTGCATGCTGATCGAGCCCGCAGGCACGAAGGTCTCCCGGATGTCGTCTTCAGTGGCGTTATAGAATTTACCCCTGAGCAGGGACTTGATGTTCCAGACGTCCCATCGCATGAGGTAAGCCCACATGATCACCCGCAGCTCGCCCTGACAGAATCCCAGTATATCGTTCATCTCCCTGGCCAGGTTCAGGTTCAGCGCGTACTCGACCAGGTCGATGCCGTCGTACCGGGTGGCCAGCTCGTCGATCTCCTGCTTGTATTTGCTCTCCCCGATGAACCGGTTGATCTCCGGGACGCTCATCTGCAGGAGCTTCATGTATGTTTCCCGGGGGAACAGGAACGATTTGCGGGCCTTTACCCTCGTGGTTGCGTATGCATAATTGCCTGCCGTTGCGCTTCGCCCAAACATGCGTTCACCTGCTGACAAACAGGATATCGGAGATGTTCTTCATCGACGACGTCCACACGTCCTCAAGGATAGAGTCAAAAGTGTAGTCGAGGTTGATGCTGCCGTCCTCACTCGTGACCAGAATCCCGCCGATGCACTTGATGCTTCCGCCGTAGGCGTACCCGGAGCCTTTCACCAGGTCCGCGTCCGCGGCGTTCGTGAAGATCTTGCCCGTCGGGATGTCCTTTTTCGCGAGCGTTACGAGCTTGTTGATGAGGTCGGCCTTCCTGTCGCCCGGTAGGGCGGAAAGCTGCCTGGTAAAGCTCGCGTGGACTTCTTCCAGCACGTCCTTCTCCGCGTTAAGCCGGGACTTCTTGATGTCCAGTTTGGCGCTGGAGAGCTCCCTTTGCCTCATCCGGGAGACCGCCTGCTCGGCCTTCGCCATTTCGGCAGCGTGGATCTGCCGGGCCTCGGCTTCGGCCGCCGTCTTGATCCCGGCAGCCTCCGTCGACGCCTTGGCGGCGATGGCCTTGCAATCCGCCTCGGTCTTCTCCGAGATGTCCTTTACGACTTTGTCCAGTCCCATCTTAGGTCCACCCTACAAAGCCGCTTACAGGAACATCAGCAGGATAGCAATGACCAGGCCGAAGATGACGATAGTCTCCGGGATGACAGTGAAGATGAGCGCCTGGCCGAACATCTTGGGGTTCTCCGCGATCGCGCCCACGGCTGCCGCACCTATGTCCTTCTCTGCCAGGCCCGAGCCGATGCCCGCAAGTCCGACAGCGATACCAGCACCAATTGCTACTAAACCATCAACCATGTTGTTATTCCTCCGTGTATTTTCTCATGTATCCGAATGGATCGTAAATTCTTCCCCCGCCTTTGTAGAACTTCGTAAAGAATTCTACGTAGTGCAACCTGAGGGCATGCAGTCCGGGGGCGATGATGCCAAGTGCCAGGTTCACCGAGTGTCCGATGATGAACACCACGATTGCGCCGACGAGACCGATGGCCCCGGCCGCTGCCAGCATGCCCACGATCGTGTTGACCGCGAAGGCGATGCCGACCGAGGACAGGCCTACGGCAAGCAGACGCGTATACGATA
>MVRA01000204.1 GCA_002067315.1 Methanocella sp. PtaU1.Bin125 | reverse complement strand
CATGAAGGTCGAGTACTTCAACGGCGCGGCCTATTTCCCGGAGGCGGGCGCGTGCGCGGTCGCCGACGTGCATATCGGCATCGAGGCGGCGATACAGGCGGAGGGCTTCGCGATGCCGCTGGACGAGGACCGGGAGCTGCTAGAGCGGTTTAAGTCCATTGTCGAGCGGTTCGGCCCGAAGGTGATGGTGCTGGACGGCGACGTGCTCCACGAGTTCGGGCGGCTGCGGCGGAACGCGAAGAAGTCCTTCGACCGGATCATGCTGGCGCTGCTGTCGTCTGTGGACGAGGTGGTGGCGATCACTGGCTCCCACGATAAGATGATGGACACGGCGCTGCTGGACATCGACGGCATCAGATGCGAGCCGTTCTATTTTTCGGGCGGCATCCTGTTCGCCCACGGGGACGTCATCCCATCCCGGGCGAAGGATAAGGACGTCGAGCTGGTCGTCATCGGCCACGACCACCCGACGCTGGACGTGGAGATGAAAAAGGAGCCGTGCTTCCTGTACGGCAAAAAGGCCTGGCGCGGCAAGGACGTGCTGGTCCTGCCGGCCTTTAATCCGCTGTGCGCGGGCACGTCCATCAACCGGCTGGACTCCCGGGATTTCCTGTCGCCGTTCATCCGGGAGGGCGACATCGGGGCCTACCGGCCGATCATCGTCGTGGAAGGCGAGGCGCTGGAGTTCCCGCCGCTGCGGGAGTTCCGGGACGTGCTCGAATTCTGAGACGCTTAACGCGCCTCGATCAATGTTTTCAGTGCCGCAGCCGCATCGACGAGCTTCCTGCAATCGACCAGGTCGGGAGTGTCCCGGGAGGTGTGGATGATCTCGGCGGTCAGTTCCGCTGCACGGTCGGAGGTCAGCGCGATGGCCGGTCTCCCGCCCTGGACGAAGATCATGTGGTCGCCCGCGTACCACTGCTCGCCTTCCGTGATAGTGTCGCAGCCGCCGAGCGCCTCGCGCGCGTATCGCTCGATCGTCTTCGGAAGCCCGTAAAGGGAAAACGCCGTCTTTCCTTTCACGTAGCCCGTGCCGTCGATGTTCACGGCGAGAACGACACGGTCGAGCTCGCTGCCGTACCGGTCCAGGTAATCCAGCTCGCCCGCGGCGCTGTAATGCTCTTCCCCGCTGATGGCGACGAGCTCGATACCGGTCTTTCCCCTGTAGTCCCGGAGCATCTCCGCCAGCAGCATCAGCGTGACCACGCCCGACGCATTGTCCAGCGCGCCGGGGGTGGTCGGCCGGGCGTCGATGTGGGCACAGACGACGATCTTTTTTCTTGCGCCGGGGTTCTTGCGGGCGAGCACGTTGCAGGCCGTGGACGGGATGCGCCTGGCATCGATGGCCAGGCTGAACTCGCTGCCCGCCCGGGCAGCGATCTCCTCACCCGTCGCGTCGGTACAGTACACGGACGGTATGTCGAAGTCGCCGTCGTCGAACAGGGGATACGGGTACAGCGCTCCCATCAGCGCCGGATTCTTTCCCGTTGCGGTCACGATGGCCGCCGGCTGCTTCTTATCGAGCAGCGCGATGATCTTCTGGTGGTGCTCCGGGTTGTAGAAGGGGTAGTTCCGGGGCATCAGGTGCTCGGCGCACAGCTCGCCCTTCATCAGCAGGATTTTGCCCTTGCACCGGCATTTCTGCAGCTCTGCCATCGTTGCAACTGATATCAGCCGGGCGGTGACGTCGCAACTGGTCGTGAACGGGCTGGGGAAGACCGCGTACGAGTGGCCATCACAGATCAGCGAAGCCCCGTAGCTCTCGAAGTCCATGCAGGGGAACGGGGTCGTATCGACGTCGTATCCCCACGACCCGATCGCGCTTGCGAAGAAGTCCGTGGCCACGCGGTTTCCGGACGACCCGGTCTGCCGGCCCGGGTTCATACGACACAGGGTTTCCAGATACGACCTGGCTTTTTCCGTATCTGCGTTTAGAGAGACACTCATGATAACACCTATAATTATATCAATCCTATATTGTATTATTCCAATATCATATTAGTATAGTATTTATAGCTGTCGCTCTACAACCTTCAGCAGAAGAACAATAATCGAGCGGATCGGCAGATAGAGCGTAAAAAAAGGAGCGGGTGTACTATCGTGCCCGGGGTGATCCGTGTAGCCTTAGTTCCCACTGTGTCAGCATTCATTCATCACAGGGCTTGCCCGCGATGCACCAGTCCCCTTTGTCGACGTCGCGGAAGATCACGTGGACCGCATCGGCGGGCACGCCCTCCGTGACGAACGCGTCGGTGATCGCCTTCGCTATGCGCTTCTTCTGCTCCCGGGTCCGGCCGGCCCAGAGGCTGATTTCGATGACAGGCATAGCTGTATTGTAGGGCTCGAAAAAGATAAAATGTTGCTTAAAGGTACCCCAGCTTTTTCTTAGCGAAGGGGTAAAAGGCCTCCAGCATCCGCCGGGAGCGCTCGTTCCTGTGCCGGTCGACCATTTCGGTGATCCGTTCGATGTCCCGCTTCAAGTATTCCATGGCCACGTAGGTCATCTGGTAGGAGATGCCCCGGCCGCGCCGGCGGGCCCAGTAGGAGGCTTTCTTCAGGCCATAGGCCTGGAAGATGTAGCCCAGATAGAGGTACACGTTGTAGTCTGTCTGGTCCCCGGCCATGACCGCGGTGCAGAACCAGTAGATCGCCTTTTCCACGTCGCCGGACCAGAAGTAGCACTCCGCGAGCCTCCGGCAGAGCGGGCTCTTTTTCAGGCACTTCGCGATGCCCTCCTTCAGGACGTCGATCGCCTGCGGGTAGTTCTTCTTGTCCATGTGGTGCGTGGCAATCCAGTAGTAGGAAAGGTAGAAATCCGGCTCCCGGCGCCGGGCCTCCTCGAACCGGAAGATCTCGTTCTTCCACTTGTTGTCCTCGGCCAGGTAGTCCTTTATGGCCTTTACCAGCGCCTGATCATGCGCCGGCGGCCTCGGGTCGGGCAGGTCCTTGATCGAGGCGTCGTACACCTCGCGCAGGTCGATGGCCGGGGCCTGCGGCTTTTCGCCCCGGAACAGTTCGAGCAGACCCATGATGAACCCCCGATTTAACTATGATCTGCGCGTATATATTCGTTATCGGCCGTTAATAGCAAGGCCGGTCCCGCGCGCGCGAGCGGTCGATCTGCCGCAACCGACCTGCCGCAACCGACCTGCCGCAACCGACCTGCCGCAACCGACCTGCCGCAACTTTCCCCGGTCACCTTTAAGCGGACGCGGGCCATACTTACCGTCGGGGATGCGAATTGAAGGTTCTGGCGATCTTACTGCTGGTCATGGTGCTGCTGCTCGGGTGCGCGGCCATGGCGCAGGGGCAAAACGACGGGGCGGTGTTGGGCGAGCTGGACGCGCTCAAGTACCGCCTGAACAACGTGAGCGACACGCTCGGCCCGGAGCTGATACGCCTGCAGAAGGCCGAATACCGGGTCTACGAGCAGCGCGAGAGGCTCACGCTGCCGCAGCGGCTGGATGCCATCGACCTGGCGAACGAGGCCGTCGCCCGGGCGGACAGGTACGAGGGCGAGATCGACAGCGTGGAGCAGGGGCTGAACGCTGCCGCGTCGCGGTACCGTCCTGCGGCGATGTCCCGTGTGAACGCGACGATCGCCGAGGGTAAGATGGATATCCTGCGCGCGGACATCACCCGGCTGCGGAGCGACACGGCCGCACTGCGCCTGTCGGCCGAACGGATCAGGCAGATGGTGTGATGCATTAAAGATTTATATTCAGGGCCGTAATGTACCCAATGACATTATGGCCGGAGCCATGATGTACCGGAGACGTTATGGCTTACGCGCTGCCGCCGGACGACAGGGAGATGAGCCTGAGCGAGCACCTCAGGGAGCTCCGCGACCGGCTCGTGATCGTCATCGGGGTCACGCTCGTCCTGATGCTGGTCACGTTCCCGTTTTCGGGAAGCCTCGTCGACATGGTCCTCGTGCACGTCGTGCCGTCATACGTCAAGATCACGACCTACGCGCCCCTGGAGCTGTTCAAGACCCGCATCACCGTCTGCTTCATCGTGGCCGTCTGCGTCGGTTTCCCTCTGCTCGTCTACGAGTCGTTCCGGTTCGCCGCCCCGGGCCTCTACCCGGCCGAGCGGCGGTTCCTGAAGGTCGTGTTCCCGTTCTCGCTGGCCCTGTTCGTCGCCGGCGCCGCGATCGCCTACCTCGTGACGCTGCCGCTGTTCTTCGGCATCGTGATCGGCAACGGCGCCGGCGTCGCCACGCCCAACCTCTCGCTGGGCGAGACCTTCGGCATCGTGACCAACTTCATGCTCGGGTTCGGCGTCGTGTTCCAGGTGCCGCTGGTCATCACGCTGGCCGTCCGCATGCGGCTGGTGAAGCGCGAGACGCTCGCCAGGGGCCGCATCGGCGTGTACGGGCTGCTGTTCGCCTTCGCCATGTTCATCTCGCCCGACCCGACGTTCTTCTCCCAGCTGATCGTGCTGGCGATACTGGCGGCGCTGTTCGAGGT
>MVRA01000203.1 GCA_002067315.1 Methanocella sp. PtaU1.Bin125 | reverse complement strand
CATAAAGTACAATGCTTTTATAATCCATTAGCGTATTACAGGTGAAGGACGAAACGGGCTGTGTGTCATATGCAGGACTGGACAGAGACCAAGGCCATTCAGGAAGGGATTGATCGTTTCCTCGCCGGCGTGGCGATGGACGAGATCAGGCAGGGGATGTCGCACTCGCTGAAGACGCCGGGCAAGCGGCTTCGCCCGTTGACGCTGTTGCTCGTCTCCGAGCTGAACGGCGGCTCGATCGACCGGGCCCTGAACGCCGCGCTGGGCATGGAGTTCATCCATACCGCGTCGCTCATCCAGGACGACATCCTCGACGAGGGGATGAAGCGGCGGGGCGAGCTGACCTCGCACGAGAAGTTCGGCATCTTCGTCGCCATGGTATCGGCGGACTACCTCATCTCCCGGGCCATGCAGATGTACGCGGACTGCGACCCGAAGTCCGTGTTCGCCTTCGGGCGGGCGGGCCAGCAGCTGGCTGAGGGCGAGGTGCTGGACGTCAAGTCGCGGTTCGTCAGGGCGTCGGAAGCCTATTACGTGGAGTGCGTCCGGCTCAAGACCGCGTCCATCTTCGCGTCCTGCTTCGAGGTCGGCGCTCGTGTTGCGGGCGCCAGCGAGGAAAAGGCGCAGATCTGCTTCCGCATGGGCGAGGAGTTCGGCATCGCCTACCAGATCGTGGACGACCTGATCGAGTTCACCGAGATCGACGACGCGAACAAGAAGTCGCTGCAGCAGTCCTACATCCTGCCGCTGGTCTACATGGAGTCCATGTCCCGGGAGCAGGCGATCGAGGCGTGCATGGCGCAGGTGGAGCGCCGCATCGCGAGCATCGAGCGGGACCTGAACGCGTTCCCGGACGGGGAACCGAAGGAGAAGCTGCGGCAGGTAGTCGATATCCTGCGGAAGTACAACGGGGTCAAAATCAGGTAAGAAAGCATTACGATTTCAGTAGAATAAACCCCGTACGATCGCATTACGACCATTATATATATTTCTATTACAAATTAATTATTATTTTATTCTTCGAGCCCTATTATAACCGTATTTTTCCATTCAATGCCTTGCTGTCTTTGTGTTATACCGTGATAACAGACATTCACCTTTATAAATAAAATTAGCTCTATATTTTATTTGTTGAGGTTTGACGATGACGGTGCTGAAAGAGGAGAAAGCCAGGCTGCGGTTGAAGGTGGCGGAGGCCGACAAGCGGGAGGTCGGCCGCGGCATTGCCCGCATCAACGAGCGCCACATCAAGGAGATCGGCGTCTCTTACGGCGACATCATCCAGATCACCGGCCGCCGGGCCACGTCGGCCGTGGTCGGCAGCGCGTTCCCCTCCGACATGCACCTCGACATCATCCGCATCGACGGCATCGTGCGCCACAACGCGGGCACGACGCTGGGCGACCACGTGGAGATCAGCCGGGCGAAGTGGACCGAGGCGAAGAAGGTCGTCCTGACGCCGGTGCAGAAAGGCATCCGGATCTACGCGTCGCCGGACAGCCTGCAGGCGTCGTTCCTGAACCGGCCCGTCGCCCAGGGGGACATCGTCTCCACGTCGACCTACAATCCCCCCAGCCAGTCGTTCAACTCCAACCTGATGTTCGAGGAATTCTTCAGGGACTTCTTCTCCAACCCTTCGCTGGGCCTGGGCGAGGTCAAGCTGGCCGTGGCATCGACCATCCCCGGCGGGGTAGTAAAGATTACAGAGGTGACCGAGATTCAGCTAATGCCAGAGGCAACGGAGATTTCCCGGGACGAGGTGCCCGAGGTGACGTACGAGGACCTGGGCGGTATCCGTGACGCCATCCAGAAAATCCGAGAGATGATCGAGCTGCCGCTGAAGTATCCTGAGCTGTTCAACCGGCTGGGCATCGATCCGCCGAAGGGCGTGCTCATCCTTGGCCCCCCGGGTACCGGCAAGACGCTGCTGGCCAAGGCCGTGGCCAACGAGTCGGAGGCCTACTTCACGTCGATCAACGGGCCCGAGATCATGTCCAAGTACTACGGCGAGTCGGAGCAGCACCTCCGGGACGTGTTCAAGGAGGCGGAGAACAACTCGCCGGCCATCATCTTCATCGACGAGCTGGACTCGATCGCGACCAAGCGGGCGGAGGTCACCGGCGAGGTGGAGCGCCGCGTGGTGGCGCAGCTGCTCTCCCTGATGGACGGGCTGAAGAGCCGGAAGAACGTGATCGTGATCGGCGCCACGAACCGGCCCGAGGCGATCGACAACGCGCTCCGGCGGCCCGGCCGGTTCGACCGGGAGATCGAGCTGCGGGTGCCCGACAAGTCCGGCCGCAAGGAGATCTTCCAGATCCACACGCGCAGCATGCCGCTGACGATGGACGTCAACATCGACGAGCTGGCGGACCGGACCTACGGGTTCGTGGGCGCCGACATCGCCGCGCTCTGCAAGGAGTCGGCGATGAACGTGCTGCGCCGGGTGCTGCCGAAGGTGGACATGAAGGCGCAGACGCTGCCCCCGGACATCCTCGACCAGCTCCGCGTCACCCGCGTAGACTTCGAGGAGGCGCTGAAGATCGTCCAGCCCTCGGCGCTCCGCGAGATCATGATCGAGGTGCCCAACGTCACCTGGGACGACATCGGCGGCCTGGGGGAGACCAAGATGCTCCTGCGGGAGGCCGTCGAGTGGCCGCTGCGGTACGCCGACTCGTTCCGGCGGATCGGCGTCGAGGCGCCGAAGGGCGTGCTGCTCTACGGCCCGCCCGGCACGGGCAAGACGCTGCTGGCCAAGGCCATCGCCAACGAGAGCCAGGCCAACTTCATCACCGCCAAGGGCAGCGATCTCCTGTCGAAATGGTACGGCGAGTCCGAGAAGCACATCAGCGAGGTGTTCAAGAAAGCCCGGCAGGTCGCCCCCGCCGTGGTCTTCCTGGACGAGCTGGACGCGCTGGCCCCGGTCCGGGGCAGCGCCGCCGGGGAGCCGCGGGTCACCGAGCGCATCGTGAACCAGCTGTTATCCGAATTAGACGGCCTGGAGGAGCTGCGCGGCGTCATCGTGATCGGCGCCACCAACCGGCCGGACATCATCGACCCGGCGCTGCTCAGGCCGGGCCGGTTCGACGAGATCATCCTGGTACCGGTGCCCGACCGGGCGGCGCGCCGGGAGATCTTCCGCGTCCACATGAAGCGCATGCCGGTCTCGGATGACGTCAAGATCGAAGAGCTCGTCGACCGCACCGACATGTATACCGGCGCCGATATCGCCTACGTCTGCAAGAAGGCCGGACGGCTGGCGCTGCGCGAGGACCTCCGGGCGGCCCGGGTCAGCCGCAAGCACTTCATCGACGCGCTGACCAGCACCCAGCCCTCGGTCACGGACGAGGCCATGCGGTACTACCAGAACATCGGCGGCGAGCTGAAGCGTAAGGGCAGCCGCGACCTCGAGAAGAGCATGTACGTGT
>MVRA01000202.1 GCA_002067315.1 Methanocella sp. PtaU1.Bin125 | reverse complement strand
GGGCGGGGGCAATCGGCATACGTTTACGGTAGTGCTGCCACAGAGCTCTGTGGCCACAGGCAAAATCTATATAAACAAGGTGACATATTTAGACTACACGTCTTCGCCAGACAGTAAATCTTACTGCGGTCATCGTGACCGACATCGGTCTTGCAGGCCGACACGGTCCTGGAGACCGACATAATCAAATTAAAATCACAGAGGGTTATTTAATGGCTAAAATGCATACCCGCAGAAAGGGAAGATCCAGGTCGACCAGGCCCGTCCGCAACACGCCGCCGGCATGGTTTACCATGAGCAAGGAAGAGGTAGAGAAGCTGGTGACCAGGACCTACGGTCAGAACGCGTCCACCAGCCAGGTCGGCATTATCCTCAGGGACAAGTATGGCGTCCCTGACATCACCCAGGTCACCGGCAAGAAGGTCACGGAGATCCTCCGCGAGAACGGCACCGGCCCCAAGCTGCCGGAAGACCTGACGAACCTGATCCGCAAGGCGATCGGCCTGCACAAGCACATGACCGACAACCACAAGGACCTCCACAACAAGAGGGCCCTGCAGCTGACCGAGTCGAAGATCAGGCGCCTGGTCAAGTACTACCACAACACCGGTGTACTGCCCAGGGACTGGGTATACTCCCCGGCCACTGCGGAGATTCTCATATCCCGTTAAGATCCGCCCCGCGAGGGTGAGCTGTATGTTAGAGGCAATCTCGCAGATGGCCCGGCCTGCGGCGGATAAGATACGGAAGCAAACGTTCGTGCGGGTCGTCTCCCATCACGATGCGGACGGGATCACGGCCTGCGGCATTGTCTGCCTGGCGCTCCGGCGCCAGCGCATTCCTTTTCAGGCGACCATCGTCAGCAACTTAGACTCTTCTATCGAGGCCGTGCTGGACCCGGCCGTGCCGGTCATCTTCTGCGACATGGGCTCCGGCCAGCCGGACATCGTCAACAAGTACGACGCGGTGATCCTCGACCACCACATGCCCCGGGAAGGGCATAAGAACATCCAGGTGAACCCGCACCTGGCCGGCATCGACGGCGGCAGCCAGATGTCGGGCTCCGGCGTGGCCTACGCGTTCGCCCGGACGTTAGGCGATAACGTCGACCTGGCCGGCCTGGCCGTCTCCGGCGCCATCGGCGACAAGCAGCAGATGATCGGCCCGAACAAGGACATTCTGGACGAGGGCGTGAAGAACGGCGTCATCACCGTGCAGAAAGGCCTGAAGCTGGGCATGGGGCCGGTGTGGAAGGTGCTCGAGTACTCGATCGACCCGTACTTCGACTTCTCCGGCCGGCACGAGGAGACGGTAAAGTTCGTCCGCGAGCTGGGCCTGGAGGGCGACATCGAGCGGCTGTCCCATGAAGACCTGAAGCGGCTGGGAAGCGCGCTGTCGCTCATGCTGCTGAAGAAGTCTCCCCCCGACACGATCGATTCACTGTTCGGCGACGTATACCGCCTGGAGAAAGAGCTGATCAAAGACGTGTACGACTTCACCAACACGGTCAACTCCTGCGGCAAGACCGGTCAGCCGGGGCTGGGCCTGTCCGTATGCCTGCGCCACGCGCCCGCGCTCAAGGAGGCGGAGGAAAAGCGGTTCGAGTACTCCGGGCAGATCCTGCAGGCGCTGCACCAGGCGATCAGCCAGGTGAAGGAAATGAGCACGATCCGGTATCTCGACATCTGCTGCAGCGACGTCACGGGCGCGATCGCGTCGACGATCATCCGGTACGTCATGCCGGACAAGCCGATCATCGTCCTCAACGCCGACGGCGACCGGTTCAAGGTCTCGGCCCGGGGGACGGCCGCGCTGATCCGGCAGGGCCTGGACCTGTCGACGGCCCTGCGCGAAGGCGCGGTCGCCGCAGGCGGCAACGGCGGCGGCCACAGGATCGCCTCCGGGGCGACCATCCCGGCCGCAAAATCGAAAGAGTTTTTAGAGGCGGTCAACGCCATCGTCGGGAGGCAGCTCAGTGGCAAAGTGTGAGGCGCGGCTCGTCGTCGAAGCCGGGAACGCCCGCCTCCTGGCCGGGTCGATCGCCGCCGACAACCAGGGCTACGTGGAGACTTATGCGGAAGACGGCCGCATGGTCGCGATCGCCCGGGCCGACTCGGTCGGCACGCTGCTGGCGACGCTGGACGATCTGCTGGTGAACCTGAAGGTCGCCGGGGAGATCCTGGGCGGACATGGCCCGATCAATGGTCAAGAAGACTGATTCTGGCCGCTAACCCAAAATTATTTAAAGTTGGGTTGCTTAGTAATAATCAGATAACCGGGGGGTTATGTAGCTGTCAGAATTAAAAACATTAGTCACTATAGCGTTAGTGATCGGGATTACCGTCGGGCTAACGGCATATTTTATCTTCCAGATACCGGACGTGTATAGCGTACTGCTCGGCTTTTCCACGGGGATCATGTTCTTCTTCGTCATCCTCTGGAGCTCCTATATGTTCGTCTTCCATTAAGCAATGGACACAGAGGGCATGAAGGTCGCAAAGGCCATAACGGCCTCAAATCATTTTTAGTCATTCACAAGCCGTCATGTGAAAAATGGGTAGCAGAGGGCGCACAATAGTTGTGCGGGCGCAGTCTGGCCGTGCCCTCTGTCTATTGTCTTATCTGATCTCGGTGGCGCCGTGGAGATAGGGCCGGAGCACTTCCGGTATCTCGACGCTGCCGTCCTCGCGCTGGTAGTTCTCCAGGACGGCGACGACCGTCCTGCCCACCGCCAGGCCGGAGCCGTTGAGCGTGTGGACGAACTGCGGGCCCTCGGGGGTCCGGTAGCGGATGTTGGCGCGGCGGGCCTGGAAGCTCTCGAAGTTGGAACACGACGAGATCTCCCGGTACTTGCCCTGCGCCGGCACCCAGGCCTCGATGTCGTAGGTCTTGGCCGCCGAGAACCCGAGATCGCCGGTACAGAGGCTGATCACCCGGTAGGGGATCTTCAGCAGCTGCAGGATCTCTTCCGCGTCCTTCGTCAGCTTCTCCAGCTCGTCGTAGGACGTCTCGGGCCGGACGAACTTGACCAGCTCGACCTTGTTGAACTGGTGCTGGCGGATGATGCCCCGCGTGTCCTGGCCGTGCTTGCCCGCTTCCCGGCGGAAGCAGGCGGTGTACGCCGTGTGGAAGACGGGCAGCTTCTCCAGGTACTCGTCCATGTAGAGGTTGGTCACCGGCACCTCGGCCGTGGGGGCCAGGTAAAAGCCGTCGGTACATGCGTACATGTCCTCTTTGAACTTCGGGAGCTGGCCGGTGCCGATCATCGCCTTCTCGGTCATGAGCACCGGCGGAAACACCTCTACGTATCCCTGCCGGTCGTGCACGTCCAGCATGAAGCTGATCAGCGCCCGCTCGAGCTTTGCGCCCATGCCTTTGTAAACGGCAAAGCCCTGGCCGGAGATCTTGGCGGCCCGCTGGAAGTCGATGATGTCGAGGTTCTCCGCGATCTCCCAGTGGGGCTTCACCGGGAAGCCGAACTTCCGGGGCTCGCCGACGACGCGGATGACCGGGTTGTCGTTCTCGTCCCTGCCCACCGGGGTCGTAGAGCTCGGTATGTTGGGGATGTTGAGCAGGATCTCCTGCATCCCGGACTCGATGTCACGGATACGGTCGTCGATCTCCTTGATGCGCGCGTTGATGCTGCGCATTTCGTCAATCTGTGCGGCTGCGTCCTTCTTCTCTTTCTTCAGCCGCGCGACCTCCTGGGTGACCCTGTTCCTCGTCTGTTTCAGCCGGTCGCCCTCGACCAGACACTGCCTCCATTCCTTATCCAGGCCGATGAGGCGGTCGAGGTGCTCGGTGCCCATGTTTCTCTTGACGAGGGCGTCTCGCACTGCGTCCGGGTTGTTCCGGACAAACTTGAGCTCTAACATTCGTAAGACCCATTTATGCTATGCATTGGCCGATATATATTTTACCGTTTTCCCGTGCGGCGATGCTGGAGGCTATGCGACAAAAATGTCCCGCAAATCGCGCTTCAAGGGCCGCTAGGGCTTGAGCTTCTGGGACAGCAGGTTGATACGCCAGTCCTGGTTCTCGCGGAGCATGAGCTCGTTGGCCTCCTCCACGATCTCGATGAGCGACTCCCGGCTGCCCGCCAGCTCGATCTGCCGGCTGAAGTTCTGCATGGGCGGCACCATCTGCTCGTACCGTTCCGCGTTGCGCTGGAACTGGCGGAGCGCCAGGTAACCCGCCACGGAAGCGCCACAGGCTGGGAACACGATGCCAATCATATAGAGATACGGCCTGATCCCGTGGTAGTCGAAGTGCGCGATCTCGCCGATGAACGGGATCGTAGCCGCCAGCAGCGTCAGGATGAAGAGGCCGAACGCCAGGGTTTCCCACCGCTCGTTCTTCCGTTCCTGCCGCTGGGAACCCCGGTGATAGAAGTCTTTCTGGTCGTCGATCCAGGCAAGCTTCAGGAAATTTTTCAGCTTCTGCAGGTCGTTGACCTGTACGCGGACCGGGGACGCGTACCATATCCACGAGAACGCCTTGACAATCCAGTAGTCGGACTGCATGTTCTTGTCCAGGTACCGGGGATACCTCAGCGGCTCGTAGCGGATGCCGGCAATCGTAAAAAAGATGGCCGCACGAATGCGCTCGGCGAGGAACCGGTAGTCGATCCATTGCCGGTGGAAGCCGAAATAGTTACTCAGCCCGACGACGAGCAGGATAATGAGCATCTGGACGATCTCCAGGCCTTTGAAGATAAGCTCCAGCGCCGTCTCCGTGATCGGCGAATCGTGCCAGTGCTCCTCGATGATCGCCATCATGTCGTGCTCGAAGAGCGCGTGGGTGGCGACCGTGGTCACGGCCAGCATGGCCATGACGTAGAGGACGATGCCTGCGTAGAAATAGCGGCGCTGGTAGCGCTTTGCCAGGATGCTGGCCCGCGCGTACTTGGGGACCAGGTCGCGCTCGACCGGTTGGAGCACCTCCTCCGGCAGCCCGGAGGTATGCGTCATCTTCAGGAACGATTCGTCCCTGCTGGCCGAAAACGCCTCGATCTCCCGGTTCCGGATGCTCTTGCCGTTATAGGCATCGAGGTCCCGGAGGGGGGCCAGCAGCCTCTTGCGGTCCAGCTCGTAGGTGATCTCGCCCGACGTCGCGTCGATCACGACCAGCTGGTGCCCGGTCTTGCGGGCGTAGTCGACGATGTCGGCCGTGCCACCCTGCCCGGCGGCCGCTTTGCCGTTCCAGATCGCGATCAGGATGTCGCTGCCCTGCACCACGTACTGGCCTGCGATCTCGAAGGCGTCCTCCCGGGAACGGGCGCCGTCGATCACCTTGATCAGCCGCGCCCTGGCCAGGTATTCCTTGAACTCCCTCACCGACTCTTCCGACTTGAAGTCCCTGACGTAGACTTCCTCCGGCATCGGCAGCACGACCTCGAGGAAGGGGTGGTAGCAGCCCCCGGGGGCGCTCCAGTTCAGGACCTCCCGGGCGACCAGCCGGTCCGAGCCCTCGGCCAGCGGCGACAGCGTCATGAACGTGTGGGGCGAATATTTCAGCTCCTTTTTCAGGAGCTCGTCCAGCTCCTTGATGACCTTGCGGATGCTGTCGCTGATGAGCGCCGGAAACTCGAGGTTGCGGTGCCCCGTGACGCCGATGCGCAGCACGGCCGGGATCCGCGACGCCAGCTCGACAGAAGTAGAATATTTCGTAAAGTCGTCCTTCACCGATACCTGCCTCTAATATCTTACCCATACGAATAATAACCGGTTATTTATAAATACATTGCCAGACGAGCGCCAGAAAGGATGCCGGTATTCCGGCCGGGCCGCCATTGCCATGTCCCGTGGATACTAATACAAGTAGACTAATGTACTTAGAGAAAACGCTAAATATGCCATTCGGGCTATATGTATTATTCAGCATCTTATTCGGGCAGTTTGTAGCGATTGGGGGCTGTGAATGTACCGGGAGTTCAAGCAAGCGGTCTACGATGTTCTGGATGATAACAATCAAGCCTATAAAGTCAGCAGAGTCGTGAACTATTGCCTCATTGTACTGATTGTCCTCAACGTGGCGTCTGTCATCTTCGAGACGGTCCAGAGCTTTTACGACCGGTACTGGGCCTTGATTACGCTATTCGAAATCTTTTCTGTCGAAATATTCACGGTGGAGTACGTGGCCCGGCTGTGGGTATGCACCCTCGACGACCGGTATAAGGGCGCTGTCAAAGGCCGCCTGCGGTATATGGTATCGCCGCTGGCCCTCATCGACCTGATGGCGATCCTGCCCTTCTACCTGCCGTTCCTGGTGGCCCTTGACCTGCGGTTCATCCGGGCCCTGCGGCTGCTCCGGCTGCTCCGGGTATTCAAGCTCTCCCGGTATAGCGATTCGATGAGCATGCTCGGGCGGATCATCAAGAGCCGGAGAGAGGACCTGCTCATCACCATCTTCATCATCGCGATCGCCCTCATCATCTCCTCCTCGTGCATGTACTACGCCGAGCACGAGGCCCAGCCCGAGAAGTTCGACAGCATCCCCAGCGCCATGTACTGGGGCGTCATCACGCTGGCCACCGTCGGCTACGGCGATATCTATCCAGTGACCCCGCTCGGTAAAATATTCAGCGCCGTGATCGCGCTGGCGGGCGTCGCCATGTTCGCGCTGCCTGCCGGTATCATCGGCTCCAGCTTCATCGAGGAGCGGCAGAAGGTGCGGGATAAGGCCATGGAGAAGGAGATCGAGATCGAGGTCGAGCAACGGCTGGAGGCCGACATCGAAAAGGCGCTGGAGCAGGACGACATCTGCCCGCACTGCGGGAAGAGCCGGCACGAGCCCGTCGCCAGGAAAGGCCCTGCCGTCGCACCCCGGATAAAGAAATGAGACTATTTTGACTTTCCTGCCGAACGGGTATGCAGCGGCCGGTGCCCGGGAGGCTTTTCTTATTGCCTTCCGGGTGATGGTATTAAATAGGTTGGCCGAAAGATATCTCAACGTTCCGCGATCAGCGCACGCGTACGAATAATAATAAATATGTAAAACGCGTAGTGGAGAAAAACTCAGGAGACAGTGACGGCATGCGGGGAAAAAGACAGGTGAGGGGCATCGCGCGGGAGCTGCTGGACACGATCATCGAGGCCAGCCGGTCCTCGCACCCCCACGAGTTCGCCGCGCTGCTCCGGGCCACCGACGGCGTGATCGACGAGCTGCTCCTCGTGCCGGGGACCACGTCCAACGAGACCTCGGCCCGGCTGCTGCTGGACAACATGCCGCTGGACCTGTCGGTCGTCGGCTCGGTCCACAGCCACCCGGTGCACGATCTCCGGTATTCGGACGAGGACCTGGACATGTTCGGGGCCAAAGGCGTCTACAACATCATCGTCGTCTACCCGTACCGGCGGCACGACTGGGTATGCTACGACCCGCAGGGCGAGCGGATCACCCTGCCGGTGATCGGGCCGGAGGAATCATGACCCGGACCTCCGACAGGGGTACGACACGTGTGGTGGCTACCGGCACCTTCGATATCCTGCACCCCGGCCACGTCCTCTACCTGTGTAAGGCACGGGAGCTGGGCGACGAGCTATGGGTGATCGTGGCCCGGGAAAGCACCATCCGGCACAAGCGCAAGCCGCTGATCCCGGAGCAGCAGCGGCTCTTCATGGTCCGGTCGCTCAAGTGCGTCGACAACGCCATCCTCGGCAGCGAGACGGACATGTTCGAGCCGATCAGGCAGCTGGAGCCCGATGTCCTCGTGCTGGGCTTCGACCAGCACTGGGACGAGGCCGGGCTGAAGAGACAGCTCGAGGAACGGGGCATCCACGTGAAGGTGGTGCGGCTGACGGAATCCGACCCGTCGCCCTACGCCTCCAGCCGGTACATCCGGCAACAGATCAAGGAAAGTTAATGTAACGATCCTCAGGTGAAGCAAATGTTACGAGTAGGGATTATTGGCGGCACCGGGTACACCGGTGGCGAATTGCTGCGGCTGCTCACCATGCACCCCATGGCCGAGGTAACCGTCGTCACCTCCCGGGGCCAGAAAGGGAAGCCGGTGGACTCGGTCCACCCGGGACTGAAAAACCTGATCGACCTCACCTTCGAGGACGTCGACCCGGCGGAGATCGCCAAAAAGTGCGACGTCGCCTTCACCGCGGTTCCACACGGCGCCGCCATGACCATTGTCCCGGGCCTGCTGAAGGAAGGCCTCCGCGTGATCGACCTCAGCGCCGACTACCGGCTGCCGGTGGCCAAATTCGAAGAGGTCTACAAGAAGAAGCACGCGGACCCCCGGGAGGCGGTCTACGGCCTGCCCGAGCTGCACCCGGAGGTTAAAGACGCGACACTGGTCGGTAATCCCGGCTGTTATCCGACAGGCGCCAACCTGGCCTGTGCCCCGCTCGTCGCGAAGGGCATCGTGAGCCGCATCGTCGTCGACTCGAAGTCCGGCATCTCCGGCGCCGGCCAGGATCCGACTGCCACGACGCACTTCCCGTTCGTCACCCAGAACGTCCGGCCCTATAACATGACCACGCACCGGCACGCGTCGGAGATCGCACAGGAGCAGCAGCGGCTGAGCCCCGGCGTTAAGGTCCACTTCACCCCGCACGTCGTCCCGTCGACCCGGGGCATCCTCTCGACCGCGCACCTGTTCGTTGACGAGCCGATCACCCAGGCCGAGGTGCAGGCGATCTACGAGGAATTCTACCAGGACAAGCCGTTCGTCCGGCTCCAGACGCCCTCGTTCGCCAACATCCGCGGGTCGAACTTCTGCGACATCGCCTTCGAGGCCGAGCAGGGCTCGGACCGCGTCGTCGTCGTCTCCGCGATCGACAACATGGTCAAGGGCGCGTCGGGCCAGGCGATCCAGAACATGAACCTGATGTACGGGTTCGACGAGCGGACGGGCCTGTGGACCAGCGGCCTGTTCCCGTAATAAGCTTGAGGTGTCATTATGAAAGTCGAAGAGGTCATGACCAGAGACGTAATAACCTGCACGCCCGCGGATCCGATCGGGTCGATCGTGAAGGTGATGAGCGAAAAGGACATCAGCGGCCTGCCGGTTATGGATGGCGAGAAGCTCGTCGGCATCATCACCGAGGGCGACATCATGAAGGTCCTCGCCGGGCCCGAGGTCTCGAGCACCCTGTGGCTGCCCAGCCCCTTCGAGGTGCTGCTGGAAATCCCGCTGCGCGACATGCTCCAGCTCCGGCGCCTCCAGGAGTCGTTCAAGGACGTGAGCGAAAAGCCCGTCCGGGACGTCATGAGCCGGAAGCCGGTCACTATCGAGCCCCATAAGGACATCGAGGACGCCTCGGCGCTCATGGTCCGGTTCAGGATCAACCGGTTACCGGTCGTCAGCGGCGGAAAGCTGATCGGCATCATCACCCGCGAGGACATCATTCAAGGCTTAGGTGGTAAGAAGTGAAAATTATCGACGGGGGCATCTGCGCCGTAAAGGGCGTCAGGGCCTTCGGTATCAAGGAAGGCAAGATGGGCCTCGCCATCATGTTAGCGAAAGGCCCCTGCGCCGCCGTGTTTACGAGGAACAAGGTCAAGGCGGCGCCCGTGCTAGTCTCGCAGGAGCACATCAGGAAGCACGGCCACGAGTTCAACGGCATCATAGCCAACAGCGGCAACGCCAACGCGTTCACCCACCAGCAGGGCATCAACGACGCCATCGCCATGGCCGGGATGCTGGCGACGAAGCTGGGCGTCGACCCGCACACGATCGGCGTTTCCTCGACCGGCGTCATCGGCCGGCCGATGAACATGGCCTGGTACCGGGACCACTTCGAGGAAGTCTTCTCGCAGGTCACGGACACGCCGCTCGGTAGTGAGAAGGCGAACCGGGCCATTATGACGACTGACCTGGTACCCAAGACGTACGCGGTCGAGATCGACGGCGGCATCCGCTTCGGCGGCATCGCCAAAGGCTCCGGCATGATCGAGCCCAACATGGGCACCATGCTGTCCTTCCTGTTCACCGACGCCGAGATCAGCCAGCCCGAGCTGGAAAAGCGGCTCCGCGAGGCTGTCGATAAGTCCTATAACATGGTCGTCGTGGACGGCGATACCAGCACCAACGACAACGTGTTCATCATCGCGACCGGGAAGGCCGGCAAGCCGAAGGACATGGCGCAGTTCCAGGCGGGCCTGGAGCGCGTCTGTACCGAGCTCGCTAAGATGGTGGCGCGCGACGGCGAGGGCGCTACGAAGCTTATAGAATGCACCGTGAAAGGCGCTAAGAGCGTGGAGGACGCACGGAAGGCCGCTAAGGCTGTGATTCGTTCTCCGCTGTTCAAGAGCGCTGTATATGGCACTGATCCCAACTGGGGCCGGGCTGTCTGTGCGGTCGGGTATTCCTCTGCGGAGATGGAGCCTGCTAAGGTTACGTTGACTTTTTCTGATGGGGACGAGTCGGTGAACCTGGTCGATAAAGGCTGGCCGAAGAGCGACGAGGCGGTGCTCGCGAAGGCCAAAAAGATCATGGGGAACGACACGCTGTACGTGACCGTCGACCTGGCTCTCGGGAACGCGAGCGCGACGGCCTGGGGCTGCGACCTGACGCATAAGTATGTAGACATTAACGCGTCGTACACTACATAGGCGAGTTTTATTTTTCGAGACCCGCCGATTCCCCATTTTTTAATAATGGCTTCGTAGCGTGCCGTTTCTATTCATGCGTTCCCGGCACCTTTGGCATCTGCCTACCTGAGCATTTTTTCAAGCTCTTCTTCAGTCATGCCTGTATGATCAGAGACGATCTGTATAATATCCTTTAAGGTACCAGGATCAATCTCTTTATGTCTTGGCACAGATACGATGCCATATCCTTTTCGAGGATTCATAATCTCAAATATCATGTGGTCGCCTTTGCCGTACCTTTTCAAATAATAGCCAAGCTTCACCAGCATTTTGACCAATTCTTTCCAGCTAACAACTGGCAGTCTCGGCATTATCGGTCACCGTCGGGTCGATCTCCAGGCATATCTTCACGGAATCGGCCGACGGGATATCAAAATAGGTCTCGATGACGTCATGAATGTTCTTCATAAGGGCGTCCCAGTTCTTGCCTTGTGTCACGATGCCCAGCTCTCTGTTGCTGGCTACCAGCATCTTTTCACCTTTGTGAACACGAAGCGTGACCGAAAGCATCCTTTCCACTTGATCTATTCTCTCGTTTCCCTTCATAAATAAATATCCCTGTGGCCTTTTACTAATGTCAATAGCCTGTTTATACTCTATAACTTATATTCATTTAATTGAACAAAACTCTTACGGTAGCATATTTATCGTTTGATATCTGGATATCCATAATTGCAGGATTGGGCCAGGGTATAAAAATTTAAATATTGCTTCGATTGTCTACTTAGTGTACTTCGATTAACAGATTCGCGTATATCGTAATGTGATCATCATGGCAAGATTCCAGTCGCTCAAAGGTTTCCGGGACTTCTACCCCGAAGAGATGGCCGCCCGCCGGGACGTGATGGACAAGATCTTCGAGGTCGTGCGGCATTACGGCTTCCGGGAAGTGGACACGCCGAGCGTTGAGTCGCTGGACTTGTTTAGGGTGAAGAGCGGCGAGGAGATCGTGCAGCAGACCTTCTCCTTCAAAGATAAAGCCGAGCGGGAGATCACGCTGATCCCGGAGCTGACGCCGACTGTCGCTCGCATGGTGGTCGAGCGGGCTAAGACGTTGCGGCTGCCGATCAAGTGGTTCTCGATGCCCAAGATGTGGCGGTACGAGGAGCCACAGTCGGGGCGTCTCCGGGAGTTCTACCAGCTGAACGTCGACATCTACGGCGTCAAGGGCCCGGAGGCCGACGCTGAGGTCCTGGCCGTGGGTATTGATCTGATGCTGAACCTGCAGCTGCAGGGCGAGTTCATTTTCAAGATCAGCGACCGCCGGCTGATGCAGGGCCTCCTGGAAGGAATGGGCTTCACGAACCCTGGCCCGATCTTCGCTGCTATTGATAAGCGCGGCAAGATCACCGGCGACGAGTTCAAGAAGATGCTGTTCGAAGCCGGCATGGACGACTTCCAGGTCGGGGAGCTGGAGGCGATCCTGGACACCCGGGGCCCGTTCGTGGAGGCGCTGCCGCTGCTGAGGAACGCGGCCGCAAAATACGTCGATACGCCCGGGGCGAAGGAAGGGCTGGAGAACCTGGAGAAGCTGGCGGGGCTGATGGCCATGTACAACATGGACCAGTTCTGCGAGTTCGATCCGTCCATCATCCGTGGTTTAGCGTATTATACGGCGACTGTGTTCGAGTGCTTCGATACGAAGGGTGAGCTGAGGGCTATCTTCGGCGGCGGCCGGTACGATAAGATCGTCGGGCTCTTCGGCGGTGAGGAGATGCCTGCCGTGGGGTTCGGGATGGGCGATGCGGTGCTGGAGATCCTGATGCGTCGCGCTGGCGTGTGGCCCCAGGAGTCGATCTGCACGGACTACTATATCCTGAAGACGAAGC